>PTLL01000006.1 GCA_002938315.1 Alphaproteobacteria bacterium MarineAlpha3_Bin2 | reverse complement strand
CCCGTCACCGCCCACCAAAATCCCCCGGCAAAATCTACGTGTTGACACTGAAACTTTGGTGGATACGATGCACCGCGGTTCGG
Source organism: Alphaproteobacteria bacterium MarineAlpha3_Bin2 (assembly GCA_002938315.1). GTDB lineage: Bacteria > Pseudomonadota > Alphaproteobacteria > Rhodospirillales > Casp-alpha2 > Casp-alpha2. Next base: position 56,205 of record PTLL01000006.1, on the reverse strand, counting down.
CGAATTCCCCATTCCGACCGGGTCTAGGAATAATAGGGGGTGTAGCTCAGTTTGGTTAGAGCGCCGGCCTGTCACGCCGGAGGTCGCGAGTTCAAGTCTCGTCACTCCCGCCATTCTTTTTCGAAATGCCTATTTTTTTGTTAAGCCTTGAGAAAGGTTGATAAAACAAACCCCTTCGGGCACTTTATAACCAGATAAATAGCCATAGGACAAGGAAACCCGGAAGGCTCCGAATTTCCGGCTAAAAGCCCGTTTGGAAGGCTGCCGTGGATCAATTGCTCGCAGAATACCTGCCTATTCTTATATTCATCGGCATCGCCGTAGCCATTCCCGTTTTCGCGATTGGGGCTTCCTATATCATCGTTCCCCAACACCCGGACGTGGCCAAGACATCCCAATACGAATGCGGGTTTGAGCCCTTCGGTGATGCGAGACGGAAATTCGATGTTCGTTTTTATCTGGTCGCTATTCTTTTCATCATTTTTGATCTTGAAGTCGCCTTCCTGTTTCCGTGGGCAGTAACGCTTGGCAAGATCGGAATATTCGGATTTTGGTCGATGGTTATATTTTTAGGCATTCTCACCATCGGTTTCATCTACGAATGGAGAAAGGGAGCCTTGGAATGGGAGTAGACACAACATCTAATTCCGCCAAACCGGTGCCGACCGGGCCCGAACAGGACGTCCTGCTCAAACGAATCACCGGGGAATTGCACGATAAAGGTTTTGTCGTCGCCAATATCGACAAATTGGCGAATTGGGCGCGCACCGGCTCGTTATGGCCAATGACCTTTGGTCTTGCGTGCTGCGCCGTAGAAATGATCCACGCGTATATGAGCCGGTATGACCTCGATCGCTTCGGTGTCGTGCCCAGGCCCAGCCCGCGCCAATCCGACGTCATCATCGTCGCTGGAACGCTGACCAATAAAATGGCGCCGGCATTCCGCAAGGTCTACGACCAGATGGCCGAACCCCGCTACGTGATTTCCATGGGGTCGTGCGCCAATGGCGGCGGCTATTACCATTATTCCTATTCCGTGGTCCGTGGCTGCGATCGGGTGGTGCCGGTCGATGTTTATGTACCCGGTTGTCCGCCCACCGCTGAAGCGCTGATCTACGGCATTCTCCAACTCAAGAAAAAGATTAACAGGACAGGGGTTTTGTGGCGCTGATGACTTGCGGTCATTTCATCGCCTCAAAATACACGTAACGGAAAACTATGGATTTGGCCCTTAAAGATCTCGGCGAGTATATTGCCGACCAATTGCCCGAAGACGTCAACGGGACAACCGTCATTTTGGGCGAACTCGTTGTATCTGTTAAGGCGGAAGGGATCGCCAGGGTGATGGCATTCCTGCGCGACGATGTTAATTGCCGATTCAAGCAACTAATGGACATTTGCGGCGTTGATTACCCGGAACGCATTCCTCGGTTCGAAGTGGTTTACAATCTGCTCAGCCTGATCAACAACAATCGTGTTCGGGTCAAGGTGGAAACCGATGAAGATACCCCGGTGCCGACAGTCACCGAGGTTTTCAGCGCCGCCGATTGGTGGGAACGTGAAACCTGGGATCTTTTCGGCATATTTTTTTCGGGCCATACCGATCTCCGTAGAATTCTGACCGATTACGGTTTTGATGGTCACCCGCTACGCAAGGATTTTCCGCTGACGGGTTATGTGGAGGTCCGTTACGACGATGAACTGAAGCGCGTCGTATATGAACCGGTGAAGCTCACCCAGGAATTCCGCAGCTTCGATTTTCTCAGCCCCTGGGAAGGCGTCCAGGGAGTTCTTCCCGGTGATGAAAAGGCCGAGGACGCCGAAGATGAAAATGCTGATGGCGCCGTAGGCGAAGGTGACGCCTGATGGCCGAAACTCAGATTAGGAATTTTAATCTCAATTTCGGCCCCCAGCATCCGTCGGCGCACGGGGTGTTGCGGATGGTCCTAGAAATGGATGGCGAAATCATTACCCGCGCCGATCCCCATATCGGCCTTTTGCACCGGGGCACTGAAAAGCTGATCGAATATAAAAATTACGTCCAGGCGCTGCCGTATTTCGACCGCCTGGATTACGTTTCTCCGCAGAATCAGGAACACGCTTTTGCGCTGGCGGTGGAAAAACTCTTAGGCCTGGAGGTGCCGCCACGCGGACAATACATCCGGGTCCTGTTTGCCGAAATCGGGCGGGTGCTGAACCACATATTCACGGTCTGCGCGTACGCCATGGATACCGGCGCCATGACCCCCATGCTGTGGATGTTCGAAGATCGTGAAACCCTGATGGAATTTTGCGAACGCGCATCGGGGGCACGCATGCACATGAACTATTTCCGCCCCGGTGGTGTCAGCCACGACCTTACACCGGAACTTCTGGACGATATCGGGACCTGGGCCGAAACCTTTCCCAAGATGATCGACGATTGCGAAACCTTGTTGACGGAAAACCGCATCTTTAAACAACGGACCGTGGATATCGGCGTGATTACGGCGGATCAGTGCTTCGATTGGGGATTTACGGGCCCGAACCTGCGTTCCGCTGGGGTGCCCTGGGACTTGCGTAAGTCACAACCCTATGACGTTTACGCTAAAATGGACTTCGATGTGGTAATCGCCAAGCATGGCGATTGTTATGACCGGTATCTGGTACGCATTCAGGAAATGCGGCAATGCCTCCGCATCATTAAACAGTGCCTCGAAGAAATGCCTGGTGGCCGGTGTAAGTCCGACGACCGGAAAATTTCTCCGCCGTCCCGCGCCGAGATGAAAAATTCCATGGAAGCCCTGATCCATCACTTCAAGCTTTATACAGAGGGTTATCATGTGCCCGCCGGGGAAACCTATACCGCCGTGGAAGCCCCAAAAGGTGAATTCGGTGTCTATCTGGTTTCCGACGGTACCAACAAGCCTTACCGCTGCAAAATTCGAGCGCCGGGGTTCGCCCATCTGCAAGCCATGGACCTATTGTCGAACGGTCATATGCTGGCTGATGTGGTTGCCACCATCGGGTCTCTTGATATCGTTTTCGGAGAAATCGACCGATGAGTGGTTCAACTAAAACCGTCGTCCAACCCGACAATTTCGTCTTCACCTCTGAAAATGCCGAAGCGGCGAACGTGGAGATCGCAAAATATCCGGAAGGTTGGCAGGAAAGTGCGGTGATGCCATTGCTTGATCTGGCGCAACGCCAGCACGACGGCTGGTTGCCACGCGCCGCCATGGACACCGTCGCCGGGATGTTGGGGATGGCGCCGATCCGGGTCTATGAAGTCGCCACCTTCTACACCATGTACAACCTTGGACCGGTAGGCAAAAACCATGTCCAAGTATGCACGAATTTGCCTTGTTTGCTGAGAGGCTCGGACGCCATCGTCGGTGCATGCAAGGAAAGCCTCGGCCTGGAAATGGGCGAAACCAGCGAGGACGGTCAATTTACCTTGTCGGTGGCCGAATGCCTTGGCGCTTGCGCTAATGCCCCGATGATGCAGATCGGCGACGATTATTATGAAGATTTGGACGCCGAAAGCACAAAAGCGATCCTCGGGGCATTGAAGGGCGGCCAGACCCCAAAACCCGGATCACAGAGCGGGCGGCATTCGTCGGAACCGGCGGGCGGTTTGACGTGCTTGAAAGAAATAAATTACGGGGCGGGGAAATAGCCATGCTCGACGATAAAGACCGTATTTTCACCAATATTTATGGTCTCGGGGACACCAGCCTCAAGGCCGCCAAAAAACGGGGGGATTGGTCGCGGACCAAGGCCATCATGGCAAAGGGCCGCGAAAAAATTATCGAGAAAATCAAGGAATCGGAATTGCGCGGGCGCGGCGGCGCGGGTTTTTCGACCGGCATGAAATGGTCGTTCATGCCCAAGGAAGCTTCCGAAAGGCCCCATTATCTGGTCATCAATGCCGCCGAGGGCGAACCGGGTACCTGCAAGGATCGTGAAATTCTTCGCAACGAACCCCATAAATTAATTGAAGGGGCTTTACTGGCCTCCTTTGCCATGGGGGCCAACACGACCTACTGCTATGTGCGTGGTGAATTCTTCCGCGAAACAGAGGCCTTGCAACGGGCAGTGGATGAAGCCTACGCCGCCGGATTGATCGGCGAGGATGCGTGCAAATCCGGTTATAAATTTGACTTTTATATCCACCGTGGGATGGGGGCCTATATTTGCGGCGAGGAATCGGCGCTGATCGAAAGCCTGGAGGGCAAGAAGGGGCAACCCCGCATGAAGCCGCCGTTCCCGGCCAACTGCGGTCTCTACGGCTGCCCCACAACGGTGAACAACGTTGAATCCATTGCCGTCGCGCCGACCATTCTCAGGCGCGGCGCCGACTGGTTCGCGGGATTAGGCAAACCCAACAATACCGGCACCAAGCTGTTCAACATTTCCGGCCACATCAACAATCCCTGTACGGTCGAAGAAGAAATGGGCGTGCCGTTGAAGGATCTCATCGAAAAACATGCCGGCGGCGTCCGCGGCGGTTGGAAAAATCTACTGGCGGTCATTCCCGGTGGATCTTCGGTGCCGGTGGTGCCTAAGGCCCAATGCGATACCTTATGTCTGGATTTTGATTCCTGTCAGGACGTTCATTCTGGCCTGGGCACGGCGGCGGTAATAGTCATGGACAAGTCCACCGATATCATTGCCGCCATCGCCCGCCTGTCCAGCTTTTACATGCATGAAAGTTGTGGCCAGTGCACGCCGTGTCGCGAGGGGACTGGCTGGATGTTGCGCATGATGGAGCGCATGGTTCGAGGCAACACCTCGGTAGAGGAAATTGACCTGCTTGAAGAAGTCACCCGGCAAGTCGAAGGGCATACCATTTGTGCCTTCGGGGATGCTGCGGCGTGGCCCATCCAAGGTTTGATCCGTCATTTCCGCCCGGAATTGGAACAACGCATCGCCGATTATCAGTCGTCAGACAAAACCGCGGCTGCCTAGGAAAGTATTAAAATTGCCAAAACTTACCATTGACGGCATTGAAGTCGAAGTCGAACCCGGACTCACGATCCTCCAAGCGTGTGAACAGATGGGCATTGAAATTCCGCGTTTTTGTTTTCACGAACGGCTTTCCATCGCCGGCAATTGCCGTATGTGCCTGGTACACATGGAACGGGCACCCAAGCCGATCGCGTCGTGCGCGATGCCGGTCGGCGAAGGCATGGTGATCGAAACCAACACGCCGGAAGTGCGACAAATGCGTAAAGGGGTGATGGAATTCCTGCTCATCAACCACCCCCTGGATTGCCCGATCTGTGATCAGGGTGGCGAATGCGACCTTCAGGATCAAGCCATGGGCTATGGCCACGACCGCAGCCGCTATGCTGATAACAAACGCGCCGTCAAAGATAAGGACCTCGGCCCGCTGATTGAAACCATGATGACCAGGTGCATTCATTGTACCCGCTGCATTCGCTTCGCCACGGAGATCGCCGGCGTGCAGGAATTAGGCGCGACCGGGCGGGGCGAACACATGGAAGTCGGCACTTATGTTGAAAAGGCGCTGACATCAGAACTATCCGGCAACATGATCGACCTGTGCCCGGTCGGCGCCTTGACGTCGAAGCCCTATGCCTTCACCGCCCGGTCCTGGGAATTGAAGAAGACAGAATCCATCGACGTATTAGACGCCGTCGGCTCAAACATCCGGGTCGACACGCGGGGCGCCGAAGTCATGCGTATCCTGCCGCGCCTCAACGAGGAGGTAAACGAAGAATGGATTTCAGATAAAACCCGCTTCGCCTGTGACGGGCTCAAACGCCAACGGCTAGATCAGCCTTATGTGCGTCGTGACGGCAAGCTGACCCCGGCGACCTGGGACGAGGCCTTCGCCGCTGTCGCCAAACGGCTCAAGGGGATTGATGGCAAGAAAGTCGCCGCCCTCGCCGGTGATTTGGCCGATTGTGAATCGATGATGGCCTTGAAGGACCTGATGACGGCCTTGGGCTCGCCCCATTTCGATTGTCGCCAGGACGGCGCGAAGCTCGACCCAACCGTCCGCGCCGGCTACCTGTTCAATTCCACCATTGCCGGGATCGAACATGCCGACGCCTGTCTGTTGATCGGCACCAATCCCAGGCTAGAAGCCCCGGTTTTGAATTCCCGCCTGCGCAAGCGGTTTCTGATGAGGAATTTTCCCATCGCCGTCGTCGGCACCGGTGACGACCTGACCTACGATTACGATCACTTAGGCGATGACGTTGAAGTGCTGAAATCCCTAGCCAACGGCCGCCATAAATTCGCCAAGGTCATGAAAAGGGCCGAAAAAGCGATGCTAATCCTGGGCCAAGGTGCCTTGGCCAGGCCCGACGGTGGCGGGATTCTCAGTCTCGCACGCGACATTGCCGAAGCCTGCAGCTTGGTCAATGACAAAATCGGCTGGAACGGCTTTAACGTACTACACACGGCGGCTGCCCGCGTCGGCGGGTTGGATTTGGGTTTTGTGCCGGCCGGCAAGGGACGTGACACCAAAGCCATTCTGGACGGCGCCGGTAAGGGGGCCGTTGACGTTGTTTATCTACTCGGCGCCGATGAAATCGACATGGACCGCTTAGGCGAGGCCTTCGTCATCTATCAGGGTCATCATGGCGATGCCGGCGCACACCGGGCCGATGTCATCTTGCCCGGCGCCGCCTATACGGAAAAGAACGCCACCTACGTCAATACTGAAGGCCGGGTTCAACGGACACGCCTAGCCGCGTTTCCTCCCGGTGAAGCGCGTGAGGATTGGACTATCATCCGTGCGCTGTCGGCGATTTTGGAATGCCCCTTGGCATTCGACGATGCCCGAATGCTGCGCGCCCGCATGGTTGAGACGAATGCTGCCTTTATTAACGTTGATGAGGTTGCACCCGCGGCCTGGAAACCATTCGGCGGGAACGGTGAGTTAGGGACATCGGCGCTATCGTCGCCAATCGAAAATTTCTACATGACCGACCCCATTAGCCGGGCTTCGGTGACGATGGCCAAATGCAGCGATTTGCTGCCGGGCGCGGAGAAGGACAAGACCGGAACCGATGGTTGAGTTTTGGTATAATTATATTTGGCCGGTGGTCTGGATCGTGATTAAGATTGTCCTCATTGTCGCCCCGGTAATGGTGGCAGTGGCATACCTGACCTATGCGGAGCGGAAAGTGATCGGCGCCATGCAGCTGAGGCGCGGTCCCAATGTGGTGGGACCATTCGGATTACTGCAACCGATCGCAGACGGCCTCAAGCTATTCTTAAAGGAAACCATCATCCCCGCCGGCGCCAACCGTGGCGTGTTTATCGCCGCGCCCTCCATCACCTTTTCCCTGGCTTTGGTCGCCTGGGCGGTGATCCCCTTCGATGAGGGCATGGTGTTGGCCGATATCAATGTCGGCATTCTGTACCTGTTCGCGATATCCTCGATGGGCGTTTACGGTGTCCTGATGGCCGGGTGGGCGTCAAATTCACGCTATGCGTTCCTGGGCGGGCTGCGCTCTGCCGCTCAAATGGTGTCTTACGAAGTGTCCATGGGCTTCGTCATCGTGACCGTGTTGCTGTTGGCGGGATCGCTGAATTTATCCGATATCGTCAACGCACAAAGGGATATGTGGTTCATCGTGCCCCTATTCCCGATGGCGGTGATCTTCTTCATCTCGACTCTGGCTGAGACCAATCGCCATCCGTTTGACATGCCCGAAGCCGAAGCCGAATTGGTGACCGGCTACAATGTTGAATATTCGGCGATGCCCTTCGCGCTGTTTTTTCTCGGTGAATACGCCAACATGATCCTGATGGCCGGGATGACGACAATCTTGTTCTTAGGGGGCTGGCTACCGCCCATGGATATGGTGCCATTTACCCTGGTGCCGGGCCCGGTGTGGTTTGCTTTCAAGATTGCTGCCGTATTGTTCATTTTCCTGTGGGTGCGCGCCACCTTCCCACGCTATCGCTATGACCAATTGATGCGGCTTGGCTGGAAAGTGTTTCTGCCGATCTCGCTGGCGGCGGTGGTTATCGTAGGCGGTATTTTAGTGGCATTTGATCTAACGCCGGTGTCGAGCTGAGGAAAGGAATATCATGGGATTCATCAGACGAAGTATTAAAACCGTTTTCCTGACAGAACTGGTCACCGGCATGGCGTTGACGTTGCGCTACATGTTCCGAAAGAAAATCACCATCAACTATCCGTTTGAAAAAGGGCCTCTGTCGCCCCGGTTTCGCGGTGAACACGCTCTCAGGCGTTATCCAAACGGCGAGGAACGCTGCATCGCTTGTAAACTGTGTGAAGCCATCTGCCCGGCCCAGGCCATCACCATTGAGGCAGAGCCCCGCCCCGACGGATCGCGCCGCACCACGCGCTACGATATCGATATGGTCAAATGCATTTATTGCGGGCTCTGCGAAGAAGCCTGCCCCGTGGACGCCATCGTTGAAGGCCCAAACTTCGAATATTCCACCGAAAACCGCGAGGAGCTTCTGTACGACAAGGATAAACTACTGGCCAACGGAGACCGTTGGGAAACTGAACTCGCCGAACGGCTGCGCGTCGACGCGGCGTATCGTTAAGGCCGGTTGTGAGCCGAGAAAAGACCTAATTTAAGATGATCCAAGCACTGACATTTTACGTATTTGCCTTTTTCACCGTGGTTTCGGGGGCGCTGGTGATATCCGCCCGCAACCCGGTTCATTCGGTGCTGTTCCTGATCCTGGCGTTTTTCAGTTCAGCCGGCCTGTTCGTGCTGATGGGGGCGGAGTTCCTGGCCATGATCCTGGTCGTCGTCTATGTCGGCGCGGTGGCGGTGTTGTTCCTGTTCGTTGTCATGATGTTGGACATCAATTTCGTTGAACTGCGCCAGGGATTCCTTCAGTACCTGCCGGCAGGGGTGATGATTGGCCTGGTGTTGTTGGTTGAGCTGGTCGTCATCGTCGCCGGTCATGCCATGGCGCCCGAAGCGGGCACGACCGTAGCCCAGCCGATTCCACCCGTTGATGAAATTAGCAATACCCAGGCCCTGGGTGAGCTGTTCTACACCCATTACATCTATCTATTCCAGGCGGCGGGATTGATCCTGCTGGTCGCCATGATCGGCGCCATCGTGTTGACTCACCGAAAGCGCGACGGTGTCCGCAAGCAGCGCATCAGTGACCAAATTAACCGCCGTGCCGAAGACTCGGTGGAAGTCGTCAAAGTCGAAACCGGGAAGGGCATCTGATGTTTGAAATCGGGCTTTCCCATTATATGACCGTTTCCGCGATCCTGTTCACCCTGGGTATCCTGGGCATCTTCCTCAATCGCAAGAACGTCATCATCATCATGATGTCGGTGGAATTGATGCTGTTGGCGGTCAACATCAACCTGGTCGCGTTCTCCGCCGACCTGGGCGACATGGTCGGCCAGGTCTTCACCATGTTCGTGTTGACCGTGGCCGCCGCCGAGGCCGCCATCGGTCTGGCCATCTTGGTGGTGTATTTCCGAAATCGCGGTTCCATCGCCGTCGAAGACGTCAACATGATGAAGGGCTAGGGCAGGCATCATGGAATTATTCGCCGTATTCCTGCCGTTGTTCGGAGCGTTCTGCGCCGGATTGCTGGTCTTCGTCCGTTCCTCGAAGACAAGTACCCCCAATAGAATAGACACCGCCGCCCAATGGGTGACGTCGGGTGCCATGATCCTGGCCGCCGTCGCCGCCGGGGTGGTGTTTTGGGATGTGGTGTTAGGCAATAACCCGCGCACGGTTGAACTGTTCACCTGGATCGATTCCGGCGCCATGGAAGTCTCCTGGGCGATCAAGCTGGATACGTTGTCATCGGTGATGCTGTTCATGGTAACCACCGTGGCCGCAGTAATTCATGTCTATTCGATCGGCTACATGCACCACGATCATTCGGTTCCGCGCTTCATGTCCTACCTGAGCCTGTTCACCTTCTTCATGCTGATGCTGGTCAGTGCCGACAACCTGGTGCAGCTGTTCTTCGGTTGGGAAGGGGTCGGGTTGTGCTCATACCTGCTAATCGGTTTTTGGTACGACCGTCCGGCGGCCAACGCCGCCGCTATCAAGGCCTTCGTCGTTAACCGGGTCGGTGACTTCGGCTTCGCCCTCGGTATTTTCACCATCTTTGTGCTGTTTCAGTCGGTTAATTACGACACCATTTTCGCCGCCGTTCCTGGCAAGGCCGATGCGACGATGGTGGTCTTCGGCACCGAATTTCACGCCATCACCATATGTGCGGTGCTGTTGTTTATCGGCGCCATGGGCAAATCGGCGCAATTGGGCCTGCACACGTGGCTGCCCGACGCCATGGAAGGCCCGACGCCTGTTTCCGCCCTGATCCATGCCGCGACCATGGTTACCGCCGGCGTGTTCATGGTCGTCAGGATGTCGCCGCTGTTTGAATATTCGGATACGGCGCTGACGCTCGTCACCGTGGTCGGCGCCTCGACCGCCATTTTCGCCGCCACCGTCGCCTGCGTACAGAACGACATCAAGCGGGTAATCGCCTATTCGACGTGCTCGCAACTGGGTTACATGTTCTTCGCCGCCGGTGTTTCGGCGTATTCGGCAGGCATTTTCCACCTTGTCGGCCATGCCTTTTTCAAAGCGCTGCTGTTTCTCGGCGCCGGCTCGGTCATTCACGCCATGTCTGATGAACAGGACATGCGCAAAATGGGCGGTTTGTGGAAATTAATCCCGGTTACCTATGCCTTGATGTTGATAGGCTCCCTGGCGCTGGCTGGAATATGGCCGTTCGCCGGCTACTATTCCAAGGACGTTATCCTGGAAGCCGCTTTTGCCGCCAATACCCTGGCCGGTGGATATGCGTTCTGGCTGGGAATCGCGGCGGCGTTCCTCACTGCGTTTTATTCCTGGCGGCTGTTGATTATGACCTTCCATGGCACGTCCAGGGCCGACTCCAGCGTGCTGTCCCAGGTCCATGAGAGCCCGAAGGTAATGATCCTGCCGCTGTTCGTGCTGGCGACGGGCGCCATGTACATGGGCTACCTGGGATTCGAGAGCTTCGTCGGCCACGATGCCGAACATTTCTGGGGCCAAGCCATTCTAGTCCTGCCGAGCCACCCGGCCTTGGAAGCCGCCCACCACGTGCCTTTGTGGGTGAAATACCTGCCGTTGGCCGTTGGCGGTGCCGGTATTGCCCTTGCCTACGTGTTGTACATGGGAATGCCGTCGCTGCCGGGCGTCATCGCCGGGCGCGTGCAGGGGCTTTACCAGTTCCTGCTCAACAAATGGTACTTCGATGAATTGTATGACCTGATCTTCGTTCGTCCGGCATTTATGCTGGGCCGCGGTTTCTGGAAAGGCGGTGATGGGGCGTTGATCGACGGCGTCGGGCCGGATGGCATTTCCGCCGCCGTCAAGTATTTGGCCAAACGTGCTGGCGCCATACAATCGGGTTACCTCTATCACTACGCGCTTGCCATGCTGACCGGCCTAGTTGTCCTGGTGACATGGTATCTGTTCGGGCACGGAGGGTAGGGGCGATGGCACAATTTCCCATCCTAACGATATTGACGTTCCTGCCGCTGGTTGGCGCAGTCTTCATTTTGATCATTTTTGGTGATGAAGATGTCGTGAAACGGAATGCCCGGTACGTGGCGCTGTGGACCTCGTTGGCCAATTTCGCCCTCTCTCTGTTTGTCTGGTTTCACTTCGACACCACCACCGCCGATTTCCAATTTGTCCATACCTTAACTTGGATGCCCGACTTCAATATTGGATACAAGATGGGGATCGACGGCATTTCCATGTTGTTCGTTATGTTGACGACCCTGTTGACGCCGATCTGCATTCTCGCCAGCTGGGAAAACATTGACGACCGGGTCAAGGAATACATGATCTCGTTCCTGGTGCTGGAAACCTTCATGATCGGCATGTTCTGCGCCTTGGATCTGGTGGTCTTTTATATCTTCTTCGAAGCGGTGCTGATCCCGATGTTCCTGATCATCGGTATCTGGGGCGGGCCAAGGCGGGTATATGCGTCATTTAAGTTCTTCCTTTATACCCTGGCCGGTTCGGTGCTGATGTTGTTGGCGATCATGGCGATGTATTTCGACGCCGGCACCACCGACATCCAGGGCCTGATGGTTCACCGTTTCCCGGCCGAATTGCAGACCTGGTTATGGTTGGCGTTTTTTGCCTCCTTCGCGGTCAAAATCCCAATGTGGCCGGTACATACATGGCTTCCCGACGCCCATGTCGAGGCGCCGACGGCGGGCTCGGTGATCCTGGCGGCGGTGTTACTAAAATTCGGCGGCTATGGATTGTTACGGTTCTCTTTGCCGATGTTCCCCGAAGCCTCGGTCATGTTCACCCCACTGATTTACACCCTATCCATCATTGCCGTGATCTACACCTCCCTGGTCGCCCTGGCCCAAGAGGATATGAAAAAGCTGATTGCCTATTCCTCGGTGGCGCACATGGGGTTCGTTACCATCGGCGCGTTTACGCTGACCGTCCAGGGCATTGAGGGCGCGATTTTCGTCATGTTGGCCCACGGCGTCATTTCGGCGGCACTGTTCCTGATTGTCGGCGTCGTTTACGACCGTATTCACTCGCGCGAGATTGCCGCCTATGGAGGCCTCGTCCACCGGATGCCGGGGTATTCACTGATTTTCATGATCTTCATGCTCGGCTCGGTCGGGCTTCCGGGTACGGCCGGGTTTGTCGGTGAATTCCTGGTCCTGGTCGGCGCCTTCAAGGCCAACACCTGGGTCGCGGCGCTGGCCGCCACCGGCCTGATTCTGGGCGCCGCCTACATGCTTTACCTCTACCGGCGGGTCATTTTCGGGAGCCTGACAAAAGACAGCCTCGCCGCCATCAAAGACATGAGCCTGCGCGAGGTCGCCATCTTCGCGCCTTTGATCGTGCTGGTTATTTTGATGGGAGTTTATCCGGCACCGTTCCTGGACATCATGCATGTGTCGGTCGCCAACATGATCACTAATATCGAATCCGCCCTGAATGCCAGTGCGGCCATCAGCGTGGCTGGGAATTAGGGGAGGAGAAAGCCATGGCCGAAATCCCCAATATTATCCCGGCACTGCCGGAAATGTTCCTGGCCTCGGTCGCCATGGCGCTGCTGATGCTTGGCGTGTTTCATAAAACTGGCGGCATCAATGACATCAAGGCTTCCCGGCTTATTTCCCTGCTCAGCATCGTCGCCTTGTTGTTGGCCGTGTTGCTGGTCTCAACGTTATCCGGCGGTCGGCTGCCGACGTTCGCCAATATGTTTGTCAGCGATACCTTTGCTGTTTACTGCAAAATTTTGGTTCTGGCTGGCTCAGCCCTGGCGATCATTATTTCGTATGGCTTCCTGGAACGCCACGACATGGCCCGGTTTGAATATTCCATCCTCATCCTCTTTGCCACCCTCGGCATGATGATGATGATTTCCGCCAACGACTTGATTTCGTTATACGTTGGTCTGGAACTTCAATCTTTGTCACTTTACGTGATCGCGTCGTTTCAGCGCGACGACACCCGCTCGACCGAGGCCGGATTGAAATACTTCGTCCTCGGTGCCGTCGCATCGGGCATGTTGCTGTACGGTTCGTCGCTGGTATACGGCTTTACCGGTACGACGAATTTCGATCAACTTGCCAATTTATTTGATGCCCATCACGGCGAGACCAGCATAGGCGTTATTTTCGGGATCGTCTTTATCCTGGCAGGGTTGGCCTTCAAGGTTTCCGCGGTGCCGTTTCATATGTGGACACCTGACGTGTACGAAGGCGCACCAACACCGGTCACCGCCTTTTTTTCGGTGGCACCGAAGATCGCAGCGATGGCATTATTTATCCGCGTCATGGTTGGACCGTTCGGCGGTCTGGTCGGCGAATGGCAGCAAATTGTCATCTTTATATCGATGGCGTCGATGGCGCTGGGCGCATTCGCCGCCATTAACCAGACCAACATCAAACGATTGATGGCTTATAGTTCCATCGGCCATGCCGGTTACGCACTGATTGGGTTGGCGGTGGGCACCGAAGCCGGAATCCAAAGCGTACTGATTTATCTCTCCATTTATTTGATGATGAATATCGGCGTATTTACCTGCATCCTGTACATGCGGCGCGACGGCCACATGGTTGAAAACATTAAGGATCTTGCCGGAATGAACCGAACCCATCCGATGTTGGCGCTGGCGCTGACGATCTTGATGTTTTCCATGGCCGGCATACCTCCCTTCGCGGGTTTTTTCGGGAAATTTTATATCTTTGTATCCGCCATCGAAGCCCACCTGTACACGCTTGCCATTTTCGGTGTTTTGTCCAGCGTCGTTGCCGCGTTTTATTATTTGCGGATCGTGCAACTGGTTTATTTCGAGGACCTGGAGGAGGCTCTGGATAAATCGGCGGCCCCGGAATTGGCCATTGTGCTCACCGGAACCGGGTTGTTTGTTGCCTTCTTCTTCGTTTACCCAACCCCTATCCTGTCGGCCGCGGCCGCAGCGGCGGCCTCCTTGTTCGCCGGATAATATTTAGGATCATTATGCGCCAACCTGATCTTCCGTCGGCTTACCACCTGGTAAGCCTAGAGACCGTGGATAGCACCAATGCCGAGGCCCGAAGATTGGCGGCCCTTGGGGAAGATAAAGCCCCGGACGGCACTTTGATCTGGGCCAAGGAGCAAACCGACGGGCGCGGTCGGCGCGGCCGAAAATGGTCGAGCCCACCAGGAAACCTGTATTGTTCATTAGTGCTGCGTCCCGATGTCGCCGTTGCCAAAGCCGCGGAATTCGGCTTCATCGCGGCGCTGGCGGTGTTTGATGTCCTCGGCACCCTCGGTGAGGCCGGTCATAAAGTCCAATGCAAATGGCCCAACGATGTCCTGCTCAACGATAAAAAGGTCGCCGGTATCCTGCTGGAAACGGAAACCGATGCTGATGGCCACGCCGATTGGGTAATCTTAGGCTTAGGTCTAAACGTCGGGATATTTCCTGGCGATACGGACTTCCCGGCGACATCGCTAAGGGCTGAGGGTGTGGGCGCCACCGAGGTCGATTGCCTGGATTCCTTTTGCCGCCAATTTCTAAAGTGGACCAATGCCTGGCTGGAGGAAGGGTTTGCACCGATCCGCAAGAACTGGCTATGGCGTTGTATCGGTCAAGGCGAAGAAATTGAGGTGAGGCTTGATAAAGAAACCTTGACCGGGGTGTTCACCGACCTGGATGAAGACGGCGCATTGTTGCTAAAAACCGAAGACGGTGAGCGTAGGATTACCGCCGGTGATGTTTTCTTTGCATCAACGGACTAAAACCATGCTATTGGCCATCGATTCAGGGAACACCAATATCGTTTTCGCCGTCTTTGATGACGCCGACAAAATCAGGGGTGAATGGCGGTCGTCGTCTCATTCGGAACGCACCGCAGATGATTTCGGGGTTTGGCTCGGTCAATTGATGGGAGACGTCGGCCTTATTCCTGACGATATCACCGGCGCCATCATTGCCTCGGTGGTGCCAGCAACGCTTTTTACCTTGAAATCCCTGTGCCGGGATCATTTTCACAGCGAACCACTGGTGATTGGCGAAAGGGGCGTTGACTTGGACCTTAAGGCTCTGGTCGACCGTCCCCAAGACGTCGGCGCCGACCGGCTGGTCAACGCGGTTTCCGCCCACCAGAATTACGGCGGCCCCTTGATTGTCGTCGATTTCGGCACCGCCACCACCTTCGATATCATTGATGCCGATGGCAATTACATCGGTGGAGTCATCGCACCGGGTGTTAATCTATCTTTGGAGGCGCTCCATATGGCTGCCGCCCAACTTCCCCGAGTCGCCATCCAGCGGACTGAAAAAATCACCGGCAAGGCCACCATTGAAGCCATGCAATCGGGCATCTATTGGGGCTATATCGGGCTTGTCGAGGGCCTGGTCAAGCGGTTGCAGGACGAACACGGAGGCGGCCTCACGGTCATTGCCACCGGCGGACTGGCAGGGTTATTTTCAGAAGCCACGGATTGCATCAAACATTCTGATCCGGACCTGACACTTCGCGGCCTTCTCGCCATATATCGACTTAATTCATGAATGCCGAAAACACCGATCAATTAATCTTCCTGCCGTTGGGCGGCGCCGGCGAAATCGGCATGAACCTCAACCTTTACGGCTTAGGCGCCGAGGGCCAGGAAACCTGGGTGATGGTTGATTTGGGGATCACCTTTGCCAACGGTGCCCAGCCCGGCCTTGATGTGCTGATGGCAGACCCGGCATTTATCGAAGAACGCCAGGATCAATTGGCAGGATTGGTGCTCACCCATGCCCACGAAGACCATCTGGGCGCGGTGCCGTATCTATGGCAACGGCTGCGATGTCCCATTTATGCGACCCCGTTTACGCTTTCAATCCTGAAACGCAAACTGGCGGAAACCGAATTCGCCGACCAGGTCGAAATCATCGAAATTCCCCTGGGCGGCCGATTCGAAGTCGGCCCCTTTGATATGGAGTTGATCAGCCTTACCCATTCGATCCCCGAACCCAATGCCATCGCCATCCGCACGGAATTGGGCACCATTCTTCATACTGGTGATTGGAAGTTCGACCCCAGCCCGGTGATCGGGGATACGGCGGATGAAGAAGCGCTACAAAAGCTTGGCGAGGAAGGGGTGTTGGCGATCGTTTGCGATTCCACCAATGTCTTTACGCCCGGCGATTCCGGCTCTGAAGGTGATCTGCTGGACAGTTTGACCGAGGTGATAGGCGATTGCCAAGGCAAGGTCGCGGTGGCCTGTTTCGCTTCCAACGTGGCGCGCCTTGAAACCATCGCCCAGGCCGCCCAGGCCAATGACCGCGATGTGGTGCTGGCCGGTCGGTCGCTGTGGCGGATTAACGATGCGGCGCGTGAAAACGGATATCTCGATGACGTGCCCGCCTTCATCAGTGAAGAAGATGCCGGTCACATCCCTGACGACAAGGTGTTATTTGTTTGCACCGGCAGCCAGGGCGAACCACGCGCGGCGTTGTCCAGGATTGCCCATGGCGGCCACAAACACCTGACCTTGGGCGAAGGCGATACAGTCATCTTTTCGGCCCGCATGATTCCCGGCAACGAGGACGGCATCGGGAGGTTGCATAATCAGCTGGTGCGGAGCGGTGTGCGGGTGGTGACAGGTAAAGATCATTTTATTCATGTCTCCGGGCACCCGGCCCGGGACGAACTGACGCGGATGTATCAATTGACCCGGCCCCGGATATCGGTTCCGGTGCATGGCGAGCGCCGCCACTTGGCAGAGCATGCCGCATTGGCCCGAACCTGTCAGGTGCCGAAAGCCATCGTCAATGAAAACGGCGGTATGATCCGTCTGGCACCGGGCGAATCGGGCATCTGCGGCGAAGTAGCATCAGGCCGCTTGGCATTGGAAGGCAATCGTTTGATCCCCTGGGATGGCGCCCTTGCCAAAAGCCGTAACCGGGCCCTTTACAACGGTTCAGCAACGGTGACGGTGGCCCTGGATGAGGACGGCATGCTTTGTGCCGAGCCTGAACTTTCTACCAGTGGCCTATTGGAAGACGGCGAAGAAGACGTCGCCGACGATGCTATTACCACCGCCAAGGAGGCTCTTAAGGGAATGAAGGGCAAGGACCTAAGGGACGACGGCAAAGTCCGAGAGACCGTGCGTGTTGCGGTCCGACGCAGTTTCCGTAAAAATCTAGACAAACGCCCGGTGTGTACCGTGCATTTGGTCCGTGTTTAAGGAGCGTCGTAAAAATTCATGATCGGCAAACTCAATCACGTCGCCGTCGCTGTACCTGACCTGGGCGCCGCCGCTAAGGTCTACCGGGAAATAATGGGAGCCACGGTGTCTGGCCCGCAAGCGTTGCCGGACCACGGGGTAACGGTGGTCTTCGTGGACGTAGGCAACACTAAGATCGAACTTTTAGAGCCATTGGGGGACAGTTCCCCAATCGCCAAATTTCTCGAGAGCAATCCCACTGGCGGCATGCATCATCTATGTTTTGAAGTCGATGACATTATCGCCGCCCGCAACCGGCTGACCGAACAGGGCGCGCGGGTTCTCGGCGACGGCGAACCCAGGGAAGGGGCGCACGGCAAGCCGGTGCTGTTCCTGCATCCCAAGGATTTCACCGGCACCCTGATCGAACTGGAACAGGTCTGATGAGTTGGTATACCGGCTTCGCCACCTACGCCATCAACTGGGGGCTGGTGATGTTCATGGTTCTGCCGTGGGGGGTCCGGCGCATCGACCCCGAAGATCTTGGTGAAGGGGACGACCCCGGCGCACCCGCTAATCCCCGTATCCTATTAAGGGCTGCCATCACCACGGTGGCCGCTGCCGTTATCTTCTGCCTGATCTATGTGGTCTTCATATCGGGCGTCTTTTCGTTCAGGGTGTAATATGAGCTGGTACTGCGAAGTCGCCGAAGACAACCCCATCCACCAATCCTATCACGACAACGAATACGGCTTTCCGTTAAAAGGGAAGGACGCCAAGGAGGACGAGCGTTACCTGTTCGAGCTGCAATCACTGGAGCTGTTTCAAGCGGGGCTGTCATGGGATTTGATTTTAAAGAAACGCCCAACCACGGTGGCCGCCTTCGATCAATTCAATGTCGATACCGTCGCCGCCTACAAGGCCAAGGACGTCAAGCGACTACTCGGTGACGCGGGAATCATCCGCAACAAGCTCAAGGTCGCGTCGATCATCGAGAACGCCAAGCGCATCCAGGCGCTTGGCGACAGCCATGACGGCTTCGCCGCCTGGATCGCCGCCCACCATCCGTTAAACCGGGCCGAATGGACGAAACTGTTCCGCCAGACCTTTAAATTCATGGGCAGCGAAATCGTCAACGAATTCATGATGTGTATCGGTTATTTGCCCGGCGCCCATCATGAGGATTGCATGGCCTACAAACGCATCGCCAAGTTAAGCCCGCCCTGGATGCAGGTCGATCCTAAGGTCTTTGCCGATGGTTGAAGCCGGGGCGGCAAACGCATAAAGTCCCACTTCCTAAGCGTCCGTTGACGCAACCAGTATTCGAGGCCATTCCACCGATGCGCTTATCCCGCTTTTTCATGCCGACCATTAAGGAAACCCCGTCCGAGGCGCAGATTGTCTCGCACCGATTGATGCTGCGCGCCGGTATGATCCGCCAATCCTCGGCCGGTATTTATTCATGGCTACCGCTGGGATTGCGGGTTTTACGGAAAATCGAACAAATCGTGCGCGAGGAACAAGATGCCATTGGCGCCCAGGAAATGCTGATGCCGACTATTCAGCCCGCCGACCTGTGGCGCAAAAGCGAGCGTTATGACGCCTACGGCCCTGAAATGCTGCGCATCACCGACCGCCACGATCGCGACATGCTGTATGGCCCCACCAATGAGGAACAGGTCACCGAGATTTTCGCCGACGCCGCTAAAAGCTACCGCGACCTACCCAAGATGCTCTATCACATTCAATGGAAATTCCGGGACGAGGTTCGGCCCCGGTTCGGTGTCATGCGCGGGCGTGAATTTTTCATGAAAGATGCCTATTCCTTCGATTTGGATTTCGAAGGCGCGAAACGGTCTTACAACAAACAATTCGTCGCTTATCTCAAGACATTCAAACGGATGGGCTTAACGGCGATCCCCATGAAGGCCGATAGTGGCCCCATTGGCGGCGACATGAGCCATGAATTCGTGATCCTGGCCGATACCGGCGAAAGCGAAGTGGGCTGCCATCGTGATCTTTTAGAGAACGAATGGCTCAATACTATCGACCTAGAAGGTGACTTGCAGGTTGTCGTCGACAGCTTCACCGATAAATACGCCGCCACCGACGATGAACGCGACCTGGATATCGAAGGATCACTTGGCGACGACCTAGTGGTGGCGCGCGGCATTGAGGTCGGCCACATATTCTTTTTCGGCACCAAATATTCCAAAGCATTCAACGCCGTCGTCACCGGCCCCGGCGGTGACGAAATCACCGCCGAAATGGGATCCTACGGCATCGGCGTGTCGCGACTGGTCGGCGGCATCATCGAAGCCAGCCACGATGACGATGGCATCATCTGGCCGGAATCGGTGGCCCCCTTTAAGGTCGGATTAATTAACTTAAAAGTCGGCGATGATGAATGTGATAAGGCCTGTGAAGACCTATACCGGCAACTTCAGGACGCAGGCATTGAGGTGTTGCTGGATGACCGTGATGCCCGCGCCGGGGCCAAGTTCGCCGATATGGACCTGATCGGTTTGCCCTGGCAGGTGGTGATCGGCCCGAAGGCGGTTGAGGCAGGGGTCGTCGAATTTAAAAACCGGGCCAGCGGCGATCGCCAGGAAATCAGCGCCGAGGCCGCCATAGCCCAGTTGACGGCCTGAAGAGGGAGCGAAGGGCGTGTTTTCCTTCTTTGAATGGATGGTGGCCATGCGCTACCTCAGGGCGAGGCGACAGGAAGGATTCATTTCGGTGATCGCCTGGTTCTCCTTATTGGGAATTGCCTTGGGCGTTGCCACGCTGATTATCGTCATGGCGGTGATGAACGGTTTCCGCGAGGAGCTGCTGTCCCGAATTCTGGGTATCAACGGCCACCTCAGCATCTATGGCCAGACCAACCAACTGCGGGATTTCGATCCCATTGCCGAGCGGCTGCGCAAGGTGACAGGCGTTGTCGCCGTAACGCCAATGATAGAAGGCCAGGTCATGGCGACGGCGCGTGGCATCGCGCAAGGGGCGGTGGTGCGCGGCATCCGGGCTCAAGACCTCGCCGCCCGCAATATCGTCGCCGACAACATCAAGTCGGGTTCCCTGGCCGACTTCAAAGGCAAGAATGCCATCATCGTCGGCCAGCGCATGGCCTCCAAGATGGGGGTTCTGGTTGGGGACAAGATCACCCTGATATCCCCCAAAGGCAACACCACCGCCTTTGGCACCGTTCCCCGGATGAAGGCTTACACCGTCGCCGCCACCTTCCAAATCGGTATGTACGAATATGATTCCAGTTTCGTCTTTATGCCGCTGAAAAACGCCCAAGTGTATTTCAAGATGCCCGGCGCCGTCAGCAACCTTGAGGTCTTCGTCACTCACCCCGATGACGCCATCGCCATCGGCCGGGACATTTCCAAGGAAATGAAAGGGAAGGCCCGCATCCACGATTGGCAGCGGGTCAACGCCAGCTTTTTCAACGCTATCCAAGTCGAACGCAATGTCATGTTCCTGATCCTGACGCTGATTATTGTGGTCGCCGCCTTCAACATCATCTCAAGCCTGATCATGTTGGTGAAGGATAAGGGCAAGGATATCGCAATCCTCAGAACCATGGGCGCCACCAGCGGCATGATCATGCGTATTTTCTTCATTGCCGGCGCCTCGGTCGGCACCATCGGCACCATGGCCGGGTTCGGGTTGGGGCTGGCATTCACCGAAAATATCGAAACCATTCGGCAATGGATTCAAGGGCTTACCGGGACCGATCTGTTTGCCGCCGAAATTTATTTCCTGTCGAAGCTTCCGGCGGTGGTGGATCCGTCCGAAGTCGTCGCCGTGGTGTTGATGGGGTTGGGGTTGTCGTTCCTAGCGACGCTCTATCCGGCGTGGCGGGCATCCAAGCTCGATCCGGCGGAGGCGCTGCGCTATGAGTGAGCAGGGCATCACCGGCGCCGCCAATAACGCGCGGGTGTTGGACCTCACCGGGGTCCAACGTACCTTTTATCAGGGCCGCAACGAGCTCAAGGTGCTGCGCGGTGTCGATCTGGTGTTACGCCAGGGAGAAATCGTCGCCCTGGTAGGGCCGTCCGGGTCCGGTAAATCGACCCTGCTCCATATCGCCGGATTGTTGGAACCGCCCGACGCCGGCGACGTCGCCATTGCCGGGCAATCGTGCAACGGCATGAATGATCTAGCCCGCACCACCATGCGCCGGGAGCATCTTGGCTTCGTCTACCAAAACCATCACCTGCTGCCGGAATTCTCGGCGCTGGAAAATGTCGCCATCCCCGCCATCATTGACGGGCTCAGCCGCGGCGAGTCGAAAAAGCGGGCCAGGGAAATCCTCGGCTGGATGGGGCTGGAAGCGAGAGAAGACCACCGCCCGGCCAGACTCTCGGGCGGCGAGCAGCAACGGGTCGCCATCGCCAGGGCACTGGCGTCGAAGCCGAGCCTGTTATTGGCCGATGAACCGACCGGCAATTTGGACCCGGCGACGGCGTCAGACGTGTTTGAGGTGCTATTGAAACTGGTCCGCGGGGCCGGATTGACGGCCCTCATTGCCACCCATAATCCGGATATGGCCTCACGCATGGACCGCATCGTTAACCTTGAAAGTGGCCGTCTGATTGAGGGTTGAGTTAAATTCCCGTGCCCTGTCAAAAACATCCTTTGTCGAAATAGGTTTTCCGGCGGGATGCGCATTGTCGATGTGGCCGATCCGCTGGCGCCGCAAGAGGTCAGCTCGTTCGTGCCGGAACCCGTCAACGGGCAACCGGCGCCACAAACCAACGACGTCAACGTCGATGACCGTGGCCTGATCCACATCGTCGATCGAAACGCCGGTTACGATATCGTCAAGTACGAAGGCTAAATCCCAAGCGTTTTCAGTTGTTTTTCCGGATACCGGGTGCCGGCCGTTATATCGACGGTGAACACGGCGGCGAGTTCTTTTTGCTCGTCGTCTGCCAAGTTAACGTCGATGGCGGCGATGTTCTGTTCCAGGTAATCGGGCCGCTTGGTGCCCGGTATGGGTACCAAATCGTCGCCTTGGGCCAATACCCAGGCCAAGGCTATTTGTGCCTGGGTCGCGTCCTTGGCAGCAGCAATGCGTTCGATGACAGGCAACAAGGCGGCGTTTTTTTCCATGTTTTCGGGCCAGAACCGCGGATGGTCGTGGCGCCGGTCACTTTCGATCAGGTCTTCGGGCTTGCGGATGGTTCCGGTCAAGTAGCCCCGGCCGAGCGGCGAATACGGGACAAAGCCGATCCCCAAGTCGCGGCAAAGGGGGAGAATTTCGGCCTCGACGAACCTCGACCACAAGGAATATTCCGTCTGTAACGCCGATATGGGATGCGTTGCATTGGCGCGGCGAATGGTATCGGGTCCGGCCTCGCAAAGGCCCAAATAACGCACCTTGCCCTGTTCAACCAGACGCGCCATGGCGCCGACTGTATCCTCGATAGGGGTGTAGGGATCGACGCGGTGTTGGTAGAGCAGATCAATGTGATCGGTGTCTAGCCGCTGGAGGCTGGCTTCGCAGGCGTCGGCGACATCTTTTGGACTTCCGCTGACAATGGTTGAGCCATCAGGTTGACGCCGGTTGCCGAATTTACTCGCCAAGATCACCTGGTCGCGCCGCCCGCCTTCAAGGGCACGGGCCAGCAATTCTTCATTGGCGCCTCTGCCATAGGCGTCGGACGTGTCCAGGAACCCGGCGTCCATTTCAATAGCACGGTGAATGGTGGCAATTGCTATTTCCGGGTCGCACACCCCATAGGAGATCGACATTCCCATACAGCCGAGGCCGATTGCCGGAACTTCCAGTCCCTGGGTTCCTAGTTTTCGTTTTTCCACAACATCCCCTCGCAAATTCAATTAATCACCAATGGGTGAAAAGATACTTGTATATGGGGTAAGTAGAAATGGACATTATGCCCCCGAGCATTGACGGAGCCTCGTTTAGAGGATTGAATCCAAAAAATATCCCACCTTAGCGACCCTAGGGAGTCCCCCAATGGCTGACCAGACCACCCCCGTGGCCCGAAACCTCAAACGCATCGGCCGCCTGGATATCCCCGGCGGCGGCCAAGTCGTGGTCGACGGTGATTATGCCTATGTCGGCCACATGGCGCCGCCCCACGGCACCACGATCATCGATATCTCGGATCCATCGAACCCGAAGGTTGTATCCACCATCGACCTTAAAGACGGCTATTCTCACACCCACAAGGCGCGGGTGGTGGGCGATTTGTTGTATACCAACTTCGAACAATACGACCGCCATACACTAAGGCGCGGTGACACCCTGGGCGATGATCACGAACGCCTTGCCGGTGAACTGGGACACGATCCCTCTGACGCGGAATTAAGCGCCGACATCGGCTTCGATGTGGACACCATCGCTAAATGGACGCCACCAGGGAACGGGGTTATGCCGACGGTGGGTTTCGCATCTTCGATATTTCCGACAAGGCCAAACCGAAACTGATCAAGCACCAGAAAACTTTCGGCTTCGGCGTCCATCGCTTCGATGTTGATGAGAATTACGCCTACATGTCGACTGAAATGGAAGGCTATATCAGCAATATCCTGGTCATCTATGACGTCAAGGACCCATCCAATCCGACCGAGGTGTCGCGCGTTGGCACATACCAGGTCAACATCTGGCCAGTGGCGAGAAACCGACCTGGAATAGCTATAAAAACCGACTCCATCACGCGCTCAGGGTCGGCGATGAAATGTGGGCGGCGGTCTGGCATGCCGGTTTCCGGGTGATTGACGTTAGTGATTTCACCAAACCGGCAACCGTTGCCGAATTCGATTATCACCCGCCGTTCTCTGAACCGACCCACACCATCCTGCCGCTTCCCAATACCATTGACGGGCGGCGCATTGCCGTCGCTGTAGATGAGGAACACGACCACCGGCCGGGGGCGCTGCATGCGTTCATGTGGGTGTTTGACGTTACCGACTTCAATAACGTGCAGACGCTTTCGGCCTTCGACGTTAGTGAAATGGACAGCCCCTGGAGCCGGGCTGCCGGTCGATTCGGGGCGCATCAGTTCCGCGAGAAAACGGATTCCACCCAGGTCTATCTGACCTGGTTCTCGGGAGGTTTACGGATCGTCGATCTTGCCGACCCCTTTAAGCCGACGGAAGTCGCCCATTTCATCCCCGAACCCATCAATGGAAACCCCAGTCCGCAAAGCAATGACGTCGATGTTGATGGCAACGGGCTAATCTATTTACTCGACCGCAACGCCGGTTTCGATATTCTTGATCGCACCGACTAAGGAGGGAACACCATGGCTGAAGACAACGACCTGCTGGAACCCAGCATCGATCCAAAAAAACGAGCGATCGGTATTCGCAAAGTCAGCGCCGTCAACGAGGCGTCAACCCGCAGCGTCATGACCGTGCGCGGCCATACGGTGATTACCGATGAAAAAAAGTCCGACACCGGCCCGACGCCGCTGGAAATGACCCTGGCCTCGCTCAACGACTGCGAAGGCGTCATCATTAACCGCTGTGCACAAGCCATGGGCTTTAAATACGCCGGCGTCGAAATCGAAAGCGAGGGCGAGGTCGATCAGCGGGGGTCCCGAGGTGTCAGGGGCGTGCGGCCCTTTTTCAATTGGGTCAAGTTGACCATCCGGGTAAAAACCTCCAAAACGCCTGAAAGGTTCGCCAAGTTGGCCAAGAACGTTGAATTCCGCTGCTCGGTGATGAACTTGTTCCGCTCCGCCGGTGTCGAAGTCACCGCCGATTGTCAGCTTGTCGACGTTACAAAATCACAAAATTAAGCCGTTAATACATCATAAAATGGCAAAAAAGATATTTTTTCACATAAATTATTAAGTTGAAGGTTAAAAATTGGCAAATTTTTGGATGATTTTTCTATAAATACCATAATTTATCTAAATAATCCCCTTTAATTGATCTTTTAGCCCCACAAACTGCTGTAAAATTCCTTCTCAATCAGGTTTTTCCTGTTTTCAATTTCCTACGTAGCTTGGGTAATCACGTGATCGGCAGGGGCGGAGTAGGTTTTATCCACAAAACAGCAATTCTTGTGGATAAGTTAATCCTACCCTACAAGATATGGTGACTTTGCCCCCTTGATGTGGAATCCTTTGTCATGCCTCATGCGGATTTCGTTCACCTGCGCGTTCATAGCGCTTATTCGCTCTCGGAAGGCGCCATTCCCATCAAGGAATTGGTGCTGCTCTCGGTAGAGAATAAAATGCCGGCGGTCGCCATCACCGACACCAACAACCTATTCGGCGCCTTGGAATTTTCCGCCGCCGCCAAGTCCGGCGTGCAGCCGATCATCGGCTGCCAGCTTTCCATCTCCCGCGAAAATAAATCAGATGCCTCTCATGGTCCAAAAAATGGAACCAACACTAGGCATGGACTTGCCCAAGACTCTGATTCCATAGTGTTGTTGGTCCAAAATGAAGACGGTTATCAAAATCTGCTCAAGCTGATTAGCCTTGCCTATTTGGGAGAATCGGATTCCGAGCCCCCAACTGAGCCACAGGTGGCGTTATCTGCATTACAGACCCATGGCGAGGGTTTGATCGCCTTAACCGGCGGCCCCTTGGGTCCGGTCGGCCATTTGTTGGCAAATGGACAGATCGTTGAAGCCAGGGCGATGATGCAGCGCCTTAAGGAAATTTTTTCCGACCGTCTTTACGTAGAATTGATGCGCCACGGCTTGACGGTAGAAAAACAGACCGAGCCCGGGTTCCTGGATTTGGCCTACGAAATGGACCTGCCCATTGTCGCCACCAACGAGTGCTTTTTTAAAGACGCCGCCATGCATGAGGCTCATGACGCACTGATCTGTATCGCAGAAGGAGCCTATATTTCGGATACCGAACGCCGGCGGTTGTCACCGGACAACGGCTTCAAATCGGCAAAAGAAATGCGGGCCCTATTTAGAGACCTACCGGAAGCCGCGGATAATACCCTGGTCGTCGCCCAGCGCACTGCGTTCATGGCTGAACCTCGCCCCCCAATCCTGCCGCCTTACGACTGTGGCGCAAACCGCAGCGAGGAAGAAGAACTCACCGCCCAAGCGAAAGCCGGTCTGGAAAGCAGAATCGCAGCCCAGGTGTTCAGTCCCGACATGACTGCTGATGAAAAGCAACACGCCGCTGCGCCGTACCGAAAACGTCTTGAGTACGAACTCAAGGTCATCGATGACATGGGATATCAGGGATACTTCCTGATCGTTGCCGACTTCATCCATTGGGCCAAGGAACACGGCATTCCTGTCGGCCCGGGACGCGGGTCCGGTGCCGGTTCGGTGGTTGCCTGGGCGCTGACCATCACCGACCTCGACCCGCTTCGTTTCGGACTGCTGTTCGAACGGTTCCTCAACCCTGACCGTATCTCCATGCCTGATTTCGATATTGATTTTTGTCAGGACCGCCGTGACGAAGTGATCCGTTATGTTCAGGAAAAATACGGTCGTGATCACGTTGCTCAGATCATTACCTTTGGAAAGTTGCAGGCCCGCGCCGTTCTGCGCGATGTCGGTCGGGTTCTGGAAATGCCTTACGGCTACGTCGATAAGATATGCAAACTAGTACCATCCAACCCCGCCAACCCGCCAACCCTGGACGAAGCCATGAAGGCGGAACCTCAAATTCGCCAATTGGCAACTGAAGATCCTCAAGTTGAAAGACTGATCCGTATCGCCCGGCAGTTGGAGGGGCTTTTTCGCCATGCCTCGACCCACGCCGCCGGTGTCGTCATCGGCGACCGGCCTCTCGATGAATTAATCCCACTATACCGGGACTTCAGATCCGATATGCCGGTTAGTGGTTTTTCCATGAAATACGTCGAGGCCGCGGGCCTGGTGAAATTCGACTTTCTCGGGCTCAAGACGCTAACCGTCCTCAGCCACGCCGAAAAGCTGGTGCGTGAAACTGGTTTTGACCTTAATATTTCCAGTATTCCCCTGGATGATAAGGCGACATTTGAGATGATCGCTGAGGGTAACACCACCGGCGTCTTTCAGTTGGAATCATCAGGCATGGTGCAGGTTTTAAAGAACCTCCGCCCCGACACCTTCGAAGATATTATCGCCGTTGTTGCCCTTTATCGCCCCGGCCCGATGGACAACATCCCCAGCTATATCAAGCGTAAGCACGGTGAGGAGAAACCGGATTACCTGTATCCGACGCTTGAAGGAATCCTCAAGGAAACCTTCGGCATTATTATCTATCAGGAACAGGTTATGCAGATCGCTCAGGAGCTTTCCGGCTATTCACTGGGCGCTGCCGATATTCTTCGGCGCGCAATGGGTAAGAAAATCCGTGCCGAAATGGCAGAACAACGCCAGGTCTTCATCAAGGGAGCCATCGCCAAAGGCGTTCCTGAGGCCAAGGCCAATGAAATCTTCGTTCTGGTCAATAAGTTCGCCGATTACGGCTTTAACAAATCCCATGCCGCCGCTTATGCTCTGGTCGCATATCAAACAGCCTACATGAAGGCCAACCACCCAGTCGAATTCATGGCCGCATCGATGACCTTGGACATGGGCAATACTGACAAATTGGGCGTGTTCCACCAGGAACTTCAGCACATGGGGATCAAGGTTCGGGGTCCGGACGTCAATGCTTCGGATGCCGTTTTCACCGTAGAAAGGGACCCAAATGGTAGCAATGGCGCCATCCGCTATGCCCTTGCTGCCATCAAGAACGTCGGCGAGGCGGCCATGGAAGGTTTGGTCCGGGAACGCCGTGAAAATGGTCCCTATCGGGACCTTTTTGATTTTGCCCAGCGCCTAGACCCGCACGCGGTCAACAAGCGGCAAATGGAAAATCTTGTCAGGGCAGGGGCTTTCGATGGCATTTGTTCGAACCGCCGACAAGTGTACGACGCCATTGAAATGCTGCTCCGCCACGCTTCAATCGCCAACAATGAACGCGACAGTGGCCAAATGGGACTGTTCGGCGGCGATAGCGCCGGCGCCGTTGAGGCACCTTCTTTACCGGAAATCGCCGATTGGCAAAAAATGGACCGCTTGACCGAAGAATTTGAAGCCACCGGACTTTATCTTTCCGGTCATCCATTGGATGACTTCACCCCCATCATGAAGCGCCTCAAGGTCAAGACCAACGCAGATATCATTTCCGCCGGCAAACCCGGGCCCAGACGGATGGCCGGAACCTTGCTGGGGATCAGTGAAAGAACCTCAAAGAAAGGCAACCGCTACGCTTTTTTAAGCTTCACCGATACATCGGGTGTCTTCGAAGTCATCGCCTTTTCGGAAACACTTAACCAAAACCGGGACATACTCGAACTTGGCCAGTCATTCTTCATCCGCGCCCAATTCGATGCCGATAGCCGGTTTTCTGTTCAAAGCATGCAACTTCTTGAGAAAGCCGGCGACAAGGTTATTCCCGGCCTCGCAGTTGTTGTTTCTTCTGCCACTCCCTTATCTGCGCTCAGAGACGTCTTATCCGCCTGGCGCCATGGCAGGGGCCACGTGACGGTCGTTTCCAGGCTGGAAGAAGGCGCCGAGGTGGACATTGAGCTTAGTGGCGGCTACGCCTTGACGCCGGATGACATCAACGCCGTCCGCGCCATTCCCGGCATTGTCGAAGCCCGAGAGACCTAAAAAATTAAATCCGTTCCCTTTGCTCTTGCTTTCCTTTTACCCAAGAGCTAAAAAACCCGCGATTTCACACGTAGGCGTACGGTGTTTGGCTTAAATTCGCCACTTTACTGTTCCGGTGTTCTTTCGACCGAAAGGACCAAGCCTGCGGAGGTAGAACCGGAGAAGGATATAAAACCATGGCGCTTCCCGCCTTTACGATGCGTCAGCTTTTGGAAGCTGGCGTTCATTTCGGGCACAGCACAAGACGCTGGAATCCGAAAATGTCCCCCTTTCTGTTCGGGGTCCGCAACGGCATTCACATTATTGATCTACAGCAAACGGTACCCTTGCTGCATCAGGCCATGACCGCCGTCAAAGATGTGGTTGCCGCCGGTGGGCGGGTTCTGTTTGTCGGAACCAAGCGCCAGGCCTCGACCAGAGTTTCTGAAGCCGCCAAGCGGTGTGGTCAGTATTACGTTAACCACCGCTGGCTGGGTGGCATGATGACGAATTGGCAGACAATTTCCAATTCGATCAAACGCCTGCGCACCCTGGATGACCAATTGGCCGGGGAGACCGTTGGCCTAACGAAGAAAGAGCTGCTGGGTTTGACCCGCGAGCAAGCCAAACTTGAGCGCGCCTTGGGCGGCATCAAGGAAATGGGCGGACTGCCGGATATATTAGTCGTCATTGACACCAACAAGGAAGCTATTGCCGTTGCCGAGGCCAATAAATTGGGCATTCCGGTGGTCGGTGTTATTGATTCCAATAGCAAGCCCGATGGAATTAATTATCCCGTACCGGGTAACGACGACGCCATTCGCGCTATCAATCTATATTGTGAATTGATGGGCGGTGCGGTGCTTGACGGTATTCAACAAGAGGTCAAGGCTGCTGGTGGCGATATCGGCGCCTCCTCGGCAGTTCCCGAAGAATCCTTACCCGAGGAAACTGCAGCCGAAAAAACCGATGCCCAGGCCGATAAGACTGCGGATAAACCAAAAGTCGCATCCAAGCCGGCGGCCAAGGACAGCAAAGAAGCGAAGCCCAGCCCTGCCGCAAAAAAGGGCGGCGATAAAGGCGACAAGAAAGACGACAAGAAAACAGAGGAAAAGCCTGTCGCCAAGAAGGCTAAATCTCCAGATAAAGAGACTAAAAAGCTTGCCAAGGCCGCTCAAAAACCAGCCAAAAGTGACGAGAAGGCCGAGGAAAAGGCCGCGCCCAAGGACAGTGCAGAAACCAAAGACACAGACAAAACTGAAGAAAAGGTCTGAGTTTTTTTAAATAATTAGAAAATAAACTTAATTAAGAGGTTTAAGATGGCTGAAATCACTGCCGCCCTAGTCAAGAACCTGCGCGAGAAAACCGGCGCGGGCATGATGGATTGTAAGAAAGCGCTAGTCGAAAGCGATGGCGACATTGAAGCCGCTATTGATTGGCTTCGCACCAAGGGTCTGTCGGCTGCCGCCAAAAAGGCCGGGCGGGTCACCTCGGAAGGCCTGATCGGCGTTTCCATCGAAGGCAATACCGGCGCCCTTGTCGAGGTCAATGCGGAGACTGATTTTGTCGCCCGTAACGACGATTTCCAAGCTTTCGTCAGGACCGTAAGCGAATTGGCGCTTAAATCCGGCAATGACATGGAGGCGTTGAAGGAAACCCCATATCCCGGGACGGATCGCAATGTTGCCGAGGAACTCACCAACCTAATTGCCACCATCGGTGAAAATATGTCGCTTCGCCGCCTTGAGGTCGTCGAGGTCGGCCAAGGTGTCCTCTCATCCTATATCCACAACGCCGTTGCCTCCGATCTGGGCAAAATCGGGGTTCTGGTTGCTCTTGAATCCGAAGCCGATGCGGATAAGCTAAATGCCATTGGAAAACAGCTTGCCATGCATGTGGCGTCCTCGAATCCGCAAGCGGTGTCTAGGGATGGCCTGGAGCCGGCCGTTATCGAACGTGAGCGTAATTTCCTGGCCGAACAGGCGCGCGGATCCGGAAAACCCGAGGACATCATCGAAAAGATGCTTGATGGGCGGATGCGCAAATTTTACGAAGACGTCTGCCTTTTGGATCAGACCTTCGTCATTGACGGTGAAACCAAGGTCGAAAAGGTTTTGGAGACGGCGGCCAAGAATGCCGGCGGTCCCATACAGGTTTCTAATTTCGGCGTATTCATCCTCGGTGAGGGTATCGAAAAGAAGGAAGAGGATTTCGCCGCCGAAGTTGCCGCCGTTGCCGGCACCTAAAGACTGTCGGTACGTCAAAGTACCAAAGACCCACCGATGGTGTAGAATGTTCACGTCCCTAAAAAGTGACAGGACCTTTCCCTCATAAGGATCAAACGGAACACCACCATGCCGCCCAAGCCAAAATACCGACGTATTCTATTAAAATTGTCGGGAGAGGCGCTGATGGGCGAGCGTGAATACGGTATTGACGCCAGCACCGTGGACAGAATTTGTGGTGAAATCAAAGACGTTCACGATAAGGGGGTGCAAATCAGCTTGGTCATCGGGGCCGGCAACATTTTCAGAGGCGTTTCAGTCGCCGCCCAGGGCATTGAGCGCACCAGCGCGGATTACATGGGCATGTTGGCAACCGTGATGAATGCCCTTGCCGTGCAAAGCGTCCTGGAAAGCATGGGCGTACCGACCCGGGTGCAATCAGCCATTCCCATGGCAACGGTATGTGAACCCTATATCCGACGTCGTGCTGTTCGTCACATGGAGAAGGATAGGGTCGTGATCTTTGCCGGCGGAACCGGCAATCCTTTCTTCACCACTGACACCGCTGCCGCCCTTCGCGCCGTTGAAATGAATTGTGATGCTCTTCTCAAGGGTACCCAAGTTGACGGCGTTTATGACGCTGATCCGAAAACCCAAAAAGACGCTAAACGCTATCAGGAACTCAGCTACCAGGAGGTTCTGGCCCAAAACCTCAGGGTCATGGACACATCTGCCATTGCACTTGCACGTGAGAACGAGGTTCCAATCCTGGTGTTTTCCATTCACAATCCCGGAGGATTCGCTGATGTCGTCTTTGGTGGCGGCAAGTTTACGATTATTAACTGAGGGATTTCTTTAGCCGGTTCACGAAGGGAAAAATCGCCGTGAGCATCGATATAGACGCCATTTATAAGGATATCACCCGCCGCATGGACGGGGCGATAGGGGTGTTGTTAGATGAGTACAAAGGCCTCCGCACTGGGCGTGCCAATGCTGGTCTTTTGGAATCTCTGGTTGTCGAAGCCTACGGCTCCGATATGCCGATAAATCAGGTCGGCAATATCGGTGTGCCGGAGCCCCGGCTGTTAACGGTCCAAGTCTGGGACAAGGGCCTGGTTCAGTCTGTGGAAAAAGCAATCATCAATTCCGGTCTTGGCCTCAATCCGTCCTCGGAAGGACAGTTGGTCAGGGTTCCCATTCCGGCACTGACCGAAGAACGCCGTATTGAACTTGCAAAAGTCGCCCACAAATACGCCGAAGATGCCCGCATCGCGGTTCGCAATGTCCGTCGCCACGCCATGGATAATTTGAAACATTCCGAAAAAGATAATGAAATATCCAAGGACGAACACCATGAATATGCAGATGAAATTCAGACATTGACCGACCAACACATCAGCCGAATTGATGAATTGCTGGAGAACAAAGAACAAGATATCAAGCAGGTCTAGTTCCATGGAATCCGCCTCTCCTCAAAAAAAGAATTCTCCGCCACCGCCCCCCATTCATGTTGCCATCATCATGGATGGGAATGGGCGCTGGGCGAAAGGCAATGGCCTGCCCCGAACCGTGGGCCATCAAAGAGGCGCCGATGCGGTCAAAGAAGCGGTGAAATCGGCCATTTCCATGGGAATTGGCTACCTGACCCTGTTTGGGTTTTCTTCAGAGAATTGGAAACGCCCGGCTAATGAGATCAAGTACCTCATGGGGCTGCTCCGGTTTTATTTAAAAAAAGAAATCGATGAACTCAACAATGAAGGCGTTCGACTTATGGTTATCGGCGAACGGGACCGTCTGGATAAGGATATTGTATCCCTGATCGAAAACGCTGAACGGTTGACCGCTGCCAATAAACGCCTGACGCTGACCATTGCCCTGAGTTACGGTGGCCGGGCGGAAATAACGGCGGCGGTCCGCAATATCGCCGAGGATGTTTTGACCGGACGCCTGAAGGTAGAGGACATCGATGAATCAGAGGTCGCCGGGCACTTGTTTACCGCTGATATGCCCGATCCTGATCTTTTGATCCGCACCAGTGGTGAAGAAAGGATCAGCAACTTTTTATTGTGGCAAGTGGCATATTCGGAATTGGTGTTTATCGACACCCTTTGGCCTGAATTTTGCGGGAAAGACTTTGAAAATGCCGTCACCGAATATCAGGGTCGTGAACGCCGTTATGGCGCTACCGGAGGGTGACACCAAGCTAAGCCCTTTGGCGGTCCGAACCGCCACGGCCTGCATTGCGGCGCCGGGGGTTCTGGTTATTGCCTATTTTGGATCGCCGTTTTTCGACATTCTCATCGCCCTGATGGCGTTGATCCTGGCCTTCGAATGGAACCGTCTTTGTGGTGGACGGCCCTTTTGGTTGGGACTTGGTTTAATTTACATCGCCGTTCCCTGCTGGGCCCTGCTTTTCCTGCGCTCCGACGGCACCTCCGGGTCGACTAATATTTATTGGTTGCTGGCGGTGGTGTGGTCCGCCGATACGGGGGCTTACGCTTTCGGTCGTCTTATCGGTGGCGCCAAACTAGCCCCCGTCATTAGCCCCAACAAAACCTGGGCGGGGCTAATGGGCGGAATAGGGATGGCGGGATTGACCGGCGCGTTAGCCAGCCTGGTCATTGAATCAAAAGACTTTCTTGCCCTCGCTGGGTGGAGTGCCGTCATCGGCGCAATAACTCAAATGGGTGACTTAGGAGAATCTTGGGTTAAACGCTATTTTGGGGCAAAGGATATGGGAGCAATTCTTCCTGGGCACGGCGGCCTGTTTGACCGCGTTGACGGATTGCTGGTAGCTGCCGTTGCCGTTGCTTTGATTGAAACTTTCGACATGGGCCTTATATTGACATGGATGTAGTCCCCGAAACCATTGCACCAAAAACGGAAATGACGCCCCGAAGCATCACTATCCTTGGGTCCACTGGATCGGTCGGCTGCAATACAGTCGAATTGATCGAAAATAATCCCAGCGACTATGTGGTAGAAGCCTTGACGGCGAACCGTAACGTCACTCTGTTAATCGAGCAATCCCTACGCCTAAAACCGAATACGGCAGTACTAGCCGATCCCGATGGCTATCATGCGCTGAAGGAAGGCTTGGCTGGAACCGGGATCGAGGCCGCCGCAGGCCCCGAAGCCCTTATCGAGGCCGCCCATAGGCCTGCTGATTGGGTGATGGCCTCTATTGTCGGGGCGGCAGGGCTTAAACCGACTTTAACCGCCGTCAGGCGCGGCGCCACGATCGGATTGGCCAACAAGGAATGTCTAGTTTCCGCCGGTGATTTGTTCGTTAAAGAAGTCGAAATTCATGGCGCCACCCTATTGCCGGTGGATTCCGAACACAGCGCCATTTTTCAAGTCTTTGATTTCGACAACGCCGACCGGGTTCACCGGATTATCCTGACCGCATCGGGTGGGCCGTTTAGAAATTCTTCCCTTGACGAAATGGCCAAAATGACGCCGGAACAGGCTGTCGCCCACCCCAATTGGGATATGGGCGCCAAAATTTCAGTAGATTCAGCGACCATGATAAACAAGGGGCTGGAATTGATCGAAGCCTTCCATCTTTTTCCAGTTTCCGGTGATCAGATTGAAATATTGGTGCATCCGCAATCGATAATCCATTCCATGGTCGATTATGTCGATGGTTCGGTTTTGGCCCAACTAGGGACCCCTGACATGCGCACCCCCATTGCCTATGCCCTGGCCTGGCCCAAGCGGATGGCCGCCCACGCCCCCCGGCTGGAATTGGGGGAAATCGCCACCCTAACCTTCGAAAACCCTGACATGGACCGTTTTCCGGCCCTCCGGCTGGCCCGCCAAGCCTTGAATTCCGGCGGTGCAGCGCCGACGGTGTTGAATGCCGCAAACGAAGTAGCTGTTCGCCATTTTTTAGACAAAAACATCGGTTTTCTTGACATTGTCCGGATTGTGGAGGAAACCCTTATCGCCGCGCCTGATGGCCGCTTGGATAATCTGGATGATGTTGCCGAGGCCGACGCTGAAGCGCGGAGAATTGCCGAAGATTTGGTTTTAAAAATTCCGAAAGATAATTAATATTCGGCGGCTGGAATCCGCCGCCCAGACACTCACCTGAAAGCGCCCTTATGGACTCCATTCTCGGATTTACTTGGTATTACATTATCCTGTTTTTGTTCGTGCTCACGGTCTTGGTTTATGTCCATGAGTGGGGACATTACTGGGTGGCCAAGCGCAACAACGTCAGGGTCGAGGTTTTTTCGATCGGGTTCGGGCCGGAAATTTATGGTTGGACCAATGCGGCGGGAACCCGGTGGAAAATATCCGCCATTCCCCTTGGCGGATACGTCAAAATGCTGGGCCAATCCGATCTCCCTGAAGATGAAGAGAATGAACGTCCTTTGACCGAAGAGGAAAAGGCCGTTTCTTTCCAATACAAAACCATAGGTCAGCGCGTATCGATCGTTTTCGCCGGGCCATTGGCGAATTTCATTCTGGCGGTGGTACTATTCGCCGGGCTGATTATGACCGTCGGAACACCTAAACATTATGCAGGTGTCGGTAATATCATGCCGGATTCCGCTGCTGCCGAAGCCGGGTTTGAGGTCGGCGACCGCATTTTGAGCATAAATGACGAACCCGTGACCTGGTTTTCTGACCTGGTCCGTATCGTAAGCGGGAAACCAGGCGTTCCCTTGAAAATCACGCTCAGGCGGGGTGATGATGAATTGACCCTGGCGGCGACACCGAAACGGCATCAACGGACGGATAAAGATGGAAAAACGATCGAAGTTGGCTTGCTTGGTGTTCGTTATGACCCGGAGCAAGCTGAGTATGAAAGGCAAAACCCTTTATACGCTTCATGGCTGGGAATCAGACAAACAGCGGCTTTGACGGGAAATATCTTCTCTTATTTAGGTGAAATGATCACCGGAAAGAGGGGCGCCGAAGATTTGGGGGGCCCCCTTAGAATTGCCAAGCTTTCCGGTCAAATGGCCCAGGGCGGGCTCGATAACCTTATCTTCTTTATGGCCGCCTTATCCGTAAATTTGGGCCTTATTAACCTGTTTCCCATTCCTTTACTTGATGGCGGGCATTTGTTGTTTTTAGCCGCTGAAGCCATTCGCGGCCGTCCTTTGGGTGAGCGAGCGCAAGAATACGGTTTTCGTTTTGGACTGATTCTGGTATTGACTCTAATGGTTTTCGCAACTTGGAACGACTTGGTTCACTTGAGAGTCATTGAGTTCATTAAAGAACTCATTACCTGATTTAAAAATCATGGGGGTTTAATTGAGGCGTTATTACCGCTTCTTCACCGCTGGGTACTTCGTTGTGGTTCTTGGGCTATTGCCTTTTCAAGCAATGGCGCAACCGAACCATGACCCTGTTGAACTTGCCCAAAACGCAGGGGTGATCGGAGAAGTTAGGGTTGAAGGAACACAGCGCATTGAACCCGATACGGTCAGATCCTACCTGCTCTTGAATACTGGCGACCCCTTTGATGCAAGCAAAATCGATGGCTCACTGAAAAGCCTTTTTTCCACCGGCCTTTTCGCCGATGTGTCCCTGCGTCGGCAAGGGGACGCGCTGGTGGTAAATGTGGTGGAGAACCCGGTCATTAACCGCATTGCCTTTGAAGGAAACGATGAAGTCGAATCCAGCGATCTGGAATCTGAGATTTCGCTTCGTCCGCGGGTGATTTATACCCGAACCAAAGTTCAAAACGACGTAAAACGCATCCTGTCCATTTATCGCAGCAGTGGTCGTTTTGCCACCGCCGTGGAACCCAAAGTCATCCAGTTGCCTCAAAACCGGATCGATCTGGTGTTTGAGATCAATGAAGGGGATTTGACAGAAATCAGAAGCATCCGGTTCGTCGGTAACAGAGAATTTAGCGACGGCCGCCTGAGGGGAGTCATCCGTACCAGGGAAACCAGATGGTGGCGGCTTCTTTCATCCGATGACAAATATGATCCGGACCGAATGACCTTCGACCGTGAATTGTTGCGCCGTTTCTATCTCACAGATGGCTTCGCTGATTTCCGTGTCGTTTCTGCTGTTGCCGAGCTCACCCCTGACCGCAAAGACTTTTTTCTGACCTTTACCGTAGATGAAGGAAAACGATACCAATTCGGCAAAGTCGATATCGAAGCCCGCCTGCGCGATCTTAAAAAGGAGGATATCGCCGAGATATTAGAATTCGAACAAGGTGATTGGTACGACATCGAAGAGGTCAACGACGCCATCAATGATTTGACCAACAAGGTCGGTGAACTTGGATACGCTTTTGTCGATGTTAGGCCACGGATCAACCGCAATCGTAAGGATAAGAAAATTGATGTTATTTTCGAAATAAACGAAGGCCCACGGGTTTTTGTTGAACGAATTGAT
This sequence comes from Alphaproteobacteria bacterium MarineAlpha3_Bin2, assembly GCA_002938315.1. Classification (GTDB taxonomy): domain Bacteria; phylum Pseudomonadota; class Alphaproteobacteria; order Rhodospirillales; family Casp-alpha2; genus Casp-alpha2. The sequence goes on along the minus strand of PTLL01000006.1, from coordinate 18,352 downwards.
ATCGTTGGCAATGTCCGCACCCAGGACAAGGTGATCCGAAGGGAGTTTAGGCTCGTTGAGGGAGACGCTTTTAACTCGGCAAAATTGCGCCGTTCGCGTCAACGCATTCAAAATCTTGCCTTTTTCGAATCCGTCGGAGTGAAACGGCAGCCCGGCAGTGCCCCGGATAAGACAGTGCTCAAGGTTGATGTCGAAGAAAAATCGACGGGCCAATTGAACTTCGGCGCCGGTTTTTCAACAACCAACGGGATCCTTGGCGACATTGGCATAATCGAGCGGAATTTCCTCGGAAAAGGACAGCAAGTCTCTCTTTCTCTGACCATCGCCTCGCTCCAAAGTGAAATTGATTTTTCCTTTACCGAACCCTTTTTCCTCGGCCGTGAAATTCGCGCCGGTTTCGATATATTCCATGTCAGCAAGGATCTACAAGATTTCAGCTCCTTCGAAACGGAAGCCACCGGTTTCGGGTTGAGGGGCGGATACAAGATCACCGAAGATCTCAGGCAGGACTGGAATTATACCTTCAAGGTATCGAAGGTTTCATCCGTTTCCACCACTGCCTCAACCTTGATTCAATCCGCAGTGGGAAATTCCACGACTTCGCTAATCGGCCATTCGATCTCCTATGACAAACTCGACAGCGCCATTTCCCCGAAAAGCGGTTATATCATCCAGATGGGGAACGCCATTGCCGGTTTGGGCGGAAGCATTGGCTTTATTAAAAACTCGGTCAAGTCTTTCAAATATTTTCGGATTGCCGACCAGTGGGTGCTGAAATTCGGCGGCAGGGCTGGTTATATTTTCGGACTGGGAGAGGATGTCGCCGTTCTTGACCGGTTTTTCATCGGCGGGGACAGTCTTAGGGGGTTCGAATCCAGAGGCGTCGGCCCCAGGGACATCCAAACCGATGATGCCCTTGGCGGCGAGTGGATGTATACAGGCACGATGCAATTATCCTTTCCATTGGGCCTGCCAGATGAGTTTGGGGTGGGTGGACGTACATTTACAGATATCGGCAGTTCAGGAAAACTCTCACCCACGACATCCGCCGTAAGGGATTCCGGCTCTTTGCGTATGTCGGCAGGGTTTGGCCTAACTTGGACGTCGCCTTTTGGCCCCGTTGGCGTAGATGCTGCCGTGCCATTGATCAAGGAAGATTTCGACATCACCGAAAATATCCGCTTTAATTTCGGCTCCCGGTTCTAGGAGGTTCATTTGACCCACTTATTTAAACTTTTATTTGCTGCCCTCATCGGCATTTCGGTTTTAAGCCAACCCGTTCTGGCCCAAGAGACACCCCCGGCCAAGGGAAAAACTGGAGTGAAGAATAAAATCGTTCCCGTTCGCATTCCCCTCGGGGTCCTGGATGTGCAAGCCATCCTCCGGGAAGCCGCCGCCGTAAAGGACATTCGCGGTCAAATTACTAAATACGGCACCGATTTCGAGAAGGAAATTGAAAAGAAGCGGGGCGACCTCCGAAAAGCAAACCAAGAACTAGCTCGGCAACGGACAATTCTGTCCCCGGAAACGTTCGCCGAAAAACGCCGTGAGTTCGAGCAACAAGTCGTTAAGGTTCAACGCCTGGTACAAAAACGTCAACGGGAATTGGACAAATCGCGTAAAATTGCGATGGACACCGTCAACAAAGCCTACATCGAAATCGTCGCCAAGTTGGCCGACGAAAGAAATCTTGCCATGATTATAAGAAAAAATCAGACCGCCTATTCGGTAGGGACTTTGGATCTTACGAAAACAGTATTAGATCTATTGAATAATAAATTGCCTAAAGTAAAGATTGCCCAGCCTGGGAAATAAAGGATGGCTGATCCTCGTTTTTTTTCCGTGGCCGGGCCCTTCAGCCTAAAGGGATTGGCAGCAATTTCTGGATCAAGGATTGGAGATGGCGGCAATCCTGAAGCCCAATTCTTGGATGTTCAACCGCTTCAAATCGCCGGGCCCGAGCACCTCAGCTTTCTCGACAACAAACTCTACCTCAATGATTTTTCCAAAAGCCGCGCCGGGGCTTGTCTTGTACACGCCGATCATGCTGCCAACGCACCCAAGGAAATGGCTTTATTAATTAGCGAGGATCCTTACCGCGCCTATGCAAAAGCCGCTGCCGCTTTCTATCAGCGAAAGAATACAGAAGCCCACATTGCCCCCTCGGCCATCATCCATGAAACTGCTAAAATCGGTCTAAATTGTCATGTATCCCCCGGCGCCGTGATCGACGCCGAAGCCGAGATCGGACAAAACTGTTCCATCGGTGCCAACACAGTCATCGGTAAGAGCGTTATACTTGGCGATGACTGTGTTATTGGACCCAACTCAAGCTTGTCATTTTGCATTATTGGCAACCGCGTCGATATCCATAACGGGGCCCGGATCGGACAGGACGGGTATGGATATGCCCCTGGGAAAGATGGCCACATCAAAATTCCTCAATTGGGTCGGGTATTAATTGAGGACGATGTCGACATCGGCGCCAACGCTACCATCGATCGTGGAAGCGGCCCCGATACGGTTATCGGGGCAGGAACAAAAATTGATAATCTTGTACATATCGCCCATAACGCACAACTGGGAAAAAATTGCTTGGTGGCTTCACAGGTCGGCATTTCCGGCAGCACCGAATTCGGTGACTTCGTGATGGTCGGGGGAAAGGCTGGATTTGCCGGCCATTTACGGATCGGCGAAGGCGCGCGCATTGCCGCAAAAAGCGGGGTCACGAAGGATGTCCATGCCGGCGCCACCGTCGGGGGCTTTCCCGCCCGTCCTTTGAAAGAATGGCTTCTTGGGGTTGCTGCCCTCAGACGATTTGCAAAAAAGAAAGTCAATTAAGCCATGGATGAAACTCTCTCCTCCGACGCTGGTAAAACCCTTGATATTGATGCGATCAAGGACATGATTCCGCACCGTCATCCGTTCCTGTTGATCGATGAAGTCACCGATCTGACCCCTGACGTTGAAGCGACCGGCATCAAGAACGTCAGTGCAGATGAGCCCTATTTTGAAGGCCATTTTCCCGGACATCCGATTATGCCAGGTGTTTTAATCGTCGAAGCTATGGCTCAAACCTCAGCGGTTTTAGTGGTCAGCACCATGGGAAAACAGCCCGGAAGCGTCGTTTATTTCATGTCCGTGGATCAGGCCCGCTTCCGTAAGCCGGTCTTTCCCGGTGACCAGTTACATCTGCATGTGGTGAAGCAACGACAACGCGGTAAAGTGTGGAAATTCCAAGGCGAGGCGCGGGTCGGTGAAGATATCGTCGCCGAAGCAACTTTTACTGCCATGATTGTGGATCCAAAATGAGTGAAATTCACCCAACCGCGATCATCGCCGACGGTGCCAAGATCGGCGAAAATGTATCCATCGGGCCCTATTCCATGGTCGGTTCTGACGTCGAATTAGACGATGGGGTCGAACTTATTTCCCATGTCGTCGTCACTGGACATACTAGTATCGGCGCTAATACCCGAATTTTTCCATTCGCGTCGATCGGTCACCAGCCCCAGGACCTTAAATACCAAGGCGAAGCATCGAGCCTGACCATCGGTTGCAACAACGTCATTCGGGAATACGTAACCATGAATCCCGGTACCGAAGGCGGCGGCATGGCAACGCGGATCGGTAATAACTGCCTGTTCATGGTCGCCGCTCATGTCGCCCACGATTGCCAGATCGCGGATAACGTCATCCTGGTCAACAATGCCACCCTTGCGGGTCACGTTTCTATCGAAGACTGGGCAATCATCGGTGGCCTGTCTGCCGTTCATCAATTCGTCAGGATCGGCAAGCACTCCATGATCGGCGGCAAGACCGGCGTCGCCGAAGACGTCATCCCCTACGGCTCGGTGATCGGAAATCGGGCCCGTCTGTCGGGGCTGAATATCGTCGGGCTAAAGCGCCGCGATTTCTCTCGCGAGGATATCCAAAACCTACGCAAGGCCTACCGGCTCATTTTCGCCGAGGAAGGCACCTTCGCGGAACGGATTTTGGACGTTGCTGAGTTGTTTCCTGACAACGAACCGGTCCAAGACATCATCAACTTCATCAACGCCGATTCATCTCGAGCCATCTGCCAGCCAAAAATGAAAGATGCCGCCTAAACTCGGAATTCTTGCCGGGGGCGGACCGCTTCCGGAACTCCTTGTTCGGGCTTGCCAGGACTCCGGTCGGGACTTTCTTGTGATCGGCTTCCAGGGTCACGCAGAAAAGAAAAACTTCGCCGACGTTCCTCATGCCTGGGTGCGTTTGGGCGCCGCCGGCCAATCAATCAAGCACCTGAAAGATGCCGGGTGTCAGGAATTGGTAATGGCCGGGACGATCAAAAGACCTTCCCTTGCCTCACTCAGGCCCGACGGATGGGCGCTTCGGTTCTTTGCCAAATCAGGAGCCCAATCGCTTGGGGATGACGGCCTGTTGAAGGCGTTGGTCAAAACCCTTGAGGAAACTGAAGGATTTTGTGTCATCGGCGCAGACGATCTATTGTCGGACCTGCTCGCCACAAAAGGAGTCTACGGCCATGTAAAACCCGACTGGCAGGCCGAAGAAGATATCAAATACGGCATCCGGGCGGCATTGGACCTCGGTCGCCGCGACATCGGCCAGGCCGCGGTTGTTCAGTTGGGGCAGGTGCTTGCCGTCGAAGATGCCAAGGGCACCGACGCGCTCCTCAAGCAGGCCCAGAAAGTTCGCATGAGCGGTCCCGGGGGCGTGTTGGTTAAAGTCAAAAAACCCGGCCAGGAACACCGCGCCGATTTGCCAACCATTGGGATCACCACCGTTGAAGAGGCTTCTGCCGCCGGCCTGAGGGGAATCGCCATTGAAACCAATGGCGCCCTGGTTGTCGACCGTGACGCCGTGATTAAGGCTGCCGACGCAGCGGGAATTTTCGTCATCGGCATCGACCTCCAGGACCACCCTGACGTCAGCGGGGATGTCGTTGACGGCGGCATGATAATCGCCGACCGGTCCAACCCTCTGGTTTTTCTCATCGCCGGAGAGGCATCCGGTGATTTCCTGGGAGCGCAATTGATGCAATCCCTGAAAAAGGAAACCGAGGGCCGGATTTCCTTCGCCGGGGTTGGCGGCGCCCGTATGGAAGAGCAGGGGATCAAAAGCCTTTTTCCCATGGCCGAGTTGTCGGTGATGGGAATCGCCGAAATCCTGCCCCGGCTTCCCGGACTTCTTGGCCGCATGTCCGAAACCGTCGACACCGTCAAACGGCTTACCCCCTCATGTCTGGTCACCATCGATTCTCCGGATTTCAATTTTCGCGTCGCCAAGCGGCTAAAGGGAAAGGGCATCCCCCTTATTCATTACGTCGCTCCCTCGGTTTGGGCTTGGCGGCCAGGTCGGGCTAAAAAAATCGCCGGTTTTCTGGATCACTTACTGGCCTTGTTACCGTTCGAACCGCCCTTGTTCGAGGAGCAGGGGCTGCCTTCCACTTTCGTCGGCCATCCGGTTTTGGAAGGAGATGCCGGAAAGGGGAACGGCCCAGGGTTTCGTGACCGCAACGGCATTGCCGCTACCGACACGCTGATCACGGTTCTTCCCGGAAGCCGGATGAGTGAAATATCGCAGCTTGAAAAGATTTTCGGCGAAACCCTGTTTTTGCTGAATAAAAATTTTCCGCAATTGCGCGTCGTCGTGCCGACCATCAACACCGTCGCCGGTCCCGTTCGCCGGTTAACGGCTGAATGGCCGGTTCCGGTGTTGGTGGTTGAGGGTGATCAGGAAAAATTCGATGCCTTCGCCGCCTCCGAGGCGGCACTGGCGGCTTCCGGAACCGTTGCCCTTGAATTGGCCGTAGCCCGGACCCCGGCGGTCATCGCCTATAAAACCAACATCCTCACCGCCATGATCGCGCGCTGGCTGGTCAAGGCCCGCTTCGCCAATCTGGTCAACCTGATACTGGAACGCGAAGCGATCCCCGAATTTCTCCAGAGTGCGTGCCGGTCTGACTTTCTAGCCGCGGCCATGGAAGACCTGCTGGCCGATACCGAACGCCAAGACAAACAAATCTCCGCCTACGACGAAGCCTTGAAAAAGCTTACACCCAAGGGGCATTCCCCCGCGGCCCTGGCCGCGGAGGTAATCGTCAAGGTCATCACCAAGGAAACGCCGGAATAGCTCACTTGCGCATGTGTAGCGGGGTGTACTTTCGCTTCGTGTCGCCCACGAACAATTGTCGCGGACGACCGATTCTTTGAGATGGGTCTTCGATCATCTCGTTCCACTGGGCGACCCAGCCGACGGTTCTGGCAACCGCGAATAACACCGTGAACAGACTGGTAGGTATTCCCATCGCCTTGAAAATGATGCCGGAATAGAAATCTACATTGGGATAAAGCTTCTTACGGACGAAGTATTCGTCCTCAAGCGCGATGCGCTCCAATTCCACAGCAATATCCAGAAGCGGTTCATCATCGATGCCCAATTCGTCCAGGACCTCATGGCAGGTCTTTTCAAGAACCTTGGCGCGGGGGTCGAAATTCTTATACACCCGGTGGCCAAAACCCATCAACCGGAACGGATCTTTCTTGTCCTTGGCCCGGGCGATGAAATCGGGAATGTTCTTGATGTCGCCGATTTCAGTCAGCATTTTCAGAACTGCTTCATTGGCGCCGCCATGGGCCGGCCCCCACAAGGACGCAATCCCCGCGGCGATACAGGCGAAAGGATTGGCGCCGCTGGACCCAGCCAAACGAACTGTCGATGTGGACGCGTTTTGTTCATGATCGGCATGAAGAATGAGGATGCGGTCCAGGGCCTTGGCCAGCACCGGATTGACCTTAAATTCCTCGCACGGATTTGCAAACATCATGTAGAGCATGTTTTCCGAGAATTTAAGGTCATTCCTGGGATAGATGAATGGCTGGCCAATTGTGAACTTATAGGCCATGGCGGCGATCGTCGGCATCTTGGCAATCAAACGGTAAGACGCGACCATCCGGTGTTTGGGATCGGTGATATCAGTGCTGTCGTGATAGAAAGCGGAAAGCGCCCCAACCACGCCGCACATCACCGCCATGGGGTGAGAATCCCGCCGAAAACCGCGGAAAAAATAATTCAGCTGCTCATGCACCATGGTGTGGTAGGTGATACCGGATTCAAATTTTTTCTTTTGCGCCGGAGACGGTAAATCCCCGTAAAGCAACAGGTAAGACACCTCCGTGAAATCGGATTGTTCGGCCAAGACATCGATAGGATAGCCGCGATAAAGCAGGATTCCCTTTTCACCGTCAATGAACGTGATTTTCGATTCACAACTCCCGGTCGATGTATATCCGGGGTCGTAGGTGAAACAGCCCGTTTCCGCATACAGATTTCTGACGTCGATGACATCGGGTCCCAAGGTGCCGTTTAAAACCGGCAACTGGTATTCTTTTCCAGACCGGTTGTCGATTAGGGTAAATGCTTCGGAGGGGTCATTTTTTCCTGTTTTGGCACTCATGGTGGGCGTCTCCTTATCCTGGGCGGCGGCCGAACGGATAGAGTCTTAGTCCCCCGCTAATTCCACCTGATCGTTTCCTTGATTGATTAAATCTAATTTATAGGTCCTTTAGGACGTCATCAAGGCGTCCTAAGACCTCATCGCGGCCCAAAATCTCAATAACTTCGAAGATGCTTGGTGATACCGTCCGTCCAGTAAGCGCCGCGCGCAACGGCTGCGCCGCCTTGCCTAGTTTAATATCGGCGGAGTCTGCATAGGCGCGAACCGCATTTTCCAAGGCTTCGTGGTTCCAATCGCCGACATCGGTCAATCGGCCGCGCAATGAGTCTAGATGATCCCGTCCGACCCCTTGAACCAGTTGGTCGGCCTTTTCATTCAGGCGCAAGGGCCGGGTCATGGCGTATATTTCGGCGCTTTCGGCAAGCTCTGGCAGGGTTTTAGCCCTTTCCTTCAGGCCCGCCATGCCCTTTATCAGCCGGCTTTCGGCGCCTTCGTCCAAGGTGCCCTTTAGGGATAGCGCCAATAGCGGTATCACCAGGTCAACAAGCCTCGAGTCCTCGGACTGGCGGATATAATGGCCATTGAGGTTAGTTAGTTTATCGGCATCGAACCGCGCCGCGCCGCGTCCGATGGCTTCCAAACTAAACCATTCGACGGCTTCGTCTCGGCTGATGATTTCATCGTCCCCATGGCTCCAGCCCAGGCGAAGCAGATAATTGCAGATGGCTTCGGGCAAAAACCCCTGATCCCTGTAGGCATCGATGCCAAGGGCGCCATGCCGTTTCCCCATTTTGGCGCCATCGGCGCCGTGAATAAGCGGAATATGGGCAAACGCGGGAATATCCCAGCCAAGGCCGCGATAAATCTGGGTTTGACGAAAGGCGTTGTTCAAATGGTCGTCTCCACGAATAACGTGGCTGACCTCCATATCATGATCATCGACAACGACCGCCAGCATGTAGGTCGGCGTGCCGTCGCCGCGGAGCAGGATCATGTCGTCCAATTGGCCATTATCGACTTTCACTTCACCCTGCACCAGGTCCTGGATGATGGTTTCGCCGTCTTGTGGTGCCTTCAAGCGGATAACAGGATCGACGCCGGCTGGCGCGTCGGCCGGGTCCCGATCACGCCAGCGGCCGTCATACATCATCTTGCGGCCCTCGGCGCGGGCGGCCTCACGCATCTCGTTCAGTTCTTCAGGCGTACAGTAACAATGATAGGCCTTGCCCTCATCCAGCAATTGCCGGGCGATTTCGGCATGCCTTTCGGCCCGGGTAAATTGCGAAATCGCCTCACCGTCCCAGTTCAGCCCGAGCCATGAAAGTCCGTCGTAGATGGCTTCCACGGCGTCCTCGGCATGACGCTTGCGGTCGGTATCTTCGATCCGCAACAAAAACCGGCCGCCGGTTCCGTATTCGGCATGGTGCTTTGCGAACAGCCAGTTATACAATGCGGTGCGGGCGCCGCCGATGTGAAGAAGACCTGTGGGGGAGGGCGCAAAACGGGTAACAACGGTCATGGTAAATTATCGGATCATAAATGGGGTAAAGGAGTATCGGCGGGAGAGGATTACCACATCTTCATGGCCGTTGCAGCATATCCCTAATGTTGGATTGTTCGCATGGTAATCAGGCCGGCCATTGTAATCCTGTCGATCCTTGGACTTTCCGCCTGCGAGATGCCTCAACTGCCGTCATGGGCCAAACTGCCTTCCTTTTCTTTCGGAGGGGAGGGCGTGGAAAAAAGTTCTTCTGACGATTGCGTGCCCGGTTCAGCGGAGAAATACCGGACCTTGAATTGGGCCGGCGCCAAACAAACAGATATTTACAACCGAAAAGCCAAACTCATCCCCAGCACCGTGGTGTTAACGGCCAACACCGCCAATATCATCCGCCTTTATAATGGCAGTAAAGGGACGTGGGGCTTTCGCGCCGATGAATTTTTTCGCGCGACGGCCGTCATTAGCATCCTTTACGGTAAAAAATTGGTGTCGGCCCCCTGCCTGGCGGGAGTTAAGATCGGCTCGTTGAAATGGGCGGAGCTCAGGCTGGTACCTCTCCGCCAGGGTGAATATTTCTTCGGTAGTGAAGAGGCAACCTTCGCGCTGCCATTTTCAACACCTATCGAAACCGGCAAATTTATCGTCAGGTGATGGTTAAATCATTCCCCGGATATTGGCCCCCTCAAAAGCCATTCAGTGAAGAGCGTGATCGATGGGTTTTGTGGTTGCCAGTACTGTTCGGCATTGGAATTTCTATCTACTTCGAGCTCAAGATCGAACCTCCCCTGTGGATGGGTCCATTGGCGGTAGTGATGGTGGCCCTGACCGGATACGCCGTTAACCTCATTAACCGAGATCACGGCAGCGGGCCGGCGGCGCTGTTGATCGCCGTTGCCGTGATCGCCGCCGGGTTCGGGGTTGCCCAATGGCGCACCGCCGCCGTAAACGCGCCCATTCTTATTGAACGTATCGGCCCGACCGCCGTCACCGGCAGGGTGAGCAAGGTCGAAACCTTCCCCAGCGGTAGCCGCATCACGCTGGAACGGCCGCGCATTGCCGGCCTTCTCCCCAACAAGGTACCGGAAAAGATCCGCATCAGGCTGAGAGGTGAGTAGCCCGATATCGCCGCCGGGTCCTGGCTCTGGGTCCGGGCCATCGTTTCGCCGCCGCCACCGCCATCGGCTCCCGGCGCCTTCGACTTTCAACGCCAATCGTATTTCCGCCAACTGGGCGGCGTCGGATTCAGTATCGGCAGCGCGGAAATTCTTAGCCCCGCCGACGATCAAGGCATCGATGCCCTCATCGGCGCCCCGGCGCAAATGCGCCAAACCATCACCACCAAAATCCGGGCCGTCCTTAAGGGTGTCTCCGGCACGATCGCAGCGGCATTGATGACCGGCGAGCGTAGCGCCATTCCCGAAGACGTGATGACGGCCATTCGTGATTCCGGGCTCGCCCATCTGTTAGCAATTTCCGGGTTGCACATTGGTTTGGTGGCGGGGATTATTTTTTTGGCGCGCGTGGATTGTTAGCCTTGATCCCGCCGCTGGCGTTGCGGTTCCCGATCAAGAAATGGGCGGCGTTGGCGGCGATTGCCGGGGCCTTCGCCTATGCCTTTATCGCCGGCGCCACGGTGCAGACCCAGCGCGCCCTCCTAATGGTCGGCATGGTTCTTGTCGCGGTTATATTGGACAGGCGCGGGCTGTCGATCAGGCTAGTGGCGTGGGCGGCTCTGGCGATATTGGTGGTCGCGCCGGAAAGCCTGCTGGGTCCCAGTTTTCAAATATCATTCGCCGCCGTCACCGCGCTGATCGCCACCTACGAAACATTGAGCGAGCGCCGACAATATCGAGAGTATGAACACTCCCGCCTACCGCCCTGGGTCCGGGAGGCGATGTTTTATCTCGCCGGTGTCGCCTTGACGACGCTGATCGCGGGCGTAGCCACGGCGCCGTTCGCTATTTTTCATTTCAATCGTTTCGCTGGTTACGGCCTGGCCGCCAATCTCATCGCCGTGCCGGTAACGGCGTTGTGGGTGATGCCCTGGGCGGTGGCCGCTTTTCTGCTGATGCTCTTCGGCTTTGAAGCTGCCGCGCTGACACCGATGGGGTGGGGGGTGGATGTCATTATCGGCGTCGCCAATACGGTGTCGGGGTGGACAGGCGCGGTGACGCTGTTGCCGGCGATGCCGACGGCGGCCTTGGCGGCGATTGCCTTGGGCGGCTTATGGATTGCCCTTTGGCGATTGCGATGGCGGTATTGGGGGCTGGCCGGCATGGCCGGCGGGCTGGCACTGGCTATATCGGCTAGTCCGCCGGACGTTCTCGTTGACGGTCAAGGGCGATTGCTGGCGGTGTGGGCCGGGGATGGGTCTGTCGCCGTATCCAATCTGCGCCGGGCACGGTTTGAGCGGGGCGTCTGGCTCCGGCGTTTTGGCCTCGAAGACGCCGGCGCGATATGGCCCACGACCGGGACCAGCCCCGATCAACGACTCTCGTGTGATGTCAAGGGATGCTTGTATCGGAAACGCGGCCAAGTGGTCGCACTGGCCTTCGGCGAGGCGGCGCTGGCCGAAGATTGCTGGGTCGCTGATGTGGTCATTTCGGTGGTCCCGGTGCGCCGGGCGTGTCCGGCCCGGATCGGCGTTATCGACCGTTTTGATCTATGGCGTGACGGTGGCGCCGCGATTTGGATGAAAGAGAAATCCATCCGTATCGAAACCGTCAATGGCGCACGCGGGGAAAGGCCCTGGGTTCCCAAGCGGGGGAAGAAAAAAAGCAGGAGCGGAACTTAATACTTCCTAATCAGTCCGACGAGAGAGCCCTGCACCTTGACCTGATCGGGTCCGAAAATGCGGGTTTCGTATTCGGTGTTGGCGGGTTCCAGCGCGATCGACGCCCCTTTTCGGCGCAACCGCTTCAAGGTCACCTCGGTGTCTTCGACCAGGGCGACGACGATGGAACCGTTATCGGCGGTATCGGAACGGCGGAAAATGACCGTGTCGCCGTCATGGATGCCGGCGTCGATCATGGAGTCGCCTTCGATTTTCAGCGCGTAATGTTCGCCCTTGCCGATCATGTCGGCGGGGATGCCGATGGCGTTGGAATGATCGCGCAGCGCCTCGATCGGGGTGCCGGCGGCGATGCGCCCGTAGAGCGGCAGTTGAACCGATTCCGAATCCGCCACCGGTGACACGCCGGCCAGCTTGAAATCACCTTCGATGACATTGGCGGCGAATCTTTTTCCGGTGGTTTTTTGGCCCGCCTTGGCGACCGGACCATCCATGTTGTCGGGCAGGCGCAGGACTTCGATGGCCCTGGCCCGGTGGGGCAGGCGGCGGATAAAGCCGCGTTCCTCGAGACCGGTGATCAGGCGGTGAATACCGGATTTAGATTTGAGCCCAAGCGCGTCCTTCATCTCATCGAAGGAAGGGGAAACACCTTTTTTCCGGAGTTCCTTATCGAGATACACCAGGAGTTCGTATTGTTTCCGCGTTAACATTGGCATCACCTTTAATCTGGGTGGCGGCGGTCTTGAAGCCGGGGAGGGGCGTTTTCCCTCTTTTAGTAGCCGGCCCGGTTTTCCGCCACAAAATCTAGAACAAAAAGCAAACGTTCACTAATGTTCTAGTTTAGTTCTTTCTTCGCGTCAAGAGGGAAATTCCCCTTAAGCCCATATTTTATAAAAAAACCACGCCGCCATCGCCCAAGGGCAGGATTTCGATACGCTCTCCGGCTTTCGCCGCCTCGGCGTGGGGCGCCCGCACCACCAGGCAATCGGCGGCGGCCAAGCGGGCCATCATGCCGCTGTCCTGGCGCTCAAATGGCGTCGCCACCAAGTTGCCATCCTTATCTCGCGACAACTTGGCGCGGAGGTAGTCCTGGCGGCGGTCGTTTTTTTCCAAATCGCGGCCCAACAGCGCCGTCGGCGGCGGCGCGTCGTCCTCGGCGACCCCCAACATCACGGCGATGGCGGCCTGTAGGAAAATCACCGATGTCACCCCGGCGGACACCGGGTTGCCGGGAAGCCCCAACACCGGAATGTCACCGAGGCGGCCGAAGATCAACGGCTTTCCCGGACGCATGGCGACCCGGTAGAACCCCAAGTCCATGCCTTCGTCGCCCAACACCTTGCGGACAAAATCATAATCGCCGACAGACGCCCCGCCAGACGTGATTAACAAATCGCAGCCCTTGGCGCCGGCGATGACCTGGCGCAGCGAGCCTTCTGTGTCCCTGGCGATGCCGAGGTTGACCGGGGTCGCGCCGAGCGCCTGGATATACGCGCCGAGGGCGACGCTGTTCGATGAGATGATCTGATCGGGGCCCATGGGGTCGCCCGGCATCACCACTTCGTCGCCGGTGGCGGTATAGGCGATGCGGGGTCTGCGGCGCACCATCAGCCACGGCACGTTCATGGCCGCGGCCAAGCCGATGTCCCGCGCCGTCAGCACCCGTCCGGATTGCAGCAGCACCTCACCGGTATTGAAGTCCTGGCCCGCAGCCCGAACGTAATCGCCACGGGGCGCGGTTTCCTTGATGGTAATGGTGTCGGCGTCGGCCTCGGTGACTTCCTGGATAATGATGGTATTGGCACCGCGGGGCAGCGGCGCGCCGGTAAAAATGCGGACCACCTCACCGGCACTGATGGCGCCGTCGAAACCCGATCCCGCCGCCGACTCGCCGGTTTGTTTTAAGCGTACCGGTACCTCGGCGACGTCTTCTGCGCGGACGGCGTAGCCATCCATGGCCGAAACGTCGGCCGGCGGATGGCTCAACCGCGCCGCCACGTCTTCGGCCAATACCCGGCCCAAGGCGGCGGGCAGGGGCACCTGTTCGGTACTCACCAGCGAGACGCCGGCGGTGACGATGGCCAAGGCCTCGGCGACGGAGAGCATGTCTTGTTTCGGCTTATTCATGGCGAGCCATCATTCCGCCTCAAACGTCCCGGACTTGCCGCCGGCCTTGTGGGTGAGGCGGATATCGGCGATCCGCATGCCCCGATCCACCGCCTTGCACATGTCGTAGACCGTCAGCGCCGCCACCGAGACCGCGCACAACGCCTCCATCTCGACACCGGTCTGTCCGGTCAGCTTGCAGGTCGCGGTGATATGGACGGCGTTCTGGTCCGCGTCCGTGGTCAAATCTACCTTGACCGAGGACAAAACCAGGGGATGGCACAGCGGGATCAGGTCGGGGGTTCTTTTCGCCCCCATGATCCCGGCCAGTTGGGCGACGGACAGCACATCGCCTTTCTTAACCCCGCCCTCCAAGATCAGGGCCATAGTTTCCGCCGCCATGAACACCGAGCCCTTGGCCGTCGCCGTGCGCTCGGTGGACGCCTTGTCGGAAACATCGACCATCACCGCGTTGCCGTCATCATCCAGGTGGGTGAGCTTTGCCATGCTTAGCCCTCAGCCCTATTCAATCCTACCGGCGACAACAGCGACCGGGTCGCGGCCTCGACGTCGGCGTGGCGCATCAAGGCCTCGCCGATGAGGAAGCAGTCGACCCCGGACGTGGACAGCCGCGCCAGATCGTCGGGCGTCGATAGGCCGCTTTCGCTGACAATGACGTGGTCTTCCGGAATATCGTTCAATAGGTCTTCGGTGATCGAAAGATCGATATCGAAGGTCTTGAGGTCGCGGTTGTTGATGCCGATCAAGGGGGATTTGAGGTCCAGCGCGCGAGTGAGTTCATCGGCGTTATGGACCTCGATCAACACATCGAGGTTTTGGTTCACCGCCGCCGCTTCCAACTCCGCCGCTTGGGCGTCGTCCAAGGCAGCCATGATCAGCAGCACGCAGTCCGCGCCCAGCGCCCGGGATTCGACGATCTGATAAGGATCAACCATGAAGTCCTTGCGCAGCACCGGCAGATCGGCGGCGGCGCGGGCATCAATCAAATCGGTATCGGAGCCCTTGAAATAGGGAACGTCCGTCAACACTGAAAGGCAGGTCGCGCCGCCGGCCTGGTAGGCAAGCGCCAGCGCCGCCGCATCGAAATCCTCGCGGATCAGGCCCTTGGACGGCGACGCCTTCTTAATCTCGGCGATCAGGCCGTAGCCGCCTCTGTCCACCGCACCCCGAAGCCTAGCGGCGAAGCCACGCGGCGGCGAGGCTTGCCTAGTTGCGTCTTCCAAATCCGCCAGGGCCCGATCATTCTTGCACGCCGCGACATGGGCCCGCTTGTCTTCGCAGATATGGGTGAGGATGTCGCTCATCATCAGGTTTCGTTGGTGATCGCCACCATCGCATCAAGGGCGGCCTTGGCCCTGCCGTCGTCGATGGCGGCTGCCGCTTGGGCGGCGCCATCCTTGAGGTCGGTGGCCTTGCCGGCGACGATCAGGGCGCCGGCGGCATTGTAAATGGTCACATCCCGGTAGGGCCCGGCGTCGCCGTCCATTACCGCCCGCAACGCCTTGGCATTATGCTCTCCGTCACCGCCCTTGAGGTCTTCCGGCTGGGCGGTCGGCAGCCCGGCATCTTCCGGCGAGACCTCAAACGTTGATACCTTGCCGTCCTTCAGTTCGGCGACATAGGTGGGCCCGGTGGTGGTCATTTCATCGAGCCCGTCGGCGCCGTGCACGACCCAGGCGGCCTCGCAGCCCAGGTTGTTCAGGACATTGGCCATCGGTTCGATCCAGTCCTTGGCGAAAACGCCGGTGAACTGGCGCGTGACCCCGGCCGGGTTCGATAATGGCCCAAGCAGGTTAAAGATCGTCCGGGTGGCCATTTGCATCCGAGGCGGGCCGACGTACTTCATGGCGCTGTGGTGGCGGGTGGCCATCAGGAATCCGATCCCGGCTTCGGCAATGGCGCGCTCGACCAGCACCATATCGGCGTCGATGTTGACGCCCAGGGCGGTCAACACGTCGGCGGCACCCGATTTCGACGATAACGCCTTGTTGCCGTGCTTGGCCACCGGCACGCCTGAGCCGGCGACGACGATGGCCGCCGCGGTGGAGATATTATAGGTGCCAGACCCATCGCCGCCGGTGCCGACCACATCGATGGCGCCGGCGGGCGCGTTCACGGCCAGCGCCTTTGCACGCATGGTCCGCACCGCGCCAGTGATCTCATCGACGGTTTCGCCGCGCACCCGAAGCGCCATCAGAAAGGCGCCGATCTGGGCCTCGGTGGCGTCGCCGGACATGATGATATTAAACGCCGCTTCGGCCTCGTCGGCGGACAGGCTGTTCCCGTCGGCGACCTTGCCGATCAGGGGTTTGAGTTCATCGCTCATGCAGCCTCCTGGGTCCGGGATATATCAAGGAAATTCTGGATCAGCTGATGTCCGTGTTCGGACGAAATGCTTTCCGGATGAAATTGGACACCGTGAATGGGAAGGTCGCGGTGGGACAGGCCCTGGATGACGCCGTCGTCGCTTTCCGCCGTGATCTCCAGACAATCGGGCAGGCTGTCCGGCTCAATGGTCAGGGAATGGTACCGGGTCGCCTTGAACGGCGACGGCAATCCGGCCAGCACGCCGGTCCCGGTGTGGGTGATCTCGCTGATTTTACCGTGCATGGGTTTCGGCGCCCGCACCACCGTGCCGCCGAAAAACTGGCCGATGCATTGATGGCCCAGGCAAACGCCCAGGATCGGCAGCCGACCGGCGGCTTTTTCGATGACATCCAGGCAAATGCCGGCCTTGTCCGGGTCGCAGGGCCCCGGCGAGATGACGATACCCTCGGCACCCAAGGCCAAGGCTTCATCGGCGCTGACGGCGTCATTTCGCCGCACCTGAACCTCGGCGCCGAGTTCACCCAAGTAATGGCGCAGGTTGTAGGTAAAGCTGTCGTAGTTATCGAGGAGCAGAAACATTTCAAATACTTACAGTACGGTTGAAGCGGTTTTATGACTGATTTCCGGGCACAATGCTACCACACCCGCCAAGCGTCAAGGCTGCTCAAGCAACGCCGCCCGGACGGCGTCAATGACCGGCCGCCAATCGCCCAGGGTTGCTTGCCGGAACAGGCGCAGGCTCGGGTACCAGGGGCTATCGCCGCGTCCCTCAAGCCAGCGCCAATCTGCAGTGGTATGCAGCAGAACCCAGGGCGGGCGGCCCAAGGCCCCGGCCAGATGCGCGGCAGCGGTATCCGACGTAATTAACAGGTCCAGCGACTCCAATATCCGCGCGTTCAAACAATTCCACCGCCCCATCAGGCAGATTTTGTTCGGTCTTAACCACCGCCAACAGGTACAGGAACTCCGCGTCTCCGGTTTCCTCGAACCCGTCGCGGCAGATTTTCCCGGCGCCGTCCGGGTCCCCCCGGGCGATCCCGTCAATCACCTGTTGGCGCTGTTCTTCGATGCTCATGGGTATGTCGCTTGGTTTCAGGGTCGGCGGTCATTCTATCCTTGCGCCGATTGTCAGTGAAACCAATAGATTAAGGAATAGGGCCTGCGAAAAAGAATCCGGATTTTGCGAGAATATTTTCATGGCGTGGGCTAAAGGCAGACTTTCGGCCGCCTAGTGAATAATGTCCGCTTTGCCCCCGAAAGCAGACATTTTGAGGGCAGTAGCAAAGAGTCCGTTAATGACCCTAAGCGGACATTTTCGACTCTAGAAGCATCCTAAAATTCTACAACAAAGCGTATTCAAATTCCCCAATTTAATTTATTGACTGTACCGAATGTAAAAAACATTGCAGGTGACAATCAAACACCTAAGCACAGCGTTGGGCTTCCGGCATCGCTTTCCCCAAAGGACAATTTGGATTATCTTGTTGGCAGGTCTGCGGTTTTATATTTTGATAGGGAAAACATGGCCGCTACACCCTCTGAATTGCTACTGAACTGGTTGCGCCGACAGTTGCCTGCGGACCGCTACGAATGGTTGGACGGACGACTTGACGCCCTCGCGGCCGAACCATCCGACCGTAATCTGTATATCGCCTTTGGCTTGATCCCCCGCCACCTCGGCAAGGACGATCTGGCGTTGACGCCGGACGATCTCGACGCGGCCCAGGCGGCGCGGCGGGGTTGGGACCCTGTCGGCTGGAGCGTCGATGTAGCGGCGCGGGTTATTTTGTTGTGTAAAATTGGCGGTTCTGGTGAGGGCTTCGCAGCGCGCTTTACGGATTTGTGCCGCGGTGCAGATGTCGGCGAGGTAATGGCATTGTATGCAGGCTTGCCGCTCTATCCCATGCCCGAGACCCTGGAGTCCCAGGTGGCAGAGGGCCTTCGCACCAACATGCGGGCCGAGTTCGAAGCAATCGCGCACCACAATCCTTTTCCGCGCGAGCAGTTCGATGAAAACCGCTGGAACCATATGGTCCTGAAGGCCCTGTTCATCGGCAGCGTGCTGGCGCCAATCCAGGGCCTGGACGACCGCGCCAATCCGGAATTGGCGCGCATCTTGTGCGACTATGCCCACGAACGCTGGGCC
>PTLL01000059.1 GCA_002938315.1 Alphaproteobacteria bacterium MarineAlpha3_Bin2 | reverse complement strand
AACAACAACATCCCCGATTGGAACGACCTGGTCTATCGGGGCGACTATCATCAGGCCCTGGAAGTCCTGCATTCGACCAATAATTTTCCCGAGTTTACCGGCCGCATCTGCCCGGCGCCCTGCGAAGCCGCCTGTACACTGAACATCACCGACGAGCCGGTAACCATCAAGACCATCGAATGCGCGATCGTCGATCGAGGTTGGGAAGAAGGCTGGATTCGGCCTCTGGTAGCGTCCCACAGCAATGGCAAACGAGTTGCCGTCGTCGGCTCCGGACCCGCCGGGATGGCGTGCGCGCAGCAACTGGCCCGCGCCGGACACGAGGTCGTTGTGTTTGAGAAACACAACAAGATCGGCGGGCTGCTGCGTTTCGGCATCCCCGATTTCAAAATGTCCAAGCACCTGATCGACCGGCGCATGGCCCAGATACAGTCCGAAGGCGTCAGCTTCCGGCCCAATAATCATGTTGGCGGCAATGTGAATCCCGCCGACGTGCTGGAGAAATTCGACGCGGTGGCCCTGACCGGCGGCGCCGAACACCCCCGCGACCTCGACGTGCCGGGACGCGATCTGGATGGCGTCCACTACGCCATGCCCTACCTAATCCAACAGAACCGCCGCAACAGCGGCGAAACAGCCCCTCAAGACACGGAGATTTTAGCCACCGGCAAGCATGTGATAGTGATTGGCGGCGGTGATACCGGGTCGGACTGCGTCGGCACCGCGCGGCGCCAGGGCGCGGCCTCGATCACCCAAATGGAAATCATGCCGATACCGCCGGAAAAAGAAAACAAGGATCTGACCTGGCCCGATTGGCCGATGAAGCTGCGCACGTCGGCGTCGCAAGAAGAAGGCTGCGATCGCGACTGGTCCGTTGCTACCAAGGCGTTTATTGGTGAAAACGGCAAGCTCACCGGCCTCAAATGCATACGCCTCGAATGGCAAGACGGCAAGATGGCCGAAATCCTAAATTCCAGATTCGAGATCAAGGCGGACCTCGTGCTGTTGGCCATGGGGTTCATTAACCCGGTGCATGAAGGCATGTTGAAATCACTGAACGTCGCCTATGACGGGTTCGGCAACGTTGAGGCGGATACGGAAAATTACCGCACCTCCATCGACAAGGTGTTCGCCGCCGGTGACATGCGCCGCGGCCAATCGCTGGTAGTCTGGGCGATCCGTGAAGGACGCCAATGCGCGCGGTCCATTGACGAATTCCTGATGGGCGCGACGACACTGCCCAGATGATGCCCAACAACCCCTGGCTTGTGGTCGCCTCGATCAGCGGGCTGCTCGCCGTCGGCGCCGGCGCTTACGGAGCGCACGGGCTGACCACCGAGGATTCTTTCCAAGATGCCTTTAAGGCCGGCGGCCAATATCACATGTGGCACAGCCTGGCATTGTTGGCCGTCGCCTTGTTCACGGAGCAACGCCGAAACACCCGCGCCGCCAAATGGGGGCATCTTGCCGGTGGGTTGTTTTTAGCCGGGATCGTGCTTTTTTCCGGCACCATGTACTCCCTTGGCATCAGCGGCGAGCTGCTCGTGCCCGGCGCGGCGCCGGTCGGTGGCGTGGCGTTGATGGCGGGCTGGGCGGCTTTGGCTTTCGCCGCGACCAGAAAGGACTAGGCCTCTACCGTCTCGGTTCTTTTGCTGCCAGCCAATAACCATCCGGCAAATTCGTCAGCGGGAAGCGGCTTGCTGAATAAATAGCCTTGAAACCCATCGCAGCCCTTCTCGAGAAGGGCTGCCACCTGGCTATCCGTTTCGACCCCTTCTGCAACGACTTTAAGGCCCAGCCCGAGGCCTTTGGATCCATCCCCCAGGCCATGTGGTGGGGCCTGGCCACCCTGACCACGGTCGGCTATGGCGACGTCACCCCGATCTCGGTGGCGGGCAAGTTGTTCGGCGGCTTGATCATGGTGCTGGGCATCGGCATGTTCGCGCTGCCGGCGGGCATATTGGCCACTGCCTTCGGCACCGAGATCAGAAAACGCGAGTTCGTCGTCACTTGGAACATGGTTGCCTCTGTGCCGCTATTCAGTCAACTCAACGCGTTGCGCATCTCCGAAATCGTTGACCTTTTGGAAATGAAGGTGATGCCGCCGCGATCCACCATCGTCGCAAAAGGCGACAAGGCGGACGCCATGTACTTTATCTCCGTCGGCGAGGTCGAGGTGGATATCTTACCCGAACCCCAACGGCTCGAAGCAGGGGACTTCTTTGGCGAGATCGCGCTACTCAAGGACGGCGAGCGCACCGCCACTATTACCGCGGTCACCGAATGCCAGCTCTTGGTTCTCAGCGTGGGCGCGTTCAAGCGCCTTCTCACTGGCAACCCGGAGATGCGCGAGACTCTCACCCAGGTCATGGACGAACGCTTGGGGGCAATCGGGGATAACAGTTGAGGCCAATCAGCGGTTTTACGCTGCCGCCTTGATCGCGGCCGCCTTGACCTTATAGTCGACAGCAGCTTCGAATTGCTTGAAGTTTTCCTCGAATAATAGGGTCAGGTGCTTCGCCTGGGCGTCGTAAGCGTCCTTATCCTTCCAGGTATTTCGCGGATTAAGAACCTCTGACGGTACGCCGGGGCAAGTGTCCGGCACCAGGATGCCGAAATTATCATCGGTGGTGAAGTTCGCCTTTGCTAACGCTCCGTCCAGCGCCGCATTGACCAGGGCCCGGGTGTGCTGAATGGCCATTCGGTCGCCAACGCCAAACCCACCGCCCGACCAACCGGTGTTGACCAGCCAGCACGTGGCTTCGTGTTTGGCCATCTTATCCCCCAATAACTTGGCATAGACCGTCGGGTGGCGGAGCATAAACGGCGCACCGAAGCAGGTCGAGAAGGTCGCCTGGGGCTCTTTCAGGCCTTTTTCGGTGCCCGCCACCTTGGCCGTATAGCCCGACAGGAAATGATACATGGCCTGATCGGAGGTCAGTTTGCTGATCGGCGGCAACACCCCGAAGGCATCGCAGGTCAACATCATGATATTGGTGGGCTGGCCGCCGGTGCCGGTGTCTGACGCATTGGGGATTTCTTCGATGGAATAGGATACCCGGCCATTTTCAGTCAAGGTGGAATCAAAGAAATCCAGCTCCCGCGTGTCCGGGTCCATGACCACGTTTTCAATAATCGAGCCAAACCTACGGGTGGTCTCGAAAATTTCCGGTTCCGCTTCTGCCGTCAGATTGATGGTTTTGGCGTAACATCCGCCCTCGAAATTGAAAATGCCCTCCGGACCCCAGCCATGTTCGTCATCGCCGATAAGGGTGCGAGCGCTGTCGGCGGAAAGCGTCGTTTTGCCGGTGCCGGAAAGGCCGAAGAAAATTGCGGTGTTGCCATCGGGCCCAATATTGGCGGAACAATGCATGGGCAAAACATCGCGCGGCGGCAGCAGGTAGTTCATTACCGAAAAAATCGATTTTTTCACCTCACCGGCATAGCCCGAACCGCCAACAAGAATCATTTGGCGCGCAATGTTAACAAGAATGAAGGTCCCCGACGTTGTGCCGTCCTTGGCAGGATCAGCTTCCAGGCTGGGCGCCTGCAACACGGTCCATTGCGGCTTAAACCCCGGAAGGTCTTTGGGATCCGGCTGCAGAAACATGTTGCGCGCAAACAGGTTGTGCCAGGCTTCCTCGGTAATGACACGGATCGGCAAGCGGTATTTCTCATCGGCGCCGGCATAACAGTCCTGAACGAACACGTCACGGCCCTGCAAATGGCCCAACATCTTGTCCAGCATGCCGTCAAAATTTTCTTCCGAGATCGCCGCGTTGACGGGGCCCCACCAGATGTCGTCCTTGGAGGACGCCTCTTCAACAATGAAACGGTCGTTAGGAGAACGCCCGGTATGGATGCCCGTCACCGTGACCAATGCCCCGCCGGCGGCCAGCAAGCCTTCGTCGCGGGCTAATGATTCGGTGTACAGCTGTGGCGCCGACAAATTCCAATAGGCCTTGCCGACTTTGCTCAAGCCATGATTTTCCAAACCGTAACTGCTAATCCGGTGTCCGATGTTTTCCACGGAACCTCTCCCTGAAATATTGTTATCTGTTCTTGTTTTAAATTTTTCTAATCCAAGCGCAACGATACCCTTGCCCGCATGGACTCAACAAATCATTTTTAACCATACTTTTTATTTTTTAGAATGATATTAAAGACGGGCCAACCGCACCAGTTCCTCTCGGACCTGGGCGCGGCTGGTAACGTGGGCCCTGAACGCCAACCGGGCGACCCGCCCGCCGCGCCGAAGATCGGCGCCTTCGGGGTCAATGCCGGTCATTTTCCAACCCTTGCCGCTGCGCCCGAGAAGGGCATTGGCGTAATGATCGACGGCATTGGCGTGATCTTCGTTCATGTGCGCCAGTACCCCGGCTTCGGCCTTTGCGACGGCGGCCGCCGCCTTGGCGTCAGATAGGATATCCGGCGCATTGAACCAAACCGCTTTGGCGAAACCGCCAACGAAATGCACCCGGTCCACCGTCATCCTGAAAAAGCCGAAATCGCCAAACCCGGCATACAGGCTGGCTTCCGGGTGAAGGGCGAGAAACCGCTGGTGAAGGCGTTCGTCGCTAGTTTTCTGGATTCGGCCCAAAACGCTGACGCGGGGACCGGTTTGCGGATTTTTCAGGCGTGACGTTTCCTCGAACAACAGCGAAGCGCGCGGCTCGACAGCCAAATTCCGGGTGTGGTCAGACAAGGTGGAAAACAGCATTAACGGGCTCAAATCGCTATCCAGGGCGACACTGACCAGCGACCCATAGGGCCAGCCGTTCCCGGATTTTAGCGCCGTCGACAACATCGCGGCGCGGGCGCGGCGAACCAAAAGGCGGGCGTCACGGGCGAATTCGGCACGGTCTTGCTTGATCGGATTGGAATTACCGGGGTTCGGTTTTTTGGACATGTTGGCCCCTTCAATTCAAGAGTTTCCAAAACGGTGATAAAAATAACCGGTTAATCCCCCCAACACTATCCAGAATAAACCCGAGACCACCAAGACGTTGATGGCAAATTGAGCCGCCAGTTCCGCCGGGACACCGCCCGGTGTGATCTCAGGATGCGGCGCGCCGATGAGATGCGGCAGCACGATCAACCCCAAGCCCAGGGCCTGTACCCAGCGGCGGGGCGAAAACGCCGTC
This sequence comes from Alphaproteobacteria bacterium MarineAlpha3_Bin2, assembly GCA_002938315.1. Lineage (GTDB taxonomy): Bacteria > Pseudomonadota > Alphaproteobacteria > Rhodospirillales > Casp-alpha2 > Casp-alpha2. The sequence goes on along the minus strand of PTLL01000059.1, from coordinate 9,247 downwards.
AGGCCCAAGCCGGCGACCGTCGCCGCCACCGTCGCCAGCCACCAGATTTGCCTGGCATCAAGGGCGGCGGCCTTCATCCCCGGCAGCTCCGGGGGAAGCCCTAAGGAAGGCGCCAGGAAAAAAGCCGCATACCCGGAAAGCCCCCAAAGAATGCCGTGACGCCAGTCAATGGGCGACCCCTTAAACGAGACCGCCGCCGTCAACAAAAAGGCAAAGCCGACGGCACTGACCAAGTCCGCAAGCAACGTAAAGGCAGCCCGCTCAAATCCTACGGATTCGGCAGCCGCAGGTGTAACGCTCCCATGCGCACCGGGGGTGGCGTGTTCATAAACCTCGGCGGCAAGAATCAGCGGCGTCGTCTTGATCATGTGGGTAGCCCACAGGAAAACGCCCGATATCAAGCCGGCGAGGACCGCCGTTAGGACGATCCGTCGAAACATGACCCGCGCCCTATTAGTGGCAGGGGAAGCTGAGGGCGTGACGTCCGTCGTGGGCGGCGTTGTGCAGAGCGGCCGAATTGGCGAAACCGGCGCCGAGTAACAGGAAAGTGCCGAACAAAAGCGCCAGTAACGTGGGGCCTACCCGCGACGTGGTTGTTGCCAGGACATGATTATGAAGGGTCTTTTCGTCGAGTTGCTTTGTATCGGTGGGCATTATGCGTCGTCTCCGTTAGCGATGAACAGTTACAGTCCTCACCGCTACGGTTTAAACCGTCCCGCCGGAATCCCCCGTCCCGCAGGTTCGCGATGTCACTGGACGGCAGGTCTCCTGGCTTGCGGTTCTTCGCTTCACGCCGCCTTCCCGGTTGCCCAGTGGCTTTGTAGGCGTCGAAACTCACCGCTTACAGTTGCGGGGGCAGCCACGGTTGAAAGTCCCCAGTTGGGTCGACTCCTCCGTGTTCCCTTTTGATCCCCAAGCTTTATCGCCCTATGGGGAACCGTCCACCCCGACTATATGGTGAAAGAAAGACAATCGTCAATCACGCAACAACGGCATTCTATCGACAGCACCCCTATAATGGCTATAATTTTGCCATAAATCCTCCTTAGGTCTTCCCCTGCCCCCTAAGACGACCAAAAGGAACCGTGTCCATGACCCATACCATTGCCCTAGTCGACGACGACCAGAACATCCTCGCCTCGCTTTCCGCCGCGCTTGAGGATGAAGGCTACCGGGTGGATACCTATGTGGACGGCCTTGAGGCCCTGGAAGGTATCGTCCGCAAGCCCGTGGACTTGGCGATTCTGGACATCAAGATGCCAAAAATGGACGGCATGGAACTGCTCGGAAATCTGCGCCAGAAAAATGATGTGCCGGTAATTTTCCTGACTTCCAAGGATGACGAGGTCGATGAGGTCATGGGGCTTCGCATGGGCGCTGACGATTACATCAAAAAGCCTTTTTCCCAGCGTCTTTTGATGGAGCGGATTCATGCCGTGTTGCGCCGTCATGAACTTCAGAGCCAGGACAACAGCGGGGGTGAAGTCATGCGCCGGGGCGATTTGGTTCTCGATAAGTCCCGCCATCTTTGTGCCTGGAAAGACACCGAGGTGAACCTGACCGTAACCGAGTTCCTGTTGGTCGAGGCCCTGGCCCGACGGCCCGGACATGTCAAAAACCGTGACCAACTAATCGACGCGGCGTATGGGGAACATATCTATGTCGATGACCGGACCATTGACAGTCATGTCAAACGCCTGCGTCGAAAATTTAAGGCCGTGGACGAGGAATTCGCTGAAATCGAAACCCTTTACGGCGTTGGCTACCGGTATCGCGGAAGCTGATACCGTGCCGGGGGCACCATGACACGGGGGTCAAAATCCCAAACCAGCAATCGCCCGGCGAACCAACGGAACAGGCGATTGCTTTCCCCCCTGACCAGGCGCATTTTGGCGGTCAACATCCTGGCACTTGCCTTGCTCGGGGCTGGTGTTTTGTTTCATGGTGAATATCGCAAAACCCTTATCGAAGCGGAACTCAAGTCACTCACCGTGCAGGCTCAGATGTTTGCCGCCGCCTTGGGCGAAGGCGCCATCGCCGCCGACACGCCGGCCGGCCACCAACTGATTTCCGAAATCGCCGACCGGATCGTGCGCCGCCTGGTAGAGACTACAGGAACCCGAGCCCGCCTGTTCCGAAACAACGGCACTCTGGTCGCCGATTCCATGCGACTCATGGGACCGGGCGGGATGGTCCGTATCGAGGAATTGCCCCCACCGGGAGCCGACCGCGAATTGCTGCCTGCGGCCCTTGAAGTCTATGACCGGTTGATGCGCAGATTGACCGGCCATGAAGTTTTCCCGATCTACCAGGAACGGTCCCGCCAGCACGCCCGAGACTACCCAGAGATTATTTCTGCTCTAGGCGGGGACACATCGCAACGGGTGCGCAGCGCCGGGGGCGACCCTTTGATTCTCAGCGTCGCCGTACCCGTGCAACGCTATAAGCAGGTATTGGGCGCCGTGCTCCTAACCAAAGGTTCACGCGTCATCGACGAAGCCCTCTTGGAGGTTCGCATCGCCATCCTGAAGATTTTCGCCTCCGCCCTGGCGGTAACGGTGTTGCTGTCGATGTATCTTGCCGGCACCATCGCCCGACCGATCCGGCGCCTCGCCGCGGCAGCGAAGTTAGTCCGCCATGACCACGGACGAAAACAAACCATTCCCGACTTCGCCGGACGTAATGATGAAATTGGGGAATTGGCGGAAAGCCTGTCGGAAATGACCGAGGCGCTATGGCTACGAATGGATGCCATTGAAAGTTTTGCCGCCGATGTGGCGCACGAAATAAAGAACCCCCTGACATCGCTCCGGAGCGCCGTCGAAACCACGGCACGGCTGAAAGACCCGAAACAGCAGCGCAAGTTGATGACCATCATTCAGGAAGACGTTGTCCGTCTTGACAGGCTGATCAGCGATATTTCTGATGCCTCACGCCTGGATGCGGAATTGTCCAGGGCCGAGACTGAACCGGTAGACATTGGCGCCATGCTGGAAATCCTGGTCGACCTGCAAAACACTACCTTCGACAACACCAATGGCGGAACTCCCCGCATTCATCTTGAAGGCAGGGCCCTGGACGATGAGCCGCTAATGGTAAATGGCATTGAGATCAGGCTGGCCCAGGTTTTCAGGAACCTTTTCACCAACGCCGTTTCTTTCAGTGAGACCCAAGACCGCATCACCATCACCGTGTCCCGCAAAGACGGTTGGATGACCGTTCATGTCGACGACGAAGGCCCTGGACTGCCGAAGGGTAAGGAAGATGCGATTTTCGACCGTTTCTATACGGATCGCCGCGATTCGGAGAAATTCGGCACCCATTCCGGCCTAGGCCTCAGCATTTCGAGACAAATCATCAACGCCCATGGAGGTCAGTTGACCGCATCCAACCGCATGGACGCAGACGGCAACATCCTGGGTGCGCGTTTTACGGTTCATCTGTCGACCGGTTGACAGGGCGTTTCGGTGGCTCCACGCTTCTTATCATGGAACAAGTTCATGCGACCTCAATAGACATCGATGGCGCCGGGGTCTTGCTGCGGGGGCCGTCTGCAAGTGGTAAGTCGGACCTGGCGCTGCGCATGATCGCAAACGGCGCCCGCCTTGTTGCCGATGACCGTACAGACCTTGCGGTGAAGGATGGGCGGGTCTTTGCCTCGGCGCCGGCGGCGCTTGCAGGCCGATTGGAGGTGCGAGGGATCGGCATCCTCACCGTCGGCGCGGTTCAAGATTCTCCGTTGGCCTTGGTGATCGATTTGGTTGCCCCAGCCGATGTCGAACGGCTGCCGGATCCGACAAAAGCAGAACTTCTCGGCATTAGGCTACCGTTGCTCCGGCTGGCTCCTTTCGAAGCATCAGCCCCGACGAAAGTCCACGCTGCCCTTCAATACACCGTAGAGCTATAATAACCACATCATGAATACCAACAGCCAAACGCTGGCACCGTTGCTTCTGGTTACTGGTGTTTCCGGGGCCGGCAAAAGTTCGGCCTTAGGCGTGCTAGAAGACCTTGGCTATGAAGCGGTAGACAACCTGCCGGTTTCCCTCATTGGCCGTCTATTGGGGGACGGTGAATTTCCCCACCCCATTGCCATCGGAATCGACATCCGCACCCGCGACTTCAACGCGCCAGGGTTTTTAGAAGAGCTCAACGTTCTGTTTCGTCGCCCGGATATGGATGTGAATTTGTTGTTCCTGGATTGCGACGATGAAATCCTGGGCCGCCGGTTCGAGGAAACCCGCCGCCGCCACCCGCTCGCCGACGACCGGCCCATCAGCGATGGCCTTCGGCGGGAAAGAGACCTGATGGCTACGGTTCGGGAACAAGCTAGCGTTCTGATCGACACCTCGGAAATGGCCATCAAAGATCTGAAGCGAACGCTTGAGGGTCATTTCGGAATTGAGACCACCGCCGGTTTGTCTATTTTCGTAACCTCATTTTCTTACCGCCTTGGGCTGCCACGCAATGCCGATTTGTTGTTCGACGTCCGTTTTCTGCGCAATCCCCATTACCAACTGGATTTGAGAGATCTCAGCGGCCGAGACAAGGACGTAGGCGCCTTCATATCCGCCGATGAAGGGTTCCAACCTTTTTTTGATAATCTGACCCGCCTATTGGAACCGTTGTTGCCGCGGTATGCAGAGGAAGGAAAAAATTATCTGACCATTGCCATCGGTTGTACCGGAGGCCGCCATCGCTCTGTTTTTGTTGCCGAAAAGCTGAATAATTGGCTTGAAAACAAAGTCGTTCCAATACAACTGCGTCACAGGGACTTGGACAAACCCGGCAATAGAGACTAAAAATCTGCGCACTTTAATGGACTGTTCAAACACCTGCGGGAAAGAGCTTTTAAGATGATCGGTATGGTTCTTATTACCCATGGCCGTTTGGCCGAAGAATTGGTTGCGGCGCTGGAACACGTGGTCGGGCCGCAACCCAACGTAATCGCCGTATGTATCGGCCCGGACGACGATATGGAACAACGCCGCGCTGAAATCCTGGACAGCGCCGCCAAGGCCGACGAAGGTGACGGCGTCGTGCTTCTTACCGACATGTTCGGCGGCACGCCATCCAATTTAGCCATTTCCGTCATGGACAAGGCGAATGTGGAAATCATCGCCGGCGTTAATCTTCCGATGTTGATCAAGCTGGCTAGCGTGCGCAAAACGGAACCATTGGCAGAAGCCATCGAAAGCGTCCAGGAGGCCGGACGCAAATACATCAATATCGCCTCGAAGCTGTTGTCGCAGGATGAGGAATGAGCAACGCTCATGACTCTTCGGCCATGAACGATTCCAAAAACCCTGCCGGGGAGGATGCGACGTTTGAGACCGTGCGCCGCCAAGTCACCATTATCAATTCCCGCGGCCTGCATGCCCGGGCGGCAGCCAAATTCGCCAGCACCGCCGGCAATTTCGAAGCGAAAATTCTGGTCAGCCGGAATGAACAAACCGTGTCGGGTCTTTCGATCATGGGCTTAATGATGTTGGCCGCCGCGCCGGGAAGCGACATTGAACTTGCGGCAACTGGCGCCGACGCCGACGCCGCCATCGAAGCGCTCGCAACACTAATTGCCGACAAATTCCATGAGGACGACCAATAAAAATGGCCAAGGAACTCCAAAAAGAACAAAATTTTGACGGCTTGGGCGTCGCCGTAGGCATCGCCATCGGGCCCGCCTATGTCCGCCAAAGTGGCGCCGTGGATGTGTCGGAACGGAAGATACTCAAAAAGGAAATTGCCGCTGAAAAGAAACGCCTGAACGTCGCCATTCGCCTAGGCCGGCGCCAAATCCGCCGGCTCCAAACCCGGGCCAAGGCCAAATCCGGAGCCAACGGCGAAGAACTCATCTATCTGTTAGACGCCTATCTGCACATGCTTCAGGATTCGCGTCTGGTCCGCGGCGCAGAGAACCGCATCGCCAACGACCAGATCAACGCCGAAGCCGCCGTCAAAGCCGAAATCGCCGCCATCGCCGAAGTTTTCCAGGCCATGGACGACAGCTATATCGCGGCGCGCATTGACGATATCCGCGAAGTCGGCAACCGGCTTCTCAGGAACCTGACCAAGACTCCGGTCAAGCCATTTTCCGCGGTGCCCGAAGGCAGCATCATCGTCGCCGATCAATTGACCCCAGCCGATACGGCCCAACTGGACCCGGAACTGGTTGCCGGCGCCGCGGCCATGGGAGGTAGCGCTGAAGGCCACACCGCCATCATGGCCCGCGCCCTTGGCCTGCCGACGGTGTTGGGGGCGGCCGGGTTGATCGGCGCCGTCAGGACCGGCGATACCATCATCGTCGACGGCAATACCGGGCGCGTGGTGGTCAACCCGACCCCAAAAACCATTGCCGCCTTTGAACGCCGCCGCGCCAAACACCTGAAACAGACCCGCCGCCTGGAACGCCTGCGCTCGCTGCCTGCTATCACCCGCGACGACACCGAAGTAGTCTTGCAGGCCAACGTTGAATTACCCATTGAAATGAGCATGGTGACCCATGCCGGGGCGGCCGGCATCGGGCTGTTGCGCAGCGAGTTCTTATTCATGAACCGCGAAGACATCCCCACCGAAGATGAACAGGTCGAACAGCTCAAAAGCGTCATTTCCGTCATGGGCAAACGACCGGTGACCGTGCGCACCCTGGATGTCGGCGCCGAAAAACCGGTGGCGGCGCTAATGAACGGCATTGAAGACGGCGCGGTTTCCAACCTGGGCCTTCGCGGCATTCGCCTTTCCCTGGCCATGCCGGATGTCCTGGAAACCCAATTCCGGGCTATTCTGCGCGCCGCCAATTCAGGCACGGTGCGAATCCTGTTGCCGATGATCAGCGCCGTAACGGAAGTTCGCCAGGCCCGGGACCTGCTCAAAAAAGCCGCCGGCCAGTTAACCCGGCGCGGCATTCGGATTCCCGATCCGCTGCCCCCCTTAGGCGTCATGATCGAGGTCCCCGGCGCCGCCTTGGCCGCTAACGCCCTGGCCCAACACAGCGATTTTTTCTCCATCGGCTCCAACGACCTGATTATGTATACGTTGGCCATCGACCGCGGCAACGAACACGTCGCCCATTTGTTCAACCCGCTGCATCCGGGGTTGCTGCGGCTGTTGCAGTTTACCGCTGACGCCGCCCTTCGCGCCCGCATCCCCATCGCCATTTGCGGTGAAATGGCCGGTGACCCCCGGTATACGGCCTTGCTGCTAGGCCTCGGCATACGTGAGCTGTCGATGACGCCAAGCAATATCCCCCTGGTCAAACAGCGGATCAGGGAAATGGATTTGGCCGGCGCCAACCATCGTGCCGAGGTGATCATGGACCAGGTCGACTCCGGGCGGATCGCCATGCTGCTGGACGATTTCAACGCCCTCGCCTGAGCACTTCATCGCCGGCAACGACGGCCGCCACCGCCCTTGCGCGAAACGGGTTGCGGCATGCCCCGGCGACTGGTAAACCCCCTCTTTCCCGCCCTCGTTTTTTAAGCCCAAGGAGTCCCGCCATGCCGTTTGATGATTACAAGATTGCCGATATTTCCCTGTCGGAGTGGGGGGATAAGGAAATCTCCCTGGCAGAAACGGAAATGCCTGGCCTGATGGCGGTCCGGGACGAATTCAAGGACAGCCAACCACTCAAGGGCGCGCGCATTGCCGGTTCCTTGCACATGACCATCCAGACGGCGGTGTTGATTCAAACCCTGAAGGCGCTGGGCGCCGATGTCCGCTGGGCGACCTGCAATATATTTTCGACCCAGGACCACGCCGCGGCGGCCATCGCGGCCGGGGATACGCCGGTGTTCGCCCTCAAGGGAGAAAGCCTTGTCGATTATTGGGACTACGCACATCGGATCTTCGAGTGGTCCGACGGCGGCACGGCCAACATGATTCTCGACGACGGCGGCGACGTCACCCTATTGTTGCACTTAGGCATCGAGGCCGAACAAGACGCCTCCGTCCTCGATAAACCGGGCAACGAGGAAGAAGAAGTCCTGTTCGCTTCGATCAAAAAGCAACTGGCCGAAAAACCCGGCTGGTACACCAACGCCGCCAAGGACATTCAAGGCGTTACCGAGGAAACCACCACCGGCGTGCATCGGCTCTATGGGATGCAGGAAAAAGGCACGCTGCTGTTCCCCGCCATCAACGTCAATGATTCGGTGACCAAATCCAAGTTCGACAACAAATACGGCTGCCGCGAAAGCCTGGTCGACGGCATCCGCCGCGCCACCGACGTGATGATGGCGGGCAAGGTCGCCGTGGTCGCCGGCTATGGCGATGTCGGCAAAGGCTCGGCGGAAAGTCTCCGCAGTTCCGGTTGCCGGGTCATGGTGACGGAGCCGGATCCGATCTGCGCCTTGCAGGCGGCCATGGAAGGCTTCGAAGTCGTGACCATGGAAGACGCCGCGCCCCGGGGCGATATTTTCGTCACCTGCACCGGCAACATCGACGTCATTACCGTCGATCATGTGCGCGACATGAAGGACCGGGCCATCGTCTGCAACATCGGCCACTTCGATTCCGAGATTCAGGTCGAGGCCTTGCGCAATTTCAAATGGACCAATATCAAGCCGCAGGTCGATGAAATCGAAAAGCCGGACGGCAATCGGATCATCCTGCTCGCCGAAGGCCGGCTGGTGAACCTGGGCTGCGCCACCGGCCACCCCAGTTTCGTGATGAGCGCGTCGTTCACCAACCAGGTGCTGGCGCAGATGGAACTGTGGCAGAAGCCCGGCGATTATGAAAAACAGGTCTATGTCCTGCCCAAACACCTGGATGAAAAGGTCGCGGCGCTGCACCTGGACAAACTCGGCGTCAAACTGACCCAACTCAGCAAGCAACAAGCCGATTACATCGGCGTCGGCACCGAGGGCCCGTTCAAGCCGGATTCCTACCGCTACTAGGCATTCTTAAGCCACTACCGAGCCCCTAAAGAGCCCCCCGCTGCCCGCCAGTTTTTTTTAAAGGTAGGCATTGGTGGGCATTCGGTGGACATTCGGTAGGCATCGGGTGGACATCGGGTGGGGGTTTTGCGGACTTTTGGGCCCAAAGGCCACCGGGATCGGTGATTTTCCTGAGATTCGGCGTTCGACGCCCCCGAAATGACGTCCAATATTGAGCGGCGGACACGCCTGTCCGCCTCGGCCATCAATTGGCTCCAAGGGGAGCGATTTTCTTCATATTCACAAGTCAAAGAGCCGCTCCCGTCAACGCCGAGAGGTATAGAACAAACATAGAACATATTTCAATGAATGTCAAC
>PTLL01000058.1 GCA_002938315.1 Alphaproteobacteria bacterium MarineAlpha3_Bin2 | reverse complement strand
CTCGATTTCAATCTTGGCGGCATCGCGATACCGGTTTTGGTCGTTCACCATAACGATGACGGTTGCAAGGTGACCACGGTTACCGGCGCCAAGGACATCAAGGTCGTATTGACCGGGTAGAAAGCCGCCGAACTAATGATTTTTGAAGGCGGCTCATCCGGTAACGGCAAGGAATGCGGCGCCAAAAGCCATCACGGCTTTCTGGGTTTAGAGAAAAAGGTGGTGAATGCGGTTTCAGACTGGATCAAAAGCCACTGAATAACGGGGAAATTTTAAATCGCGAAGGATGACCCGCAACCGCAACTGGACGTCGCGTTGGGGTTGGTGACCTGGAAAAAGGCGCCGCCCAGGTCTTCCGTGTAGTCCACTTCCGAGCCTTCCAACAGCCCTAAGGACGTCTCATCGACGACGATTTTAACGCCGTCGCGCTCGAAGGTCAGGTCGTCATCAGCAATGCTGTCGTCGAGGCTAAAACCATACTGAAACCCCGAACAACCGCCCCCGGAAACGGCGACGCGCAGCATCAAATTCGCGTTGCCTTCCAATTCGCGCAGTGATTTAACGCGCTGGGCGCATGATTCGGTGAGGGTCAACTTATTGGCAGTTTCGGTAGTCGTACCTTCGGGCATGTCATATACCTTTGTTGGGATTGTTTCTTATGTAGTGCGATCCGGGCAGTTGTCAAATCGTGTTAGTCTTTTCCGAAGCGTTTAAGGGCAGCCTCGGCGCACTCCATGTCCTGTTCGGCGGAGCCGCCGGACAACCCGATGCCATCTACAACGGTCCCCTAGCGTTAACCGAATAGCCGCCGCCAACGGTTGAAAAACGGCCCCCCGATGAGGTGTGAATGCCGAAAATCAGGCTGCCCGGTTGGCACAGTTCATTGTATTCGTGGGTCGGTCGCTTCGAGACGGCGGCGGTGAATGCCTTATCGGCGGATAGGTTGAAGCTGAGAACCTTGGCCCTGTCAATGCGCTCAAACGCGATCAAGTTACCAGATTCATCACTGACGGCGATGCACATGGGCACCCCGATCTTTTTGGCCTTTGCCGCCGCTTTGATCAGCTTTTGTGCCTCGGCCAGGTTTAAGCGTTTGATATTGAGCACAAAGGCCCCTCCGGAAGACTAAATGTTCGGATTGATATACCAGCCTTTTCGCAAAAATGGTATGCGGGGTCCGGGGCGGTTATATCGCCGTTGCCCGTGCACCAGCCCTGGCGTAGGGTTTAACCATGACCGACGCGCCGATATCCACGCTCATATCATCCCCGGGGCTGGCGTCTTACGCCTGCCATGAAGCGGCCAGCCGCGGGCGGCTTTTCGATGAGCAGGAAAGCGCGACCAGACGTTGTTACCAACGCGACCGCGATCGAATTATCCATTGTGGCGCCTTCCGTCGGCTCGAATACAAGACTCAGGTATTCGTGAATCATGAAGGCGACAATTACCGTACCCGGCTGACCCATACCCTGGAGGTTTCCCAGATCGCCCGCGCTATCTGCCGGTCTTTGAACTTAAATGAGGATTTGGGCGAGGCCCTGGCATTGGCCCATGATCTGGGCCATCCGCCGTTCGGCCATACCGGTGAAGACGCGCTCAAGGAGGTCATGGTCCCCTTCGGGGGCTTCGATCATAATGCCCAATCGTTGAGTGTGGTGGTGAACTTGGAGGAACGCTATGCCGGCTTCGACGGACTGAACCTGACTTGGGAGACCCTGGAGGGGTTAGTCAAGCACAACGGGCCGCTTCTTGGTGGTAATAAAAGCCGCCCCTTGCCCCGCGTCATTGCAGAGTATGGCGAGATTCAGGACTTGGAATTGGATACCTATGCCAGCGCCGAGGCCCAGGCGGCGGCATTGGCGGATGATATCGCTTACAACAATCATGATATTGACGATGGCCTTCGCGCAGGATTATTCAGCATCGGTGACCTCGATGACGTACCCCTGGTAGGGCCAATTTTTGCCGAGGTCAGGAAAGATTTTCCGGATCTTGACGAATCGCGACAAATTCACGAAGCGGTTCGTCGCTTGATCGGTACCATGGTCGATGATCTTTTGAACGAATCCCGTCGCCTGATTCAAGAGGCGAAGGTGGCGAGCGCCGACGATATTCGTAGCCTCGGGCGCCCGGTGGTAGGCTTTTCCCTGGACATGATCGCCCTTGAGGCGAGCGTGAAGGCGTTCCTATTCGAAAACATGTACCGTCATGCCCGGGTCGACGACATGAGGGCTAAGGCCATGCGGGTGGTCCGGGACCTATTTCAAGCGTTCCAAGAAGACCCGGACCGTCTGCCTGATGAGTGGCGGAATAAGCTGGACGGCGTCTCACCGGAAATTGCCGCCCAGATGGTGGCCGACTACGTTGCCGGTATGACAGACCGGTACGCGCTGGAAGAACACCGGCGGCTTTTGGACGTAGGCGAAATAACCAAATAACGCTTTTTGCCAAGATCAAATATAATAGGACCGATTCGCGCATATTTATTATCCCGGTCCTCAGGACTCCGCCAATGACCGATTCAGACACCAGAGAGATCAAAGTCACGGCCTCGGATGCGCCGGAATTCGAACCGGTGGCACCGGTGGCGACAAAAAGCCGCTTTGGGCTCAAGCTGGTCGTACTTCTCGTCGTGGTTGGCGGTGGCGCCGTCGCCTGGGATCGTTACGGTGACGGCCTGATGCTATTTGTCGGTGGTGGTGAAAGCGGGGTTCCCTTGGTCAAGGCAGCGCCGGGGCCGGTCAAGGTCAAGCCTGAAAACCCAGGCGGTCTCAAGGTTCCCAACCGTGACATGCTGGTGTACGGCCGGATGAACAAATCTACCGAAGGGAGTGAGGGCAGGGGGCCTGAAAGCTTGTTGCCGCCGCCCGAGCAGCCGCTACCGAAACCGGCGTTCCCAAAGACCCTGGAAAAACCCATGGCTGAGAAGCTGAAACCGGCCGTTCCTAAACCGACGCCAAAAACGAATCCCGTCGCCAAGGTGCCGACGGTGAAAGATGTTAAAACCGCCAAGCGCCCGGCGCCACCACCACCACCACCGAAGGCACCCCCGTCTTCAACCACAGCGTCTTCAACCACAGCGTCTTCGACCACCCCGTCATCGCCCGCACCGAAAACCACCGTGGCCAAACCGGCGCCGGCACCGGCACCTGCCGCGTCGCCCGTGACGGCGGTGAAAAAGACAGAGCTTGCGGCGACGCCTCAAAAGGCAGCACCGGTGCCCCGAAGCAATTCCTACCTTATCCAGCTTGCCGCCGCCCGCTCGTCGAAAGGCGTGCGTAATGAGTGGGATCGCCTTAAAACAAAGAATAAGGACCTGTTGGGGAGTTTGGGTCTGATCGTGACCAAGGCTGATTTAGGGCCTGGCAAGGGCATCTTTTACCGGCTTCGGGCCGGCCCCATCGCCAACGAAACGGCCGCACGTACACTTTGTCAGCAATTGACCAAGCGTAAGATCGGTTGCCTCATCATTAAGCCCCCGCGTTAAATTGCCTCAGCCTAAAGATATCAACCCGCCCAGTGCCGTGATCTACGGGTGTTCGGGGGCTGCGTTGACAGACGCGGAAAAGGCTTTTTTCGCCGAGGTCCGCCCGGCAGGTTTCATCCTGTTCGGACGGAACTGTCAAGATCCAGAACAGCTGGCCGCGCTGGTCACCGCACTTCGGGACCTATTGGGGCGGGTGGATTCACCCATTCTGATCGATCAGGAAGGCGGCCGGGTCCAGCGTTTGGGCCCGCCGCATTGGCTGGATCGCCCGTCGGCGGCAATTTTTAAGGCCTTGGCGGCGCGGGATATGGCCCTGGCAACGGAAGCGGCGCGCTTGAACGCGGAACTGATCGCCGCCGATCTGGCCAACTTGGGCATCAACGTCGATTGCGCCCCTGTTCTCGACGTCCCGGTGGCGGGCGCCCATGAAATTATCGGTGACCGCGCCTATGGCGATGACCCGGATACCGTGGCGACGTTGGGGTTGGTCGTATGCGAAGGGTTTTTATCCAGAGGCGTGGTGCCGGTCATCAAGCATATTCCCGGCCATGGCCGCGCCGTCGCCGACAGTCACCTTGAACTGCCGGTGGTGGATGCCGCCGCCGGTGATCTTTCGGCCTTTGATTTTAGTCCCTTTCAGGCACTCCAGCATATGCCCTGGGCGATGACGGCGCATGTAGTGTATTCGGCGCTCGACACCGATTACCCAGCGACCACGTCGGCCACGGTGATCAAGGACACTATTCGCGGCGCCATCGGTTTCGACGGCGTGCTGGTGTCTGACGACATCGGCATGAAAGCCTTGGGCGGCCCGTTCGCCGACCGTGCAGCGCAGTCCCTGGCCGCCGGGTGTGACCTGGTTCTGCACTGTTCCGGCGAGATGATGGAGATGGAAGACGTCGCCAAGGGGCTGCGCCCCTTAACCAGTGAGGCGTCGGCGCGCCTGGTGCGCGGTCAATCCATGCTCGGCGGCGGCGGAGATTGGGACCAGGAGGCGGCCCAGGTGCGCTTGGATGAAATCCTGACCGGCGATTTCGGTTCTGGGGGATCTCGGTGATGGATTGGCAGGGCATGGCGCTGACGGCGTCGGTATGGGTATTGCCGGTGCTGATAGCCGTGACCTTCCACGAAGCTGCCCACGGCTGGGTCGCTTGGCGGTTAGGGGACGATACTGCCTATCGCATGGGCCGGGTAACGTTCAATCCGTTCCGCCATATCGATCCCTTCGGCACCATATTGTTGCCGGCGCTTTTACTGTTTGCATCTGGCGGACGGATAATGTTCGGGTTTGCCAAGCCGGTGCCAGTTGATTTTAGGGCGCTTAGGCAGCCGCGCCGGGACATGGTGATTGTCGCCGCCGCCGGCCCGGGGTCTAACCTGATCCTGGCGATACTGTCGGCGGTCTTGATGCATGGATTGACCTTTTTATCCGGCGATGTGTATCAGTGGGTCGGCTACAATCTGGTGAATTCGGTCCGAATCAACTTGCTGCTTTGCGTCTTTAATATGCTTCCATTGCCCCCTTTGGACGGCGGCCGTGTGGCGGTAGGAATTTTACCGGCATCCCTGGCAAGGCCCCTGGCACGGCTGGAAAGGGCGGGATTCCTGATCATTTTAGCCGCCATCTTCATCCTGCCCTGGATTGGGGATAAATTGGGGGTGGACTTAAACGTGTTCTGGTGGCTTGTCGGGGTGCCGACGGAGTATCTTATGGAGATCGTGTTTACCATGACGGGGCACCTTTGACTGGCCAGGGGAAGGCTTTGGAGAGTTAATGGAAGAAACTGAAACAATCGATAAGGCCGACGACTTCACCGATGCGGCTGAGAGCGAATCCACCAGGGGGTCCTTCGTCGTTGATCTGGACGGTTACGAAGGCCCCATCGACGTCCTGTTGACGCTGGCCCGCGAACACAAGCTGGACCTGACCAAAATTTCGATCCTGGCGCTGGCCGATCAGTACCTTGAATTTGTCGCCAAGGTGCGGCGGTCGAATTTGGAACTGGCTGCCGATTACCTGGTGATGGCGGCGTGGCTGGCGTATCTGAAATCGCGGCTGCTGCTTCCCGACCTAGGCGAAGAGGACGAACCCACCGGCGAACAGATGGCGGCCGCGTTAGCCTTCCAATTACGCCGGTTGGAGGCCATGCAGGACGCCGGTCAAAAACTGATGGCGCGGTCTCACCTGGGTCGGGAATTCTTCCGTCGCGGGGCGCCGGAAACATTCCGGGCCTTAATCAATCCGGTCCTGGAAGTGACCCTGTATGATTTACTGAGGGCCTATGGGAATCAGAAGCGGCGGATTGAGGGTGGCACCCTTCATATCGAAGCTTTTGAAATCTTCACCGTCGAGGACGCGCTGCATCGGTTGCAATCGTTGCTTGGCTCGTCTCCCGATTGGGAGAGTCTCTGGCACTTCCTGCCCGAGGGTGTATTGGAAGGGCTGGTCCAGCGTTCGGCTATTGCCTCGACATTTACCGCCAGTCTGGAATTGGCCCGTGAGGGCAAGATCAAGTTGCGCCAATCGGGGCCGTTCGGGCCGATATACCTGAAAGCGGCTGATACGAACGCACGCGGCGGGGATGCAAGTAAGGCGGAGTTCCACGATTGATGAATACTTCTGAATCGCCACAGGATAATACTCCGGAAGAGCAGCCGGAAGAATCCCCTGAGGCACCTATCGACCCCCAACACCTGAGGCTGTTGGAGGCTATCCTGTTTGCCTCCGCCGAACCGCTTTCGGAACGCGCGCTCGCTTACCGGCTGCCCGAAGACACCGACCTTAAAGCCATGCTGTCGGCGCTCGAGGCGCAATATGCGGACCGGGGCGTCAATCTGGTGCGCGCCGGCAAGTCCTGGGCCTTTCGCACCGCGCCTGACTTGGCTCAGCAGTTGAACAAGGAAATCGATGTGCCCCGGAAGCTGAGCCGCGCGGCGGTCGAAACGCTGGCCATTATCGCTTATCACCAGCCCATCACCCGCGCCGAGATCGAAGAGGTCCGCGGCGTCGGCCTCAGCAGGGGGACGCTGGATGTGTTGTTGGAGGCCGACTGGATTAAACCTAAGGGTCGAAGGCGGACGCCGGGACGGCCGATGACCTGGGGCACGACCGACGGCTTCCTCGACCATTTCGGGATCGAAGACGTCCGAGACCTGCCCGGCATGGAGGAACTGAAGGCGGCGGGTCTGTTGGATTCAGGACCGGCCATCAGTGTCTATTCAGCCGCCGCCGATACCACCGAGGAGGCCGAAGATACTGCAGAAGAGCAGGGAACGCAGTTGGAATTGATAGACAATGATAATGGCATCGAGGACGAGGATCCGGATGAATCGGAGACGTCCGAATCGCTCGATCCCGATGACGGCGAGGCGACACCCCTGTGAACTTCAAATACCGGGTTTGCTAGGCTTCCCAGGTTCTTAAGCCATTTGTATTCCGCGCATTGCCCCGTCCTAGGCTTTCTGCCATTATCCGCCACCAAATTCTTATATTAACTGGGTGAGATAACTTTTATGGGTACGTTTAGTATTTGGCACTGGCTGATCGTTCTGGCCGTCGTTTTGGTGTTGTTCGGCGGTGGCGGCAAGATTTCCCGGCTGATGGGCGATTTCGGCAAAGGATTGAAATCCTTCAAAAAAGGCATGAAGGAGGAAGAGGGGGAAGGGGCGGTGACGGAAGACGATGTCAAAACCCTGAAGTCGGAGCAAACCGAGACCGTTCAACCGGAAGAAAAGAAAGACGAAGCGGCGAAAAACTAACCGTTTTTTTGGGGGCTCTCCAACTTTTGTCTTACCCTTTTCACCGCGCCAACCAAGCCATCCGCCGGGAGCTTTGATCCGCCATGTTCGACATCGGCTGGCAAGAACTGTTTATCCTTGCCGTACTCGCCATCATCGTCATCGGTCCCAAGGACCTGCCGAGCGCCATTCGGGCCATTAGTAAAGGTATCCGCAAGGCGCGCTCCATGGCGCGCGACCTTCAGGACGGCATGGATGATGTCATCCGGGAAGCCGAACTGGATGATCTGAAGGATAAAATCGACGGCGATGGATTGGATATCGCCAAACACATCCAGGACGCCGCCGATCTGGACATGGAGGAATTGGACCTGGATTCCGATTTACGAAGTGAGATGATCGCCGCGGAACAGGATTTCAAATCCATCACCAGCCCCGATAAAAAAGCACATAAAAAGGCCAAGGGCAAAGCCAAGACGTCCAAGGGCAAGGCAAAAAAGACTCCAACAAAGAATGCCCCGGCGAATAAAGCGAAAACAAAACCGAAAAAAGTTGGGAAAACCAAATCAGCCGCCAAGGCCCCGGCCGGCGCAGCCAAAGTCAAGGGGTAACGGGCCGTGAGCGAAACCGATACCGATACCGATACCGATGAAAGATCGATGCCGCTGCTGGATCACCTGATCGAATTGCGCAGCCGCTTGTTGACATCGGCGATCGCCATCCTGGTGCTATTTTTCATCTGCTATTACTTCGCACCCGATCTCTATAATTTCCTGGTCGCGCCACTAGCCGACGTTCTCGAAAAGATGGGCGGTCAGCGCCGGCTGATCTTTACCGCCCTGCATGAAGCGTTTTTCACCTATATCAAGGTTGCCTTTTTCGCCGCCCTGTTCTTGTCGTTCCCTTTTATCGCCATTCAAATCTGGATGTTCATTGCGCCGGGCCTTTACAAGAATGAGAAAAAAGCATTCGCGCCGTTCTTGATCGCGACGCCGATACTGTTCTTCATGGGCGGCGCGCTGGTGTATTACTTCATCTTTCCACTGGCTTGGTCGTTCTTCCTCAGCTTCGAATCCGTGGGCGGCGCCGGCGCCTTGCCTATTCAACTGGAAGCCAAGGTCGATCAATACCTGTCGTTGGTGATGCGGCTGATTTTCGCTTTTGGGCTGTGTTTTGAGCTGCCAGTGGTGATGACCCTGCTGGGCCGGGTCGGCATGGTCACCTCCAAGGGCATGAAGGAAAAGCGCAAGTACGCCATTGTGCTAGCCTTCGTCGCCGCCGCCATCCTGACGCCGCCCGATGTCATCAGCCAGATCGGTCTAGCGCTGCCGACCATGTTGCTCTATGAGATTTCGATCATCTCGGTCAAGATTGTTGAGAAAAAACGCGGCGATGTCGACGAAGACGAAGAGGATGATGACGACGAGGACGAAGAAGAAGAGGACGTCGTTGATATGGATGAGTCCGACGAAGCCGACGATCTCGCCTCTCCGTAAGGCCCGGCTTACGCCTAAGGATTGAAGCCGCATGTTTGATATTAAGTGGATTCGTGATAACCCGGAAGAATTCGACCGTGGTATGGAACGTCGGGGGCTTGAGCCTCAAGCGGCGGGGCTGATCGCACTGGACGCCACGCGCCGCGAGGCGCAGACCAAGGCCCAGGATATCCAGGCCGAGCGTAACCGGCTGTCCAAGGAAATCGGCGCGGCCAAGGCCAAGGGTGAAGACGCTCAAGACATTATGGATGCGGTTTCCAAGACTAAGACCGCCGAAGCCGAGGCCGAAAAGGCGGCCGAGGCGGCAACGGCGGCGCTAGAAAAGGCGTTATCCGAGCTTCCCAACCTACCCGCCGACGATGTTCCCGACGGCCCCGATGAGGCGTCTAATGAAGAAGTCCGCACCTGGGGCGATAAACCTACTTTTGATTTCGATCCCAAGGAACACTTCGACATCGGCGAGGCCTTAGGCCTGATGGATTTCGAGACCGCAGCCAGGATGTCCGGCGCCCGGTTCGTGCTGCTGTCCGGCGCGCTGGCGCACATGGAACGCGCCCTGGCCAATTTTATGCTCGATCTGCACACCATCGAACACGATCTGACCGAGGTCAATCCACCCGCGCTGGTCAACGATAGCGCCATGTTCGGTACCGGCCAATTGCCCAAGTTCGGCGAGGATCTATTCAGAACCGAAGACGGCCTATGGATGATTCCCACCGCCGAGGTGCCGCTGACCAATATCGTCGCTGGCCAAATCATCGAGGCCGCCTATCTACCCAGGCGCTATACGGCGATGACCTGGTGTTTCCGGTCTGAAGCAGGGGCGGCGGGCAAGGATACCCGCGGCATGATCCGCCAGCACCAGTTCACCAAGGTCGAAATGGTTACCGTCAGCGCACCCGAGACCTCCAACGAAGAACTTGAGCGCATGACAAATTGTGCCGAAGAGGTGTTGAAACGCCTCGGTCTTGCATACCGTACCGTCGTGCTCAGCACCGGCGACATGGGCTTTGGCGCGCAAAAAACCTACGACATCGAGGTCTGGTTGCCGGGCCAGGACAAATACCGCGAGATTTCAAGTTGTTCCAACTGCGGCGATTTTCAGGCCCGGCGGATGAAAGCCCGGTTCCGGGAAAAAGGCGAAAATGGCACCCAATTCGTCCATACCCTCAACGGCTCAGGGCTGGCGGTAGGCCGCACCCTGATCGCGGTGCTGGAAAATTATCAGCAGGCCGATGGCTCCGTCGTCGTGCCCGACGCGCTGCGCCCCTACATGGGTGGACTTGAGGTGATCCCGGCGAATGGCGGCTAAAAAATTCAGTCTCGCCCGAGCACGGGTTCTCGTCTCCAACGACGACGGCATCAATGCGCCGGGGCTGAAGTTGTTGGAAAGCGTCCTCGCCCCCTTGGTCCGCGAAGTCTGGGTGGTGGCGCCGGAAACCGAGCAGTCCGCGACCAGTCATTCGTTGACCCTGCGTCGTCCGCTACGCATCCGCAATATGTACGAGCATCGCTACGCCATTGACGGTACCCCTACCGATTGCGTGCTCATGGGGATCAACAAAATCATGAAAGATACGCCGCCGGATCTGGTCATTTCCGGAATTAACCGGGGCGGCAACCTGGGCGAAGATGTGACCTATTCCGGCACCGTGGCCGCGGCCATGGAAGGCACCCTTTTGGGTATTCCCTCCATTTCCTTCAGCCAGGTGTATACCGACGGTCATCCGGTCAAATGGGCGACGGCGGAAAAATGGGCGGGGAAGGTGTTGAAGAAACTCACCGCCGAGATGTGGCCTCAAGGCGTGTTGATCAACGTCAACTTTCCCGACGTGACGGCGGCCAATGTGACCGGCATCGAAATTGCGCGCCAGGGCCGCCGCAAGATCGGCAGCGACCTGGTCAGTGGCACCGATCCAAGAGGTGAGACCTATTACTGGATCGGGGCGCAACGGCGCGAAGAACATTACCGCAAGGGCAATGACCTGGAGGCCATCAACCGGGCCTCGGTTTCGGTGACGCCATTGACCATGGACCTGACCCATGGCCCGACCCTGAAAAAACTGAAGGCCCGTTTCACGTGACGCCGGCGGCGGCCAGGGCAAAAATGATGCAGGACCTGCGCCAAGCGGGGGTTGCGGATGGGGGCGTATTGGCGGCAATGGAAGCGACCCCGCGCGAGCTGTTCCTGACCGATCACTTTAAGGCCCAGGCCTATGAAGACGCGACCCTCCCCATCGGTTATCAACAAACGCTCAGTGCGCCTGCCGTCGTGGCGAAGATGACCGAGGCCCTGGAAATCACGGACCGTATGAAGGTGCTGGAGATCGGCACCGGGTCCGGCTATCAGGCGGCGGTGTTGGCGCAATTGTGCCGGCGGCTTTACAGTATCGAACGCCATCCGGCCCTGTTACAGGATGCCGAAGACCGGTTCCAGGAATTAGGGCTCGTCAATATTACCACCCAGGCCGGCGACGGCAGCCTCGGCTGGCCCGAACAGGCACCTTTTGAGAGAATCATGGTCACCGCGGCGGCTGCCGACGTGCCGGATGCCTTGCTCGGGCAATTGGCCGAGGGCGGGATAATGATCGTTCCCGTCGGGCTGGATGAAAACGATCAGTACTTGTTAAAGCTCAGGCGGGGGGAAGACGGCATCGAAACCGAGGAATTGGGACCGACCCGATTCGTGCCCCTTATAGCCGGTCTCGCCGGCCCATGAGGGCCGGGGGCCGCTTGGGCGTGGACTTTGCGGCCCGGCGTTGATGGCAAAGGCGGCCTTGGGCGATAATCCGGGTATGAGGCTTATCTTTCTTTTTGCCGGGTTGCTGTTTGTCAGCGGTTGCGGGTCCGTCGAATGGCCGCCGTCTGGTGGTCCCTTCTCCAGCCGTGGCCCCCAGGATGCCAACGCTCCTAGACAGCAACCGCCACCGACGACAGTATCACCTTCCAACACCGCCTTCACCGCCGCCACGGCGGTGGTCGCCGGGCGCGGCGATACGGTCTATGCGTTGTCGCGCCGTCACCGGGTGCCGGTCCGCGCCATTATCGAGGCCAATCGCCTGGCGCCGCCGTATCATCTGAAGGCAGGCCAACGGGTGGCGCTGCCCCGGGGCCGTCAACATACCGTTACCCGCGGCGAGACCTTTTACGGCATCGCCCTCAGGTATCGGGTCAGCCCCCATGCCATGGCGCGGGCCAATGGGCTGAAACCGCCCTATGATATTCAAATCGGCCGGGTCCTGGTGCTGCCGGTGGCCAAGGCGGAGGAACCGAAGCCCCGCGCAGGCACCAAAGTGGCGGTGATCAAACGCTTACCCAGGCGGCCTCCCCCGAAGGCGGTGCCGCAACCGCCGGCGGTTACCGGCAACGGCTTTATCTGGCCGGTGCGGGGAAGGGTGGTGTCCGGTTTCGGCTTCAAGGCCAAGGGCCTGCGCAATGACGGTATTAATATTGCCGCCAAGCGTGGCACGCCGGTCAAGGCGACGGAAAACGGCGTCGTAGTTTATGCCGGCAATGAACTTCGCGGCTTCGGCAATTTGTTGTTGATTAAGCACGCCAACGGCTGGGTTAGCGCCTATGCTCATAATGACACCGTGTTGGCGAAGCGCGGCGATAAGGTGGCCAAGGGCCAGCAAATCGCCACCGTCGGATCCACCGGCAGCGTCAAAAACCCGCAGCTGCATTTCGAAATGCGCCGCGGCCGCACCGCCAAGGACCCGAGGAAGTACCTTCGCGGCGTTTGAGGAGGAAAGGGGCGGACGTTGTTGATAATAAAGTCATCCAAACGCAGGAAATTTACATGCTGAAGCTTCAGAAAATCCTCATCAGCGAAATCTATGTGCCGGTCAAACGGCGAAAAACCTTGGACTCGGTAAAGGTGGGGGCGCTGGCCGAAGACATTTTAGAGAACGGCCACAAAGTGCCGATCCAGGTTCGCCAAGGCAAGGGCCGTTTCGTGCTGGTCGAGGGCCTGCATCGCTTGGAAGCTTGTATATCGCTCGGCGAAGACAAAATATCATCCTATTTGGTGCAGGCGCAGAAATTCTGACGGGTCACCGTCCCCCGCAAATACCTGCGCGGGGTTTGAGGAAAGGAGGCGATATGATGAACCGGATTTGGATCGTTTTATTGTTGGCTCTGTCTTTGCCCTTGCCCTTATCCTGGCCGGCGGCGGCCCAGGAAAAAATCAAGGTCGATCTGGAACTGAACCTGATGGCCGATGGGTCGGGCAGCATTGAGTATGACGAATTTCTGTTGCAACGGCGTGGATATGCCAAGGCGCTTTTTGACCGGCGGGTGATCGATTCCATTCGTTTCGGGCCAAAGGGCAGGATCGCCCTTGCGTACGTGGAATGGAGCGGTCCAGAGTTCAAAGAAAAGATCGTGCAGTGGACCATGATCCAAACCAAACAAGACATCGAAGCCTTCGCCAAACGACTGGAGGATCACCCGCGTGAGGTTTTCTATGGGGGAACGGCGCTCGGCGACGCGATTCTGTATGGGGTCAGTTCGCTTGAGACGAATAAATTTGTCAGTGACCGCCGCGTCATTGACCTTTCGGCGGACGGCAGCGACAAGGACGGGCTGGATGCCGTCGTCGGTCGTGCCCAGGCGTTAGCCCGGCGAATTACCGTCAACGGCTTGCCTATCGTTGGCGAATGGCCGGAACTGGAAATCTTTTTCAAAGAAAATGCAATCGGTGGGCCGGGCGCTTTTTATGTTCCGGCCTACGATTTCAGGGATTTCGAGATCGCGGTGCGCAAGAAACTGATTCGCGAGATCGTTGGGTACGACAATGTTGCCACCGCTGGGCGGTGAGGGCGGCCTAACCCAGTGGCTTGCCCAGGCGCCCGGCGAGGTCCTGGATATACTGCCAGGCGACGCGGCCCGAGCGTGAGCCGCGTGTCATCGACCATTCGATGGCTTCCGCCTTCAGGTTGATTTTGGGACTCTTCAATTTGAAGTGCTTGGCATAGCCGTCGACGATGGCCAGATAGGTATCCTGGTCGTGGTTGTGGAAGCCCAGCCACAGGCCGAACCGGTCCGACAGCGATACCTTTTCCTCGACCGCCTCGGATGGGTTGATGGCGGTGGAGCGTTCATTCTCGATCATGTCACGGGCCATCAGGTGACGACGGTTGGAGGTCGCATAAAAAATCACGTTGTCGGGGCGGCCTTCGATGCCGCCTTCCAACACCGCCTTGAGCGATTTGTAGGATGCATCCGAGCTCTCGAAGCTGAGGTCGTCGCAGAACAACAGGCAGTAACGATCTGATTGGCGCAACAAGGACAATAGTTTCGGCAGCGTCGGTAAATCCTCACGGTGGATTTCCACCAATGCCAATTTCGGGAATTTTTTCAGGACTTTCGCGTGGACCGCCTTGACCAGCGAGCTTTTGCCGGTGCCGCGCGCGCCCCACAACAAGGCGTTGTTGGCGGGCAGGCCCTTGGCGAAGCGCAGGGTGTTGTCGAGAAGGCGGTCCGCCTGTTCGTCAATTCCCTTCAACAGGATAATATCGATTCGGCTGACCTTTTTCACCGCTTCCAGGCGCAGACCGTCGGCATGCCATACGAAGGCGTCGGCATCGCCCAGATTGTCGCCGGCTTTCGCCTCAGGGGCCAATCGTTCCAGGGCACCGGCGATACGCTCTAAAACCTCGGGAGAAGCGGGGAGGGCATCCGGCGCCCCGCCGGGGCTGGTGTTGGTTTTGATGTAGTCCCTGATTTTTTCAACGGTGCTTGTGGTGATGCCTTTGCCGCTGCGCAACCTTGCAATCAGCTTGCCGTCATTAGCGACCTGCCGCCCGAAGGTGGTATCCGCCATGCCGTTAGCCAGGAGGAAGGCGTCGATTTCCTGCAACAATTCAGAAGGGATGCTCATGGCGCGCACCCTAGTGGGAAATTTCCCCCTTTGTCAACAATCCATTTAATCTATTTATTTCATATGCATATGTAAAATATTATTTTTAAAATCGTCAAAAAATGGAATTTTTCCCATAATCGTCCCCC
>PTLL01000057.1 GCA_002938315.1 Alphaproteobacteria bacterium MarineAlpha3_Bin2 | reverse complement strand
TCCGGTTGCAGGGAACACGAACAATAGACGATATCGCCTCCCGGCCGGATCATATCCACGGCGGCGGCCAGTAACCGGTCCTGTAGGCGGGAAAGCTTACTGACGTCTTCAGGGGCCCTCAGTCTCGCCACATCGGGATGGCGGCGGATGGTGCCGGTGGATGAACAGGGTGCGTCAACCAAAATGGCGTCGGCGGCCCCATCCGCCACCTCATCGGGACGCCAGTCCACGGCATCGGCATTCACCAATTTTGCATCAAGACCAAGACGGTCCAAATTTTCCCGCATCAGAAGCAACCGCTTTTCGGAACGATCAACGGCGGTCACTCGCGCCCCCGCCGCCGCCAGCTGCGCCGTTTTGCCGCCCGGCGCGGCACAAAGGTCGATAACGTGCTTTCCCTTGACGTCGCCAAGAAGCCTAACCGGCAACGCGGCGGCGGCGTCCTGTACCCACCAGACGCCTTCTTCAAAACCTTCAAGCGAGTTGACCATTCCACCGGCATTACGCCGCAAGCTACCCGTCGGCAAAAGACGAGCATCGAGTTTTTCTGCCCAGGCCGTTTTGTCCTCTAGGGCTTCTCCTTTAACGGTGATATCAAGGGGAGCTTCGGTAAGGTGGGCTTCCGCGATGCTGCGGCAAGTGTTCTGTCCATAAGCAGCGGTCCAGGCGTCCCATAACCAATCCGGGGTGTTCAGACGGGCAGCGTCCTGGTTGTTGACCAGTTCTGCTCCCTCGCGGCTAAACCGCCGCAGGATGGCGTTGATGAGGGATTTGTGTGGGCCGTGGCCAAGGGCCTGGGCCAGATCCACGGTTGTCGAAATGGCGGCGTGGGGCGGGGTGCCTAAAAAAAGAAGCTGGGTGAGGCCCAGGCGGAGGAGATCGTGGGCGCCTTGGGCTTTTTTGGGTATGGGCCGGTCGAGCGCAATATCGATCAAGGCGTCGATTTGGCCTAGACGGCGAAGCGTGGTTGCGGTGATGGAGCGGGCAAAGCCACGGTCGCGGACCTCAAGCCCGCCAAGGTTAGAATTTTCAGCAAGGGCTTGATCCAGGGACTTCTTCTGGCGGAGCACTGCCGCTAAAAGATCGAAGGCCACTGAACGGGCGGACGGAATGCTCGTCGTCATGGCGTTGTTCTTGCCTTATCAGGCACATTGGAGCAATAGTCTTCAAAGGTTCGGAGGGACCCCGAAACGGAGGCGTGCCCTGCATGAGTAAACCAAACAAAACGAAATACCGCCCTAAACAAGACACTCCGGGCGAAAAGAAAAAGAAGAAAACCGGGAAGCCCCTTCCCGAAATAACCGAAAAAATCGAGACCGGCGGCCCTAAGGGGCCCGAGCCGACCCGTTATGGCGACTGGGAAAGAAAAGGCCGGGCCATCGATTTTTAAGAAGTCCGTCGGGATCGCGCCGGTATTCTTAAATACCGGCAATACGTCGCTTGCCTTAATTTTAGGAGGCGAAAATCCGTTGCCCCGGCCTGTCTTCTACGGCATCATTCTTGAAAATAACAAGAAAAAAGCCCGTAACATCGGTCAACCGGCGCGGCTTTTTGGTGATGTCCGGTTGAGTGCGCGGTTTTGGGTAATACAACGATAACCGGCCGCTTAAACGGTCAATACTGGGGCAGGACAGACGCATGTCGTTTTTTGGATGGTTGACCTCTTTTGGGTCAGGCAAAAAGAAAAAGAGATCCTCGGAGAGGCTTTCCGAAAAAGCGTTTATTCCTTCCGGCGGTGAGGCGACGACGCCGAAAATTCTGCTATCCCCACTATCCAATGACAAGGGTGGTAAGGTCAGCGCTAAGACCCACGCCAGTGAGTGGAGCTCAGCGCAGACCCATTTGGGCAAGGTGCTCTACATCCTGGCCGGAATAGAGGGCAAGCCCGGGTAAGGGAGGCCACCGACTGCTTCGGGGGCGCGACGGAAATCTACCGCCAACAGGGCATTCCCAAAAAGGCTGCGGTCATCGAGAAAAACCTGCACCGGGTCAAACGGCTGTTGATCAGCCGCGGCGGTTGATTTTTTACCGCAAATTCGTCGTCGCAAATGTGTCCATTTGCTCGGGATTTGCTCTAGCGATTCTGACGGTTATCGACCAGATCGTCGACCACGGCCGGGTCGGCCAGGGTCGAGGTGTCGCCTAGGTTGGAATAATCGTTTTCGGCGATCTTGCGCAGAATGCGGCGCATGATTTTGCCGGACCGCGTTTTCGGCAGCCCCGGCGCCCATTGCAGCCAGTCCGGCGATGCAATTGGCCCGATTTCCTTCCGCACCCATTGAACCAGTTCCTTTTGCAGGTCGTCTGACGATTCGACGCCCGCATTCAAAGTCACATAGGCGTAAATGCCCTGGCCCTTGATCTCGTGCGGGGCGCCGACAACGGCGGCCTCTGCGACCTGGGCGTGGGCGACAAGGGCGCTTTCCACTTCCGCCGTGCCCATGCGGTGACCGGATACATTGATGACGTCATCGACGCGACCGGTGATCCAATAATACCCGTCTTCATCGCGGCGGCAGCCGTCGCCGGTGAAGTATTTGCCGGGGTAGGTTGAAAAATAGGTTTCAACGAAGCGAGGGTGATCCTTGTAGACGGATCGCATTTGGCCGGGCCAGGAGTCGGTGATGCACAGGTTGCCGGATGTCGCCCCCTCCAGTTCATTACCGTCGTCGTCGACCAATATCGGCTGAATGCCGAAAAACGGCCGCGTCGCGGATCCGGGTTTGAGGTCGGTGGCGCCCGGCAATGGCGTGATCAGAATGCCGCCGGTCTCGGTCTGCCACCAGGTGTCAACAATGGGGCAGCGTTGTTCGCCGACGACGTTGTAATACCACATCCAGGCTTCCGGATTGATGGGTTCCCCGACGGTGCCGAGCAAGCGGATGGATTTGCGGCTGGTTGCCTTTACCGGCTCGTCGCCTTCGCGCATCAAAGCCCTGAGCGCCGTCGGCGCGGTGTAGAAAATGGCAATGTCATGCTTGTCGCAGACCTGCCAGAAGCGCGAGACGTCCGGGTAATTGGGCACCCCTTCGAACATCACCGTGATCGCGCCGTTGGCCAGCGGTCCATAGACGATATAGGTGTGGCCGGTGACCCAGCCGACGTCGGCCGTGCACCAATAAACCTCGCCATCCTTGTAATCGAAAATAATTTCGTGGGTCATCGAGGCGTAGACCATATAGCCGCCGGTGGTATGCAGAACCCCCTTGGGCTTGCCGGTGGAGCCGGACGTATAGAGGATAAACAGCGGGTCTTCGGCGTTCATTTCCTCCGGCGGACAATCGTCCGAGGCTTCCGACACGGCTTCGTAGTAGCGAACGTCGCGGTCTTCGACCCAATTGACGTCGGCTTTGGTCCGTTCCACCACGAACACGGTTTTGACGCTGGGGCATTGTTCACAAGCGGCGTCGGTGTTGGCTTTTAGTGGGATCGGCTTGGCGCCGCGAAGACCTTCATCGGCGGTAATCACGCAGTTGGAATCGCAGTCGTTGATCCGGCCGGCCAAAGCATCCGGGGAAAAGCCGCCGAAAACGACGGAATGAATGGCGCCGATGCGGGCACAGGCCAGCATCGCATAGGCGGCTTCCGGGATCATCGGCATGTAGATGGTGACGACATCACCCTTCTTGATGCCGCGCGCCTTCATGGCGTTGGACAGCCGGCAGACCTCGGAATGGAGCTCCTTGTAGGTGATTTTCTTGTCTTCGCCGGGATCGTCGCCTTCCCAGATGATGGCGACCTGATCGCCGCGGGTTTCCAAATGCCGGTCGATGCAATTGGCCGACGCATTCAGGGTGCCGTCCTCGTACCATTTTATGGAAACGTCGGGTTTGTTGAAATTGACGTCCTTGACCTTGGTATAGGGCTTGATCCAATCGATCCGTTTGCCGTGTTCGCCCCAGAAGCCTTCGTTGTCTTCGACCGAACGCTTGTACATTTCAAGGTATTGATCGTTGTTGATATGGGCGCTGGCGGCGACCGCATCAGGCACCGGAAAAAGTGTGTTGTCGCTCATTGTCAAAGACCTCCCCAATATGGCTGGATCCCCGTTTTCCTTAGACCATGTCCCGGATACGGAGTTTGCTTTAGATTGCCGGAATTATCGCAAATATTACAAAAGGTACAAGTGGCCCCTCCGAATTTCTGTTTTGACCGGTCTCAGCTTGTCGCCCTGACACGGCCCGGAAATGCAAACGCCGTCCTCGATCTTGAACTTGGCACCGTGGGTGGAACAATGAATTAGGGTCCCATCTTTGGTCAAAAACCGGCCGGGTTTGAAGTCCAGCGGCATACCGGTGTGCGGGCAGGCGTTCTTGTAGACGAAGGCTTTCTCGCCTCGCCGGATGACCATATAGAGAAGCCGCCCGTCCGGTGTTTCGGTAAAGAATCCGTCAGATCCGCCGTCCGGGATATCATCCAAGCGGCAAAGGGGTTGGTCGTCGCTCACAATTAATCCCCTGGCATCAGTCCGGCGGCGACCATCTGGCCCGCGAATCCGTTCAGGTAGTCCAGGTGATTGGGGCGTGTTTCCTGGCGCACTTCGGGTTGGCCGGGTTTGTCGGTACATGTGATCGCGAAAAAATTAGACATTTCTCCTCCTTGAGCGTCGTTAAATTTTCCCCTTGCGCAATAGTAACAAGGTTTCGGTTAAATCCTTGGTGTCGGTCGGCACCGGCTGGGGTCTTATTCATCGCCCGGCTCACTATTCTTGTGCCGTTTCCTGTTTCATGGGCCGCGATAACAAGCCTTCGATGGTGGCGTCGATGTCGGCAAAATGATTGAGAATGCCATCCACGGCCAGACAAAGGGGCATGTCCACATCCAGAGTCCGGGCCAGGCCGCTGACCGAGGCGGCAGAAAACACCCCTTCGGCCACTGAGGAACGGGCATCGAGAATATTGGCGAGCGCTTCGCCACGACCCAGCGCGACGCCGAGCGAGAAATTACGTGACTGCATGGCGTTGCAGGTCAGCACCAGGTCACCGATACCGCAAAGTCCCATAAGGGTTTCGGCCCTGGCGCCCTTGGCCAACCCCAAACGAACGATTTCAGAAAGCCCACGGGTGATCAGGGCGGCGCGGGCGTTGTCGCCAAGGCCGCGCCCGTCAACGATACCACAGCCGATGGCCAACACGTTCTTGACCGCGCCGCCAATCTGGGCGCCGATCAAGTCATCGGAGCGGTAGATACGGAACATCGGCCCGGCCAAGGCGTCGGACACTTTAACCGCTAAATCATCGTCTTGGCAGGCCAAGGTCACCGCCGCCGGAAGCCCGGCAGCCACCTCAGCGGCGAAGGTCGGTCCCGACAACACCAACACCGGCGTATCGGTCAACACCTCGGCGGCGATTTCGCTCATCAACGCCCCGGTGTCTTGTTCGATGCCCTTGGCGCAGATAACGATGGGGATACCGGGCTTAATGGAGTCCGCCAGTTCGCCCATGGCGGCGCGCAGGAATTGCGCCGGAACGGTCAACAACAGGGCGTCGGCGGCGCCCTCGTCACCTTCAATCGCGTCGGCGATGGAGGCGGTAGCGCGGATGCCCTTGTCCAGTGCCACGCCGGGCAGAAATATTTTATTGTCCTGGGTTTCGTTAATGGCATCGACGACGTTGGCCTCCCGTGCCTGGATCACCACGTCCAGCCCGGCGCGCCGTGCGACGAGCGCCAGCGCCGTTCCCCAGGCGCCTGCGCCAATGATGCCGATTCGTTTCATGCCGCCTCCTTAACGATCCATGATCTTAGGCCTTTGCCCCTGCGGCACCATTTCCCCTCAAGGCCGGCGGGGCGTCCGGGTCCAGGGGCCAGCGCGGCCTTGGCCGGAAATTCATTGCGTCGGTGTCGCCCAGGCGCAGTCTTTCGATTCCGGCCCAGGCGATCATCGCCCCGTTGTCGGTACAAAGATTGGGTGGCGGGGCGATGAAATGAAAGCCTTGTTCACTGGAAAGTGATTGCAGCCGGTGGCGCAGGACTTGGTTGGCGGCGACGCCACCGGCGACAACCAGAACCGGCTGGTCGGTGTCCGGGTGAAGGTCCTGGAATATGGCCATGGCGTTGCCGACGCGATCGGCGAGAACGTCGCCCGCCGCAACCTGGAACGAGGCGCAAAGATCAGCTACATCCTGTTCCTGAAGGTCGCCGGGCGGCAGGCCTTCGATGGTCTGGCGGACTTTCGTCTTGAGCCCGGAGAATGAGAAATCCGCTCCCGGCCGTCCCATTAAGGGGCGCGGCAGGGAAAAACGCTGACCGTCCCCCGCCGTGGCTATCCGTTCTACTGCCGGTCCACCTGGAAAGCCCAGGCCCAGCATTTTCGCGGTTTTATCGAAAGCCTCGCCCAAGGCATCGTCAATGGTGGTGCCCAGGCGCTTGTAGTTACCGACGCCTTTAACGACCAGCAATTGGCAATGGCCGCCGGAAACCAGTAACAACAAGTAGGGAAAGGTGACGTCATCGGTTAACCGGGCCGTCAGCGCGTGCCCTTCCAGGTGGTTGACGGCAATAAACGGGCAGCCCTTGACTGCGGCGATGGCCTTGGCCGTCATCGTCCCGACCAGCACGCCGCCGATCAGTCCGGGGCCGCCGGTGGCGGCGACGGCGTCCAGGTCATCCAGAGTTATCCCGGCTTTTTCAATCGTTGTTTCGATGACGCCGTCGATCAGTTCCAGGTGTGCGCGCGCCGCCACTTCCGGTACAACGCCGCCGAACGGGGTGTGCTCGTCAATCTGGGAAAAAACCTCATTGGCCAAAATCCGCCTGTCCGCGTTGACCACGGCGGCGGCGGTTTCGTCGCAACTGGTTTCGATGCCCAAAACGATCATTTATTAAAAAACCTTTTTACCCAAAAGCCATCGGACTTTACCTTGTAGGCCGAGTCGAAACCAATATTTCAAGGCCCAATGGACGAAATCCCTAAAATACGCATCGGCACCCGCGGTAGCCCCTTGGCCTTGGCCCAGGCCCAGCAAGTCCAGGGCTTGCTGGGCGCCATGGAAACGGAAATTGTCGTCATCCAGACTACCGGCGATACAGTGCTCGATCGGCCATTGGCCGATATCGGCGGCAAGGGCCTGTTCAGCAAGGAAATCGACGAGGCGCTTTTGGATGGCCGTATTGATATCGCCGCGCATTCCACCAAGGACTTGGAAACCAGGATGCCGGACGGCATCGTCCTGGCCGTGTTTCTGGAGCGGGAAGACCCTCGCGATGCCTTCATTTCGGACAAAGCCGATAGTCTCGATACGCTTCCGGCGGGTTCGGTGGTCGGGACGTCTTCCCTCCGGCGACAGGCACAAATTTTGGCCCGCCGTCCTGATTTACGGGTCGAATCCATTCGCGGCAACGTTCAGACCCGGATCAAAAAACTTGCCGATGGCGAAGCCGACGCCACCCTGCTGGCACTGGCGGGTTTGAAGCGTTTGGGTATGGCCGATGTGGCGGCCGAAATTCTGGAACCGGACATTCTGTTGCCGGCGGTGGGACAAGGCGCCATCGGCATCACCTGTCGTGACGGCGACATCACGGCGTTGGAATCCGTGGCGGGGCTCAACCACGGCCCGTCCTGGAACCGGGTGATGGCGGAACGCGCCATGCTGGCGGCGCTGGACGGCTCCTGCCGGACCCCCATCGGCGGCTTGGCGGAAATCAACGAAGACGGCGTGTTGACCCTGCGCGGATTGGTTGCCAAGGCCGACGGTTCCGAGATCATCAAGGCCACCCGCAGCGGCCCCGTTAGCATCGCCGAGGCCCTTGGCCGGGATGCCGGTGAGGAATTACGGCTTCGGGCCGGGCCGGATTTTTTCGAGTGAGGGGATGCTAGGGAATGCGCCTGTTGATCACCCGTCCCCGTGAAGATGGCGAACCGTTAGCGGCGCTGCTGAACGAGCGCGGCTTTGAGACCATCTTGGACCCGATGATGACGATTGTCGATATCGATGCCCCGGAAATGGACCTTTCCGGCATCCAGGCTTTGTTGATGACAAGCGCCAACGGTGTTCGCGCCTTTGCCCGGCGTGAAGAGGACCGCCAAACCCCGGTTTACGTGGTCGGCGATGCGTCGGCCCAGGTGGCGCGTGACCTTGGCTTTATCGCCGTGACCAGCGCCGGTGGCGATGTCGAGACCCTGGCGGCCCTAGTTCAGAACGAACTGAACCCTGGTCAAGGGGCGTTGTTGCATATCGCCGCAAGCCGGGTCGCCGGCGATCTTTCAGGATTACTGGAAGCTGCCGGGTTTGAGGTTCGCCGCCTGGTTCTCTATGAGGCGACGGCGGCGGACGCTTTAAGCCCGAAAACCCTTGTTGAACTCGACGCCGGAACCCTGGACGGGATATTGCTGTTTTCGCCCCGGACGGCAACGCTTTTCACCCGGCTGGTGATGGCGGCGGGAAGGACGGAACATTGCCGCGCCGTTGTCGCCTATTGCCTTAGCCAGGCGGTGGCCAATAATGCTCAGGTTATTTCATGGAAAGACTTGGTAGTGGCGCCGAGACCTAATCAGCAGGCGCTTTTGGACATCATCGGTGGCAACGGCGGATAAAGCCGGTACCATTGATTTTCGATTTTGTTTTTCCAGGCCTTGGCGTGACCGTGTTAATCTGAAGTGGCGATTTATTAAAGAGGATGACCCATGAGTAAAGGGCCAAAAACCAAAGCGAAGGCAAAGGCTAATACCAAAGCCAAGACCAAGGTTAAAGCCAAGGCCAAGGCCAGGGTTAGTGCCAAGGTTCCGGAGCCAAAACCGGATTCCTCCAAGGCTGCCCCCCCGACGCCCCCCGAGGCGGTTCAGGCGGCAGCGGCAAAGCCCCGCGGCAGCCTGGCGGCGGTTTCGGTGGTGCTTTTTCTAACGGTGATTGGCGCCAGCGGCTACATGACCTGGTATTACTGGTCGGCCCTCGTCGGGCCCAACTCTTCTGCCAAAAAGGCAACGTCCGTTTCTCCTTCCCCCACCCCCGCTTCGCCGGGACCAATGGAAAAAATGGCGGCGGAGAGCAAAATGTTGCGCCAATCCTTGGACCGTCTGATGGCACGTATGGTATCCATCGAACAATCAGTCGAAAAGGCCAAGCGACTGGCCGAGGCGACGCCGCCACCTACGGAAAAATTCAGTGCCGATCCGGTCCTGGAAACCTTGGCCGGACGCCTTAATGCCCTGGAGGAAAGCGGCGATACGCTCAAGGCGTTAACCAAGCGACTGGACCGGATGGAAAAGGATAACGCCGCCAAGGCGATGGACTTGGCCAAGGAAACAGCTGATGACGCTCAACCGGCGCCAGCAATAAGTGGGAAGGATGAGACAAGTCCTGTCGTAGAACTGGAAACCGACTCCATCGCCACCGCCAAAGCCGTGGCGCTGGCGGTGGCTGATCTTCGCCAAGCGATAACCTCCCCGGCGCCCTTCAAAGAGTCGCTGGATGCCTTGAAGGCGCTGGCCGGTGACAATCCGGATCTCAATACCGGCATTGTCGTGCTGGCCAAGGGGGCTCAGACCGGCATTCCGACCTTGGTCGTTCTTATCGACCGCTTCGAGGGTTTGGCTGGTAAGATCGTACAGGTCTCCAGGACGGTTAAGGAAACCGGCTGGTTTGACCGCGCCACAAACCGATTGTCCTCGTTGGTGACGTGGCGACGGGTGGACGGCAAAGGTGAAGTGACCTCTATCGATGCCATGGTCGCCGCCGCCGAGGACCATCTCAAGAAAGCCGACCTGAAAGCCGCCATCATTGCCTTGGACGGTCTTTCCGGAAATGCCAAAGCGGCGGCCGTTGCCGCCCCGTGGATCAGCGACGCCAAGGCGCGGCTTGCCGCCGAACGTGCCGTCACCAGCCTACATCTGCACGCCCTTTCCATGTTGACGCAGATCAAGCCGGTTAAGGGGTAACGCCGATGTTTCGCGCCCTGGTGTTTTTCACGATCCTAGGCTTCGTTATTTGGGGAACCTTGATATTGACCGACCTGCCGGGGTTGGTCTCGCTGGAATGGAGAGGCTATCGAATTGACACCACGGTGGCATTCTTGCTTGGCGCGATCGTCCTGACGTCCTTTACCTCGGCTTTGGTATACCGGTTTTGGCTGTTCCTTCGCCGCGCGCCGGGGAATATGGCCGGCGCCTGGAAGGCCAAGCGCCGTCAGCGCGGGTATCAGGCGTTGACCCGGGGCATGGTTGCGGTTGCCGCCGGCGATGCCATGGAAGCCGATCGTCAGGTCAAACGCGCCGACGTATTACTGGATGAACCGCCGTTGACCATGTTGGTGTCCGCCCAGTCGGCCCAGATGAAGGGCGACGAAGCGGCGGCCAGCAAGTTCTTCACGGCAATGGTGAAGCGACCGGAAACGGAATTTCTCGGCCTCCGGGGGCTGTTGAATCAAGCCATCAAGCGCGGCGACAAGGTCGAGGCCCTGTCCCTGGTCCGGCGCGCCCACCGCCTGCAACCGGACAGCACCTGGGTGGCGTCCAACATGTTCGATCTGCAAATCCGGACCGGCCAGTGGCTGGATGCCCGGGTGACCTGTGACGATTTGGCCCGCAGCAGTCTGATTGGCAAAGATGATGCAAAAAGACGCAAGGCGGTTCTCAGCTATCAATTGAGCCTGCTGGCTCAGGATACGGGTGACGGTGAGGTGGCGCTGGGTCATTTGCGTGATGCCAACAAACTGGCGCCCGGGTTTATTCCAGCGGTGGCCGATTTGGCCGGGCGATGGGGGGATGGTGGCAAGGCCAAGAAAGCGGCAAAGCTGATCGAAGAGGCCTGGAGCGCCGCGCCCCATCAAGACCTGCTCGGGCCCTATTGGAGGGCCCTGAATGCCTCCGATGCTCTCGAGAGGGTGCGGGCGACGGAAAAACTGGTGGAGAAGCAGTCCCGGCACCTGGAAAGCCTGATCGCCTTGGCGCGTGCGTCGCTTGAGGTGAGGCTTTGGGGTGAAGCGCGCCAATACCTGGAACAGGCCCTAGCGGCGGCCCCGTTACCGCAAGCCCGGATTTGCCGGATGATGGCGGAATTGGAAGAGATCGAAAACGCGGATTCCGGCTTGGCGCGGGAATGGTTAATGCGGGCGTCGCAAGCCGCCGCCGATCCGGCATGGGTTTGCGATCATTGCGGCAACACCGTCGCCACCTGGTCGGTGGTCTGTGGGAAGTGCGAAGAGTTTGATCGTTTCGACTGGCGCATTCCCGAAAGCATTCTGGCTCTACCCGAAGGCGCGGGGCTTCAGGAAAGCCAAGGCCTGGAAGACGATGGGCATGAAACGGTTCAGCTTCCACCAAGAGGCATTGAGGCCGGTTGACTGACATCCGCCCATCCTTGCCCGTGAAGACCTATCGGGATTTCATCGCCGGGCAATCGTTGTTGGACCGGGCACGCGGCGTTGCCCGCAAAGCTGCCATCCTGGCCTTGTCCGCCGGGCGCTCGCCCGACGATAATGAAGGCTGGATCAGATTTCCCTTCTATCACCATATTTTTGACGATGAACGCCCGGGCTTCGCCCGGCAACTGGATTTTATGGCATCCCATGGAGACTTTATCGGCTTGGATGATGCGGTCAATATGCTGGAATCCGGTGCCTCCATCAGTGGCCGGTATTTCTGTGTCTCTTTTGACGATGGGTTTAAAAACTGGATCACCAACGCGGTGCCGATCCTCCTCGATCACGGCGTCCCGGCGGCATTCTTTGTTGCCGCCGGCTATATTGGCACTTCGGTGGAACGCGATCGGGAAAAATTATTGGGGTTTTACGATAGCCGGGACCTGCTGATGGAATTCCTCAGTTGGGACGATTGCCGGGAAATGGCCGACGCCGGCATGACCATCGGTTCGCACACCATGAACCACGTTCACCTGATCGACCTGGATGACGATGGGGTCGAAGCCGAATTAGCGGACTCAAAGCAATTGATTGAAGCCGAACTGGGCCGGGCCTGCGTTCATTTCTGCTGCCCCTTCGGGCGCGCTAATATCGACTACCGACCCGACCATCATCCCGCCATCGCCCTCCGTATCGGATACCGGACCTTCCTGGCTACCACCCGGGGCGCGGTCCGCCAGGGGGCATCATTGATGGGGATTCCGCGTGACCATCTGCTCGCTGGTTGGGAGAATTACCAACTGCGTTATTTTTTTTCCCGGTAGGCGGATGGCCACCATGAACATGAAGGATAAAGGAACCCTGCGCGCCGCCACCTTCGATGATTGCGTCGAGGCGACGGCGTTGCTGGTTCGGCTTGGGCTGACCATGCCGGAAGGCGACGAGGCCATTCGCGCCTATTTCAACAATTTGTGGAACACCAATCCGGCGATCCAAGCGGCGAAAAGCAACCCGGCGCTCGGCTGGGTACTGGAAGACGCAGGCAAGATGGTCGGATTTTTCGGCAATGTGCCGCTGCTGTATGAATTCGCTGGCCAGCCGGTGATCGTGTCCGACGCCAGCCTCTGGGGGGTAGATGAGAATTACCGAACCGAAGCCCCGCGCCTGGCCGACGCCTATTTCGGCCAAACCAACGTCGACCTGTTGATGGTGACCACGGCAATCAAGCCGACCCGGCGTATTTTTGAGCGGCATGGCGCCTCAATGGTGGCACAACCGGACCTGGACCAGGTGCTGTTTTGGGTCATCGACGGGGGCGGTTTCGTCCGCGCCGGGCTGCGTAAAAAGGGCCACGGCGGCATGGCGTCGTTTTTCGGCGGCATCCTCGGCGGTATGGTGCTCAATGCCCGGCTCAGGCTTTTTGGGCGCCGCCCGTTTGCCGCCCTTGATGGCATTACCATTATCCGGCCCGATGAGATCGACGCCGGCTTCGATGACCTGTGGCAACGCAAATGCGGGGAATATCCAGCAAGGGTATTGGCCAACAGAAGCGCGGCGGCGCTGAAATGGCATTTCAGCGTCGGCCGTTTTTCCGAACACACGCGATTGATCTGCCTGCACGGGCCCGGCGAAGACGGCGGCAAGCTGGAAGGCTATGCTGTCCTGGTCCGTGAGGACGCGCCCGAAATCGGCCTGAAGCGGTTAAAGATCGCCGACGTTTTCGTCGCCGGTGATGATGCGGCGGCTGTTAGTGCGCTGCTGGCCGCCGCCTATGAGTATGGGTTGGCGCAACGCTGTCATGTCCTGGAAGTCATCGGCCTTCCGGAAAACCTTCGCGCCGCAGTTAAAACACACAAGCCCCTTGAGCGACCGATGCCGACGTTCCCGTTTTTTTACAAGGTGGTCAACCCG
Source organism: Alphaproteobacteria bacterium MarineAlpha3_Bin2 (assembly GCA_002938315.1). GTDB lineage: Bacteria > Pseudomonadota > Alphaproteobacteria > Rhodospirillales > Casp-alpha2 > Casp-alpha2. The sequence continues at coordinate 1,686 of PTLL01000057.1, read as the reverse complement.
GACCTGACGGCCCCCTTGGCCCAAGCGGATGGCTGGTACATGACTCCCTATGACGGGGATTCGACGCTATTGTAGGCCTCGCCACGCCTTGTTTTTCTTGACACCAACCGGGGCCGGTGTAGGTTTCCGCCATAGTTTCCAAACCCGGGCCGCCTTAGCTCAGTTGGTAGAGCATCGCATTCGTAATGCGGGGGTCGCAGGTTCGAATCCTGCAGGCGGCACCATTTCTTTCAATGGGTTAGCTGATATTCGGCTAACCCATTTTTCTTCGGGTAAGCAACAGGTAAGCACGTAGCGCGGTTTCAAACGGCCCAGAGAAGTAATCAGGGTCCTACCCCAGATCAAACGCATTCAGCGATCCCCACCCCCCTAACGCTATTACCGCCCTATTGACGACCCTTCATGCAGTTTTGCTCTCTTGCCGAACAAAATCTGGCGAAGCGAACAAACGTCGAAAAAATATATGCAAAAATTTCTGCCGCCCTAAACAGGCGTGGTCCAAACTTGGACCGTTCTAAGGAATGACGGACAATGGACTACGAATGTCCGCTTTCGGGGTGCCGCCTCAACCGGTCGAAGCAACACTTTATCTTAAACGCAAAGATGGAGTGTCTGTAGATGAAGCGAAGATATCGTCGAGGATTTAGTGCGGCAGAGAAGACGGAGTTGTGGGACCGCTGGCAGCGAGTCGGGTCGTTGAGAGCGATTGGGCGGGCGTTTGGCAAGCCCTCATCGTCCATTTATTTTCAGCTGGCGCCGCACGGAGGGATACGGCCTGCGCCACGCCGTCGCTCGAGGCTGGCGTTGACACTATCGGAACGCGAGGAGATATCACGAGGGATTGTTGCCCAGCAGTCGATCCGATCGATGGCCAGGTTGCTGGGCCGCTCACCCTCGACGGTGAGTCGTGAACTCAGACGCCATGGTGGCTATGATCGATACCGAGCCGTCCTGGCCAATGACAGAGCCTGGGACAGTGCGCGCCGGCGCAAGCGGTGTAAGCTGGCCAACCATCCGCCGTTATGCCGGGAGGTGGCGAGGAAGCTCCGGTTGAACTGGTCACCGGAGCAGATCGCCGGATGGCTTAAGCGCGCACATCCAGGGGATGGGTCTTACCAGGTGTCACACGAGACGATCTATCGAAGCTTATTCGTTCAAGCCCGCGGTGTACTTAAGAAAGAGCTTCTTCAGTGCCTTCGCTCGAAGCGCACGATCCGTCGATCCAAACAGGCAACCCAGAAAGGCGGCGCCCATGGGCAAATTACGGACATGATCTCGATCAGCGAGCGGCCGGCGTCTGTTGAAGATCGGGCAGTGCCGGGTCATTGGGAAGGCGACCTCATCACAGGATCGAATAACAGCCACATTGCGACTCTGGTCGAACGTCATACGCGTTACCTGATGTTGGTGAAGGTGGTGAATAAGGACACGCGGACGGTCGTATCAGCGCTCATCAAGCAGGCGAAGAAGCTGCCGACGGAACTGTACAAATCGCTGACCTGGGATCGGGGCAAGGAACTCGCGGCCCACAAACAGTTTACCTTGGCGACCGACATTGATGTCTACTTCTGCGATCCGCAGAGTCCGTGGCAACGTGGATCCAATGAGAACACCAATGGACTGCTAAGACAGTACTTCCCCAAGGGAACGGACTTATCGGTATACTCGCAAGCTGAGCTGAACAAG
>PTLL01000056.1 GCA_002938315.1 Alphaproteobacteria bacterium MarineAlpha3_Bin2 | reverse complement strand
GGCGCTAACCGAGTCTGTAGGAGTCTAGGATGGCCGCTGATGCGCCTCTTCCTTTCAATGACACCCAAACCCTCACCAGGCCACGCCACGACTCCCTGGGAGTCACTGGAGCTTTGGCCTTGAATGGGCTGTGTCGTTGAGGTCTGCATTACGATAGAGTATTGGCGAAGAGGTGCTCAAGGTTCATTGATCTAACGAGCACCATAACATGGGTAGAAGTATGGGTAGAATTAAAAATACGGTATAAGTTGGCTTGTTTCAGCCAAACAAGGCGGACCCCCTCTCCGCCACTAACTAACCAACACTCTAACCAACACCAATGATTCAGTTATTTAAATCAATGGGTTATGTTATACCAACTAGTCTTGAAAACTGGCAAACGTGCAAGCGTTTCGTGGGTTCGAATCCCACCCCATCCGCCAATTTTTCTTTTATTTCAATTGGTTGTAATGAATAAATCAAATTAGTATACATTTTTGTACACAATCATTGGCAGGCCGAGATCCAAACCGGCGTAACCTCCTTGAGCAGCGGCTCCTCGTCTCGGCAACGTTCCATTGCGAATGCTCAGCTGGCGGACTACCTCCCGCCTCGGCATGCCGCATGAATCTAGCTGCTCGGAATCGCCGCGCCGCATGCCAAGTCTTCGTCGCGATAGGACGATTGCCAGTTGCGCGCGGATTGGAGTTGCGGACACTGAAGAAACTGTACGCCGCGAAGATTGGCCTCTTTTAGGTCGGCGTCATCGATAATGACCTTAAAAAAATTGGCGCCTTCAAGATGCACGCCATTGAGATTGGCGCCGCTAAGATTGGCGCCGCGAAGATCGGCGTCCTTGAGGTCGGCGCCGGAAAGATTGGCTCCCTCAAGGTCCATGCCGCGAAGGGCGCCGCCGGTAAGATCCACGCTTACCTGGGTTTGTTCCGCCCGCCAAGCGTTCCATGCCTGGATCCCCTGCTTCAATAAATCCATCTGTTGGTTATTCGCCATCTTCAATCTCCGTGATCAAGTCAACAGGCAGGCGAGTATGGGCATCGCGGATCGTGTGCATGATTTGCGCCGTTGTCAGGCCCTCCACATCCCGCAGATCGGCGCCCGATATATCGGTGCGGTGAAATTTTGCCACCCGCAGATACGCCCCGCGGAGATCGGCTTCCTTCAAAGAGGTGCGTTTCAAGATTGCCCTGCCCATTCGGGCCTCCCGCAGGTCGGCGGCGTGTAGACGCGTATCCTGGAACGACGCGCCACGCAGGTTCGCCCGGCGTAAATCCGCACCGCTTAAATTCGCCGCATCGAGTATCGCGCCACTCATATCGGCGTCACGAAAATTGGCGTTGCGGAAATCTGAGTTCGCCATGATGGCAAACTCTATATCGGCTTCGGCCATGCAAACCCCTTCGCAATCGGCGTCGGTCAAATTGATCCCGTTGAGCCGGGCGCGGGTCAAGTCGGCGGCGGCGAGGCGACCGCCTTGCATTGTTGCTCCGATCAGGATCGCTCGCCTGAGATTGGTGCCGGTAAAGTCCGCCCCTTCTAAATCTGCGCGCTGCATACGGATGTGCCAGAGCTTCATGCCGGCGAAGGATTTTCCCACCAGATCGGTCGAGTCCAAATTGGCCCGTTTACCAGACCGCTGTTTAGAATCCACATAGAGCTCGTGGGCTTGGAGAGTCCGTGTAAGTTCCTCCGATGCAATCGGCCGAATGGGGGCGCCATCATCAAAATCGATGGTCTCGCCAAACGGCGAACGCGGTAGGGTGGTGTCGGCCATGAAGTGATTATAGCAGGCACCCGCCCTAAAGACGCTATCCGGTTTGCGGCATCGGGACGCCAATGCTGGCCGGGGCAGAATTAATCGGCAAACGTCTCAACCAGCTCTTTGAGCCGGGCTTTGGCGTCCTTAAGTATAGACTCGCCGTCGCCGAAAAGGAGGATGTCGAAATCGAGATCCAGGAACTTGCGCACGCTGCTCCGAAGCCGGGTCGGGTCATCGATGACGCGCTCCGGCAAGAGTCCGCACTGCCCCGGCGGGTTGCCGATGATGGCATCGCCGACGATCAGGATGCCCCGATCCCGCCACAACAAGGCAACTTCGCCCGGGGACTTTCCGGAGGCATCGACCACTTCCAACGGCCCGACCGTACCGCCGACTTCCAACGCGTCGTCCAGTTCAGTTTCCTGGCTTCGGGCGTGGTCCGCGTCGTCGGCGTGAATGACCGTCCGCGCGCCGGTGCCTGTGCGCACCCGATTTGCCGCGCGGGAGTGATTGCGGTTGGTGAGGATGATCCTGGCAACGCCCTCGCCGATGAGGGTGTCCATGTCGTCTTCCGTCAGTTCGACGGGGTCAATACAGATGTTGCCATCGGGATTGCGAACGAGATGGCCGTTGAAGTTGTAACCGTGGGGTTCGGAAAACCACGACCAGGTGAAGATATCGCTGACGATGTTGCGCATGCTTGGCTCCAATATTCTCCTCGGCCCCTGTCAAATCTAACGTATTCTACGTAGCAGCGTAAAGTACGATGGCCCCACGACGAGATGGATGGGTAGAATGGTTGAGACTTTTGGAGCTGACTTCGAGGCATCGGACGTGCTCCGCCTGTTCCCGACCTTTGTCTGGAAGGCGCAAGTGGCGTCCGGCGTCCGTCAAGAAATCGAAGACGACGTTCTCGCAAAACTCGATGAGATGAGGCGCGACGCCGGCGCGCCGGCGCCGGGCCACGGCTGGCAGTCGAAACAGGACCTGCACCATCTAGACGAATTCCAGCGCTTGGTCGCCTGTATCCATGACGCCGCCGAAAGCGTCCTGGAATTCCTGAAAATCGGCGACGGGGCTTTCGAGATCACCGGCCTGTGGGCCAACTTCAACCCGAAAGGCGCGGCCCACCCCGTCCATAGCCATCCCAATAATTTCCTCAGCGGCGTCTACTACCTACGCACTCATGATGGCGCCGACACTGTCAGTTTCCACGACCCCAGGCCGCAGACGGGGATCATCCGCCCACCGGTCACCGAACTCACCGCCGAGAACACGGATCAGGTGGTGGTCAAGGTCGAAGACGGCAGCCTTCTCATGTTTCCGTCCTGGCTCCCCCATTCGGTAGACGCCAGCGGCAGCGACGAGACGAGGGTCAGCGTTAGTTTCAACCTCATGTTCTCTGCCTTTACGGAAAAAATGAGCAAACCCCTATGGTAGCGGAAACGCGAGGATGGGTGTAATTGTCCAGTCAAACGTACAAAATCTATACTGAGGGATATTCAGAATGGCGCAACGGCGACAAGAGATCGAGGCATTCGTGCGGCACCTCGTCGGCGAAGTTGAGGCCGCCGAAGCGGCGGGGATGACTGCGCCCGAAGCCATCGCCGATCATTTCAACGCCAAGGGCGTCACCACCCGAAAGGGCCGGCGCTGGACCGGCGCGACGATGGCCAAATTCCTCACCAGCCCGGGGGCCAACCGCTACCGTTCGGATGAGAAAGCGGGGCCCACGGTGAAGAAAGGGGGAAATCCTGACAAGCCGTCCAAAGTGCTCGATAAAGCACACTTGCGGCGCATTTCGGCAATAACCATCGGCCATTATGACCGGGTGGCCGAAGATTACTGGGACGGCACTCGGGAACATGACGTCAGCCAAAACTATGCCGCATTCCTGAGTGCGATTGAGGGCAATCACCCCTTTTCCATTCTCGATTTGGGTTGTGGACCCGGCCGAGACCTTCAGCATTTTCGTTCATTGGGACACGACGTCACGGGCCTAGACGGATCAAGGGAATTCGTAACTATGGCACGCTCCTATTCCGGGTGTGATGTTCTCCACCAGGATTTTCTCGCGATGGTATTGCCGGAAAGCCACTTTGACGGCGTGTTCGCGAATGCGTCGTTATTCCACGTGCCGAGCCAGGAATTGCCGAGGGTTTTGCTCAAACTCTCCACAACCTTGAAGTCCCGAGGCGTCCTGTTTTGCTCAAACCCGCGAGGAAACAACGAGGAAAGATTATGCGATGACCGCTATAGCTGCTTCCTCGATCTCGACACCTGGCGCCATTATGTCAACGCTGCTGGATTCATCGAGGTGCAGCATTACTTCCGCCCACCAGGGCTCCCGTGCAACCAGCAGCCGTGGCTCGCTACCGTTTGGCGTATCGGCTAGATTCGTGGCGCCTGCCCTAGTCGAGACTCCTTCACGGGGCTAGTTCAGATAAGGGATACGGGATCTAAGTTGGGCCGACCACCGATTTGGTTATATCCCGGACCAACCCGGCGAGGTTCGCTCGGGGGACAAGTGGCCATAAGCCGGAAGTGTGGTTAACCGATCGTCGTCCACTGCCCCACCGACTGCAGCCGCAAATCAGCGGTCAGGGTTCCAATATTGGCCATTTAGAAATCCTTTCTTCTCCCGGCTAGGAGGCAAGCGGATACCCCATCCGCCAAGTTCGTCTCAGACCGGAACGAAATTATCCCTTAAATACGCCTCTTCGAACCCCGTCCCTGACATGTTGGCGAAGGTCCAAGTCTGGCAAGCCATCGGCGCCGTAGCCCAGGTCGGCGAAAGCCGCCGCTTCAACGGCTTTGATACGTCTTACCTGTTTGTCTATGCTCCCCCCTCATCAATTTCTTTTTTATGATTTTGGGCGCACTTTCACCCGGCTAGTGACTTTGGTCACGTTTTTGATCTTCTTGACGATGCCGATGGCTTTCTTGAGTTCGCCATTGGACAGCGCCCGGCCGAATAGGAAGACCCTGCCCCCGACCGACCGCCAGCGGAAATTAGTGACGTTGACGCCCGTGCCGTCCAGCAACAAGGCGTTGACCTTACTTTCGATCACGGTGTCGTCGACAAAATTTTCGACGGCGCCTTTTTCCTTGTCGATGGACTTGATGACCAGGATATCGTTATAGGTTTTCTTCACCCCTTCGGCCGCCTTGGACAGTTGTCCGGCTTTTTGTTTCAGCTTGGGGTCCTCGACGGCGCCGGTCAGCATGACGTCCTGTTCGTAAACGTCGACGTTGGGCGAAATCACGTCGGTTCCTAATTCATCAACGATGGCGGCGGTGATTGCAGTCTTGATCTTAAGATCGGTGGCGATATCGCCGCTGGAACGGTCTTCGGCGGCAGCCTCGACCGCGCTCTTGATCAATGAAAACGGGTTGAGATCAATAGCCTGGGCCGGGATGACCAACATCACGGCAAACGCAGCCAACAAACTGATCGAAACGGTTCTCAACATCGCCTTCCTCCTTGAAATGGGATAGATTATGTAGACCAAAACCGGGTGCGTATAGAATGAAAATCGACATCATCTTCGATACTGTCTGCCCATGGTGTTTCATCGGCAAGAAACGCCTTGAGATGGCCCTGGCGGCCCGGCCCCATATTCAGGTCAAGCAAAATTGGAAACCGTTTCTGCTCAACCCGGAAATGCCGCCCGGCGGCATTGACCAAACCGCCTATCTGATCAAGAAGTTCGGCAGCCAAGCCAGGATCAACCATATGTACGGAACCCTGGACGAGGCCGGCCAATCGGTGGAGATTGATTTCGCATTTGATCGCATCAGTAAAACGCCGAACTCGATATCATCCCACCGTTTGCTGCTCTATGCCGGCCGGCACGGGCCTGTGGATAGCGTGGTCGAGGCGTTGTTCGTGGAATTCTTCATCAAAGGCCGGGACACCGGCGACACCGATGTTCTTGTTGAAATCGGTGCCACCCACGGGTTCGAGGAAGGAGAACTGCGGGCCTACCTGGAAAGCAACGATGACGAAGGTGAAATTTACGACTTAAACGTCCAGGCCCACCGGCTCGGCATCAACGGCGTTCCGGCGTTCTCGTTTAACTCTAAATTTATGATTACCGGCGCCCAGGACTCCCAGGTCCTGGCCCGCATGCTGGATGCCGCCCAAGCCACCGAAACCGCCGCCTAACCCCAAAGAACATGACCAGCGCGTTGCATCAAATCACCATGAGTTTCCTGGCCGAAGACGACCGGCTGCTGATGCGCGTCAGCACCACCGATAAAAATGAATTCCATTTTTTATTGACCCGGCGCTTCGTCAACATCCTGTGGCCGGCGCTGATGACCGTGATCGAAAAAGAAGACCCGGCGTCCAAACAGAACCTCATGCCGGGTGCCCGGAAGGCGGTCACCGCCATGAAACACCAGGAAGCCATCGCCGAATCCAATTTTTCTCAGACCCACGACGAGGACACCAAGCAACTGACCCCGAACCCGCTTCTGGTCACCGGCGGTACCGTCAATCCTGGCAAACAGGGCGTCACCGGGCTGACCTTCAAGACCCAAGGCGGCGCCGAGATCAAAATATCACTGAACAAGACCCTGCTGCATGCGTTGTGCCGGTTATTAATCGAAACCACCATGAAGGCGGACTGGGATCTAGGCTTGGTCGTCGGCGCCGCCGCCGGGATTATGGTGCCGGAAGACAAGACGCAGATTCACTGAGAGCGGCTGTCGACTGCATGTACAATTTCTAAGTTCGGAAACACTCGCGCTGACCTAAACGATGAAGAAGGGTTTCGGTTTGCCGAGGACAAAATAAATACGAAGATGCAAATATTCGTGGATCGTTATGCTAAAGGCAGAAATTCTAGGTACGTCGTTCATTACCTAAACGACGGAGACCTTGGCGGCGCTCCGGGTTAACCCCATCCTCCTGGTTGGAAATCTCTCCCCCAAGGCCCCCTTCTACACCGTTGAATAGCTCATTGGATTGGTGCCGACGGTCTCCGCGACCGTTGCCGCCTCTACGATCACCTGATCGCTGTTTAGAATTGGCAGCATTGTCATTGCTGTTCGTCATTTGTCTGTCTCCTAGGTTGCGTTAAAGATGTTCCATTCGAATTGACGGAAATAAACCATAGTCAAAGGCCCTGAAATGCACGTTCCCGCAGTTATTACACCTCAGTGATATAACTTGCGTATGGCTATGGGATGAACAGAATGTGAATTCGTGTAAAGGATATTTGCAGTTCTATTAAGGCTTGATATCCCCTTCATGGGCGATGCGGGCCAGTTCACCGAGCAGATACCGCACCCCTTCGAAGCGATCGCCGGGGGCTTCCCAATCGCGCATGAACACCAGTTTATGGTCCGGGCGCAGTTTCACCGTTTCCGCCTGGCCGGTGATCCATTCCACCATGCCGGCCGGATTGGCGAATGCGTTGTTGCGAAAGGACAGCACCGCGCCCTTGAGCCCAGCCTCGACCTTTTCGATCCCGGCGTCGCGGCAGAGCCTCTTCAAGGCGACCGTTTGTAACAAGTTTTCGACCTCGTCGGGAAGCGCCCCGAATCGGTCGATCATCTCGGCGGCGAAGGCGTCGATCTCGCCCTGGCCGGAAATCCAGGCGAGGCGGCGATAGAGCCCCATGCGAACGGTGAGATCGCTGATATAGGTGTCCGGGATCATCACTGGCATGCCGATGCCAATGGTGGGGCTCCATTCATCTTCCGCCTTACGGCCATCGTCCAGGCCGCGGGCTTCGGCGACGGCTTCTTCCAGCATCTGCTGGTACAATTCAATTCCAACCTCGCGGATGTGGCCGGATTGCTCGCCGCCCAACAGGTTGCCGGCGCCGCGTATGTCCAAATCATGGCTGGCCAGCGAGAAACCGGCACCCAGTGTATCCAGGGTTTGCATGACTTCCAACCGCTTTTCGGCGGCCGCCGACAGCACCCGGCCCGGCGGCAGGGTCAAATAGGCATAGGCGCGGACCTTGGACCGCCCGACCCGGCCGCGCAGTTGATACAATTGCGCCAGCCCGAACATATCGGCGCGGTGAATGAAGATGGTATTCACCGAGGGCAGGTCGAGGCCCGATTCAATAATGTTGGTGGCGACCAGAATATCGAAGCCGCCGTCGTAAAATCGCGTCATCGTATCCTCAAGGTCCCGCGCCGCCATGCGACCGTGGGCTATGGCGACCTTGACCTCGGGCACCAACTCTTCAAGTGCCGCGGTGACGTGCTCCAGATCACTGACCCGGGGACAGACGTAAAAGGTCTGCCCGCCCCGGAATTTTTCCCGCAAGATGGCCTCGCGGATGATCACCGGGTCATAGGGTAGAATAAAAGTCCGCACCGCCAAGCGGTCGACCGGCGGCGTCGCGATCAAGCTCAATTCGCGAATGCCCGCCAGCGCCAATTGCAGGGTTCGGGGAATTGGCGTCGCCGTCAGGGTCAGTACATGGACGTCGCCTTTTAACCGTTTCAGGCGTTCCTTGTGGGCGACGCCGAAATGCTGTTCCTCGTCGATGACCAACAGGCCCAGGTTCCGCGGTTTGACATCCTTGGCCAGCAAGGCATGGGTGCCGATGACGATATCAATGCTGCCGTCGGCCAGTCCGTCTTTGACTTCCCGCGCCTTTTTCGCCGCCACCAGCCGGGAAATCTGCTCGATGTGGATGGGATAGCCCTGAAACCGTTCCAGAAACGTCTGAAAGTGTTGGCGGCACAGCAGCGTCGTCGGCACCACCACCAGCACCTGACGGCCGTCGAACGCGGTGGCGAAAGCGGCCCTCAACGCGACCTCGGTCTTGCCGAAGCCGACATCGCCGCACACCAGCCGGTCCATGGGCCGCTTGGAGGTTAAATCCGAAAGTGTGTCGGCAATGGCTGTGGCCTGGTCATCGGTCTCGGTAAAAGGAAAGCGGGCCGAAAATTCGTCGTAGATGCCGTCCTCGACGGTGATCCGCTGGGTGTCCTTCAATTCCCGGGCGGCGGCGACCTGGATCAATTCCTCGGCCATGTCGCGGATCCGGTCCTTGAGACGCGCTTTTCGTGCCTGCCAAGACGCACCGCCGAGCCGGTCCAGCGTCGCCCCCGCCTCTTCCGAGCCATAGCGGGAGATGACGTCAATATTTTCGACCGGCAAAAAAAGCTTATCGCCGCCGCCGTAAGACAACCGAAGACAGTCATGCGGCGCGCCCGCCACTTCGATGGTGTGCAATCCGTCGAATTGGCCGATGCCGTGATCGACATGGACGACGATATCGCCGGGATTGAGCACCGATGCCTCGGCGATGAAATTTTCGGGTCGCACCCGGGGCCGGACCGGTCGGCTTAGACGCTCACCCAGGATATCCGGCTCGGTAATCACCGAAACGCTATCGGATTCAAATCCGCGCTCCAGGCCGACGACACAAACTGCTACCAAGCCTTCATTCAAGGCCGCCGCCTCGGCCCAAGTTTCCACTGGGGTCAGCCGTTCCAACCCGTGTTCAACAAGCATATGCAGCAAACGGTCTCTGGACCCTTTGCTATAGGCGGAAAGGACCACGCGCTTGCCATTGCTGTGCAAGCCCCGGATATGATCGATCAGGGCGTCGAAAACATTGGCATCGGGCTGGACGCGAACATCGGCGAAGTCGTGCCCGGCGCGGGCCCCGGCGTCAATGCTGTTCCGGCCGCCCTCGGGGACGGAAAACGGCGACAACTGGCTGACGGAACGGCCCTTGAGCAAGCCCTCCCATTCCTTGGCGTCGAGGAAAAGGGCATCGGGCGGCACCGGGTGATAGATGGCGCCTGCCTGCCCCAGAACAGAACCGGGCTTGGCATCGGCGAAGCCGCGCCGGGTGATGTAGTACTCGGCGATCAGCTCCAGGCGGGCGTCACGGGCCTCTTCGGCCTGATGGTCCAGGATCACCTGGGCTTGGGGCAGATAATCCAACAGCGTTTCCAGTTTTTCATGGAACAACGGCAGCCAGTGTTCCATGCCGATTTGCCGCTGGCCGGCGGTGACGGCGCCGTACAGCGGGTCGTCATCGCCGGCCTTGGCGAACAGGACCCGGTAGCCAGAGCGAAAACGCGAAATCGACGCCTCATCCAGCAACACCTCGCTGACCGGCCGCAGTGTTGCTGCCGTCAGGGTGCCGGTGGTCCGTTGGCTGGCGGCATCGAAGGCGCGCAGGCCTTCCAGTTCGTCGCCGAAGAAATCCAGCCGCAGCGGATGTTTGGCGCCGGTCGGAAAGACATCGACAATACCCCCGCGCTTGGCGTATTCGCCGGGCTCCATCACCGTATCGGTGCGGGCATATCCATTGATTTGCAAAAACCCGTCTAGGTCCACCAGTTTTAGGGCGCGGCCCGCTTCCAGGACCATCGAGGCATCGGCAAAGCCCTGGCGCGGCGGCACCCGTTGCAACGCCGCCGATACCGTGGTCAGGATCACCCGCCCCTCTGTCCCGGCCCCTGCCCCATTGGAATCCATCAGCCGCGCCAGTGTATCGATGCGCCGGTTGACCAGTTCCGGCTTTGGCGATACCCGGTCATAGGGCAAACAGTCCCAGGCCGGAAATTCCAGGCATTCGACGGCAGGCGCGAAAAACGCCAAGGCTTCGGCGTGGCGCGCCATGCCGACGTCATCCCGTGCAACCACCAGGACATCGCCTCCCTCACCGACCAAGGCGGCGATCAGCAAGGCGTCAAACCCCTCGGGCACGCCGCCAACCAGGATTCGCCCGGCGGCTCCTGCGCCCCCGGCACCAAGGCGTTTTGCGATATTGTTCAAGCTGTCCACGATCTTGGGAATTTTCAGGGGCAATTGTTGAATTTTTTAAGCCACGCCATCAGGTCGTGGTCATGGGTCAACGGCACCGGCGTCTTGCCGGTAATCCAGTTGTATAGGTCGTTGTCGCCTTCATCCAGGAGTGCTTCCAATTGGTCCAATTGGGAATCTTCCAGGTCACCGACATGAACGGCGGTGAACCCGCCGAGCAGGATATCGTTTTCCTTCATGCCTTGGTGTTGGCTGCGGTACAGAATTCTTTTGCGGCGCGGGTCCATGATAGGGACTTTTCCAAATTGCCTAGTCAGGCGTACGATATAAAGAACTCCACCCACGGATGCCACCACCATGCGCCCTGAATCCCTATTTCCCTTTTTCAAGCCGGTAACGTCGATCAATGGCATTGGGCCGCGCATCGCCATCTTGGTGGAAAAAGCCGCCGGTGCGCATGTCATCGATCTGTGTTGGCACCTGCCTTCGGCGATTATCGATCGCCGCTACGCGCCTCGAGTCGCCGACGCTCGGCCCGGCGTTGTCGCGACCATGACGTTAACCGTCGACAAACACGCAAAACCACCCAACAAGCGCCTTCCCTATAAGGTCTATTGTTCCGACGATACCGGCAAAATCGCCCTGGTGTTCTTCCATGCCCATGAAGAGTACCTACGCAAAAACCTGCCCGAGGGCGAGGTTCGCGTGGTCAGCGGCAAGATCGAACAATTCGGCAAGGAATTGCAGATCACCCACCCCGATCACATTGGCACGGCGGATGAAATCGCCCGCCTTCAGGCCGTGGAACCTGTCTATCCGTTGACTACCGGATTGACGTTGAAGGTACTGGGCAAGGCCGTCCGCGCCAGCCTGGAAGGGCTTGCCGACCTTCCTGAATGGATCGATACGGCTTATCTCGCCCAGCAGGGTTGGAAACCATGGCGCGACGCCTTACTGGAAGCCCATGGCCCGGAAAATGAGGCTGCCTTGGACCCTCAAGCCCCCGCCCGCCAGCGTTTGGCCTATGACGAACTGTTGTCCAATCAACTGGCGCTGGCCCTAGTCCGGGTCGCCATGCGCAAGGTCAAGGGCCGGGCTATCGAAGGCGACGGGGCCTTAAGGACGAACGTGATCGATGCGCTGCCGTTCAAGCTGACTAGCAGCCAGGAAGAAGCCCTGGGTGAGATTTACGAAGACATGGCGGCACCGATCAGGATGTTGCGCTTACTGCAAGGCGATGTCGGCAGCGGCAAGACGGTGGTCGCCCTGCTGGCAATGCTGAACGCGATTGAGGCCGGCGGCCAGGCGGCGATCATGGCACCGACGGAAATTCTGGCCCGTCAGCATCTCGCTACCATTGAGCCGTTGGCCGAGGCGGTAGGGATCGGGGTGGTGCTGCTGACCGGCCGGGAAAAAGGCAAAACCCGGCAAGCCGTCCTTGATAAACTTGAAAGCGGCGAGGCCACGCTGGTCGTCGGCACCCATGCCCTGTTTCAGGACGATGTCGGGTTCAGGGAACTCAATATTGCGGTCATTGATGAACAGCACCGTTTCGGCGTTCATCAGCGGCTGACCCTGGCGGCCAAGGGGCGCGCCGTCGATATCCTGGTGATGACGGCAACGCCGATCCCCCGCACCTTAATGCTCACCGCCTATGGCGATATGGATGTCTCGCGGCTGCCCGACAAGCCCGCCGGTCGGCTGCCCATCGACACCCGGGTGATGCCCATCGAACGCCTTGGCGACGTGACCCAGGCGCTGAAGCGATCCCTGGACACTGGCGCCGGCATCTATTGGGTGTGCCCGTTGGTCGAAGAGTCCGAAGTCCTGGATGTCGCCGCCGCCGAGGATCGCCACGCTTATCTGAAAAGGATTTTCGGCGATGTTGCGGGCTTGGTGCACGGCCGCATGAAGGGCAAGGAAAAGGACGCCGCCATGGAGGCCTTTGCTTCCAGGCAGACCCGGATTCTGGTGGCAACGACAGTGATCGAGGTCGGCGTCGACGTTCCCGACGCGACCGTGATGGTGATCGAACACGCAGAGCGCTTCGGGTTGGCGCAGCTTCACCAATTGCGTGGACGCATCGGACGCGCCGAAAAACCAAGCACCTGTTTGCTGCTTTATGCTGCTCCCCTCACCGGCCCGGCCGAAGCCAGGCTCAAAATCATGCGCGAAACCGACGACGGCTTCCGCATTGCCGAAGAAGACCTCAGGCTGCGCGGCGCCGGCGAATTGCTGGGCACCCGGCAAAGCGGCCTGCCAGAGTTCCGCATTGCTGATTTAGGTGTTCATGGGGAATTGTTGGCCGCTGCCCGCGATGACGCGGCGTTGATCATCAGCCGCGACGCCGAGCTTATTACAGAACGTGGGCAAGCCTTAAGAACGTTGCTTTATCTGTTCGAGAGAGAAGCCGCCGTAAGGAACCTGCGTTCCGGTTAGGAAGTCGGCTCAGGACGTTTCCGGAGGAAATACCCGGCGATGACGACGACAACCGCGGCGGCGATCATCTTCAACAGAAATCCGTATTCGGTAGCGATGATTGAAAAGTTTTCCAATTTCTTATCCCAGCTTGTTGGTTTTGGTGTTTATGTCGTGCCCAAATGACTGAGTTAAAAATACAAAAGACCCTTTCAAGCCGTCTGCCCATAAAACTGTATGCACCCCTAAAGATCGGGATACCGCTTAAAATACCTCATGGTAACCATATCTAATCAAGAGGTTTTCTGCATTCCCGCAGGGCTATCGACGAGACGTCGCGTACGCCAAATGGCCTCCGCGGGAGCGTTACGGTAAAAGGCAGTTTTGCCAAAAAAGGGCGAATCGGGGAGCTCGGCCGCGGCCCTGGAATGTCAGAAATGATCTTTTAAGAGTTTTGTTTTTCGCTGGGCCGCGACCCCTTTGGCGCTAATACCGGGGCACGTTCTTTTTCACGCAAGATGTCCAGTTCCTCGTAAACGTGTGCTGCGGTTAAGGGTGTTTTTTGCTGATCCTTAGGGCGGTGGTCCGGCGGTGTGATGATGCCGCCCGAAATCACCATTTTGATGGCCTCTTCCACCGTCATGGACAACGAAATTAAGTCCTTTTTCGGCACGAACAACAGAAACCCGGACGTCGGGTTCGGTGTCGTCGGAAGGAAAATGTTGATGCATTCCTCCTCGGTGATGTTTTGAACCTCCTCCTCGGTGCGCCCAGTGATAAAGGCGATGGCCCAGATTCCACGCCTTGGATATTCCACAAGGACGGCTTCGCGAAACGCCGCCGATTTATCGGCGAGAACGGTTTCGAAGATCTGCTTGACCGCCGAATAGATATTGCGGATGACCGGCATACGGGCCAACACCTGTTCCGTAAAGCGCATCCACACCCGGCCCATGAAACCAGCGGTCATGGCGCCGGTCAACATCAACGCCAACACCAAAATCAGCAACCCCAGCCCTGGCAATGCAAACGGCAGATAGGTTTCCGGGTTGTATTTGAGCGGTATCAGGGGAGTAATCTTGCTGTCGACAAAACCAATGAACAGCCAAGCCAGGTAAAGGGTGATGGATATCGGCGCGATCACCAGAATGCCGGCAAAGAAATAGGCACGCATTCGTTGTCCGAAAGAAAGGACACGCAGAGGTGCCGGCTGTTCGGCGCCAGGAGTTTCATCGGGGTTTTGGTTGGGCGTTTGATTATTTGAGTTCATGGCATTTTAAGATCGCTTAAAGCGTCTTATTAATCTGCCTTGCGGATATGATCAACCATGATATTCAGTAAACCGCGGAGAAACGGATCGGCCCACATTAGAAAGAAACACCCGCCTTCCGCCGCCATCTTTTTCAAAAGCTTCTGATTGGCCTTGGTCAAATGGGGATTTGCCATATGCTGACGCGGCACAAAATTGATGAAGAAATTGGGTTCCTTACCCGTTTTTTTAGCATCCTCCCTCTTTAGGCCGGGGCAAGGAGCCACCGCGAGGCGCTTGCAAAGCCAAAAATCAGCGCGCGATCATCACCGAATTATGGGCGTTTTCCATGACCTTGAAGGCGACGCTTCCCATGAAAAAGCGTTGCAAGCCGGTTTTACCGGATTCGGATACTACGATCAGGGAATAGTCGGGCCCGGCTTCGATGATTTCCTCAACCGGGTTGCCGACGGGGATGAGTGTTTCTTTGACCTTAATCCCCAGCTCTTTCAGCATCGCCTCGGCCTTTTCGACATTGGCCCTGGCTTCGGGTTCGTCCTCCACATCCAGGGCGACGCTCATTAACGTCACCGGGCAATCGCAGCGGCTCGCCAGTTCCGCGTCACTACGCACCATCTCCATTGATACGTCCGAGCCGTCGGTGCAGATCAAATGACCGTGGCCTTCTTCCAAATCACGGGCAACCAGCACGGAACACGGCGCGTGAATGGCGACCTTTTCGGCCACGGCAGGGTCC
>PTLL01000055.1 GCA_002938315.1 Alphaproteobacteria bacterium MarineAlpha3_Bin2 | reverse complement strand
CATCCGTCCAGACGTCATCGAAAAGCCCTGAAGCCCTAGCAATATTTTCGAAAGGCTTGGTGGTCAGTAGGGTAATCGGCTGGTCCTTGTGATGACGTCGGATAGCGGCAAAGGGACCGATCGTCTGAACGAAGTCCCCAAGCGCGCCTAGCTTGATGACCAGGACGCTCCCCGGCTGCCCGGCTGGCAGCAATGAGGACATTTACCCGCTTACCTTTTGTTGTAGGATTTCACGGTAAACTTCGAGGGTCTTGTCGCACATCGACTGTTTGGAAAAATTCAAGCGTGCATTGGCGATGGCCTTTTCTGCCAACTGCGCCCGGTCTTCCCTGGACAGGTTCAAAATCTGATCAAGCAGGGTGGCCAGGGCATCAACATCGCCGGGCGGAAATAACCAACCGGTTTCCCCTTCAATGACCGTTTCCTGGGCCCCGCCATGATTGCTGGCAACTACGGGTCGGCCCAGGGCCTGGGCCTCGATCAATATACGGCCGAAGGCTTCCGGGTCGGTGGAGGCAGAAACCACCACATCTGCAAGCATGTAGGCGGCCGGCATGTCATCGCAATGATCTACGATTCGTACGATTTCACCCAAACCGTGATTGTGGACAAGGTTTTCCAGTTCCTGACGGTATTCGGTCCTGCCCTGGTCGCCGCCGACCAAAAGGCACCTGATATCACGTCTGCCCAGCTTGGCAATGGCTTCGATAAACATTGTCTGCCCCTTCCAACGGGTCAACCGACCAGGCAGCATGACAATTGGCAAGCCATCTTCCAAACGCCAATCACTGGCCAACACCGTGACCCTTTCCGCCGTGACTTTGGCCGGATTAAATCTGTCCAGGTTAACGCCCCGATGGATAATGCGGATTTTATTTGCAGGCACTTCGTAGTTTTTAAGCAGATGGCCACCAATGAACCGGGATATAGCAATCACCCGTTCACCCCGGACCATCACCGAATTGTACCGCCGTTTCAGCGCATTCCCTGCGGCATAGGTTCCATGAAAGGTGGTCACAAGAGGGATACCCGCTCGTTTTGCCGCAAAATACGCGCTCCAAGCTGGCGCCCGTGACCGGGCGTGAATAATGTCCACTCTTTCGGCTTTGATCAGATCCACCAGGCGCTGAATGTTGGTATACAAGACCAGTGGATTTTTTGAATGTACCGGCAACCGGATGTGTTCGGCGCCGGCCCGCTTCAATTCATGGACACCATCGCCGCCATTGGAAACCACAAGAGCGCGACCGCCTTGGGCGGTAATGGCATCGGCGATTTCCACTGTCCCCCTCTCAACTCCTCCGCCGATACCCATGGCCGGAAGAACCTGGAGGATGGTAACTGAACCCAAACTGGCGGCCGACTTCTGTTCCAGCGAGGAGGCGGAGGTGCTATGGTCGGCGGCATCGTTCATATTTCTGAGTATTCCATGGTCAAAGCACCCGAGATACTAACACGGGATGACGGCGGTACCATCGCCTACCACCGGATCATCGGGAAATCGCCGGGGGTGATGTTCCTCACTGGCTTCAAATCCGACATGACTGGTTCCAAGGCAATAGCGCTTGAAGAACTCTGCCGCCGCCGCGGTCAAGGCTTTATCCGATTTGATTATTTCGGCCACGGCCAATCTTCTGGTGCTTTCGAAGACGGCACCATCGGCCGCTGGAAAGACGACGCTGTCTGCACCCTTGATCAACTGACCGAAGGCCCTCAGGTCATTGTCGGGTCTTCCATGGGGGGATGGATCATGTTGCTGACGGCGCTGGCAAGACCTAAGCGTATCGCCGGGTTGGTCGGCACTGCCGCAGCCCCGGATTTCACCGAGGACCTGATGCCAGATGCCTTTTCCGAACAACAGAAACAACAGCTTGAAAGCCACGGATACACTGAGGTTCCCAATTGTTACGACGAGGAACCCTATAAAATCACCAAGGCGTTGTTGGACGATGGCAGAGACCACTTGGTGCTGCGTGATGAAATGCCGCTGGATTGCCCAGTGCGTCTGATCCACGGAATCGACGACGAAGACGTACCCTGGCGGACGAGCCAGAACATCGCCGAAAAAATCCGGTCTCAAGACGTGGAAACCTTGTTCGTCAAAAACGGCGACCACCGGCTTTCCGAGCCCCATGACCTTGACCGTCTTTGCCGCACTACGGAGCGTTTGTTGGACCAGCTTGAACAACGCTACTAGCCCCCGTCCGCCAAGATGGCGCTGAGCCCCGCTCGGTAATCCGGATAGGTCAGGGTAACGCCAAGATCATCCTTGATCCGCCGGTTATCAATGCGCCTATTGTCCTGCCAGAAACTCAAACCCATCGGGGTCATCTGCTTTTTGGCCTCTGCAAAGGGAATCACCGGCGGCGGCGCTTGGCCCAACAATTCATAAGCATAGGCGGTCACATCCGCCGGTGACGCCGCTTCGTCATCACAGACGTTATAAACGGCGCCGGGGCCTGAACCGGAATGGGGCCGGGCCATAGATGCCCTGAGCACAACGGCAATATCATCTACGTGAATTCTTGAAAACATATGCCCCGGTTTTTCAATCCGCCGCGCCCCGCCGGCGCGCATTTGGTCCAATGCGGATTGCCCAGGGCCGTAAATGCCGGCGAGGCGAAAAACATGGACCGGCAAGCCATTGTTTTCTCGTAACGCCAACCAGGCGGTTTCAGCATCGGCCCGCCTACGGCTACGGTCCGAAGAAGGATTGACCGGTGACGTTTCATCGACCCGTGCACCGTCGGCATCGCCGTAAACCCCAGTAGAAGAAAGGTATCCTGCCCATTGAAGCCCTTGCATTGCCTTGATGTCACCCCCATGAGAAATCAGCACGGGGTCACCATTTTCCGTGGGCGGCACCGAGGAGAGCAAATGGGTAACGCCGGACAAAGCTTGCTCGGGGTCGGCCAAGAGTTGATTCCGATCGAACACAAAAGCTTCGATGCCTTCGGACGCCAGTTCGTCCCGGCGGTCCGTAGACTGACATGTGCCGGCGACGGTCCAGCCATCGGCCATCAACCCGCGAGCCAAGCGCGTGGCGCTATAACCAAGCCCAAAACAGAATAGGCGTGGATGGGACATAGTCTCTGGCATTGTCAAACCCCCATTCAATTCCTTTAAAAATATGCTTTAAAGATACCATGACAAGCCGCAAACCAAGGATCAGGCAATGAAGGCGAAAATTCTTCGTACAGATGCTGAGCTTTTTATCATCGAACAATACCTTGATGAACTGAGCGAGATCGCCGACGTGGTGACGACGGAAAGCTATGCTGAAGACGACTTGGCTGAAGTGGCCAAAGACGTCGATGTCATTCTCACCTGTTACACCAACATTACCTCCAGGGTCATCAACGCGGGGCCGAACCTGAAAGGGATCGTCAAATACGGAGTCGGCACCGACGCCATTGATATGGAGGCGGCGACGGCAAAAGGCGTAATGGTGGCCAATTGCCCCGATTACGGACCGGATACCGTTGCCGATCATGCCTTCGCCTTGATGATCAGCTTGGCAAGAAAGATCCCCACCCTCGACAGAGCAATGCGGAAAAATGCTTGGGTTTGGCCAGAGCCCAAACTCCTGGGCCTTGATCTTAACGGAAAGACCGTCGGCCTAATCGGGTTCGGGAGGATTGGCAGGGCCATGTCTCGGCGCTGCGAAGGGTTCTCCATGAACCGGCTTGTCTATGATCCCTATGTCGAGCCGGCCAGCGTCAGCGAGTACGGTGTCAGCATTGTTGCCCTTGATGAATTGCTTACACGGGCCGATTTCGTCTCCATCCACTGTGTGTTGACGCCGGAGACCAAGGGACTGATCGACGCGGCGGCGCTGCAAACAATGAAAGAAACGGCGTTTCTGATTGATGTATCGCGGGGCGCCATCATCGATGAAGACGCTTTGATCCAGGCCATTGACGAAAAACGGATTGCCGGCGCCGGCTTTGATGTTTTTGGCCATGAGCCCCTGACCCCTGACTATCCGTTGCTCGGTCGTGACAACGTCATCCTGACACCGCACCTTGCCTGGTGGACCGAAGAGGCATTTGAACGAGTCGAACGCGACACACTGGACGGCATACTCGATATTCTTGCCGGCAAGATCCCGAAACACCTTAAGAATACCGAAGTCCTTGAGCCTTAATTTTTCACAACCGATGTTTTGAGTCTGTCCATGAAAAAAACCCTGCCAATCATTACTTTTGGCGCCGTCATCGCTATGATCGGACTGGCGACGAGTCAGGAAATCAATCATGCCCAACGTTACAGGGCTTGCATGGCTGAGGCCAAAAACGCCCCCCAGAAAGGCTTCGAGATGGCGTTGTCGTGGCGCGGCCTTGGCGGCGGGGATGCCGCTGAACATTGCGGGGCGGCGGCGCTGATTGGCCTGAAGCAATTCACCGAAGCTGCAAACCGGCTGGAAGCCTTGGCCGAAAAAACCAAGCAAACCGCCGAGGTTAAATCTGGACTTCTGGCCCACGCGGCCCAGGCCTGGATTTTGGCGAATAACAATTCACGCGCCGAAGCCGTGCTGACGGCGGCCATAATTTTGACGCCCTGGAACGTAGACCTATTGATCGATCGTGCCCAATCGCGAGCCGGACAAAGAAATTACAACGGCGCCATCGAGGATCTTAACAAAGCCATCGAAAATGGATCCCGCCCTGCCGATGCTTTTGTCTTTCGGGCCGCGGCTTACCGGCTTCTCGACAAACTTGAACTGGCGCTGGCCGATATCGAACGGGCGCTGGCATTTCGGCCTGACCACCCGGACGGCCTGCTGGAACGGGGTATCCTGCGGCGAATGAGGAATAACGATGATGGTGCTAGGCAAGATTGGCTAAACATCATCCGCTTGGCACCCAAAAGCACGGCCGCCGATGTCGCCAGGCGCCAGCTTGAAAGCATGGACGTCAAACAGGTCCCAAAATAATGCCCAGTGGCCGGCAGCGGTCGGTCGGGCCAGCGGGGTGTGATTGAGGCGAACAGCCGTCATCAAAAATCAAGATTAGCGTAATGTTTTTGCGGCGGTGCACCGGGGATATTGTCCTCAAGAATGGAACGGAAGCTCGGACGGGACTTGATCCGCGCATACCAATCCTTGGCCTCTTCGTGCTCGGCCCACGGTACGTCACCCAAATAATCAATGCTCGAAAGATGGGCGGCGGCTGCAATATCGGCGAGGGAAAAGTCATCCCCGGCCAGCCATGTCCGACGCTCGGTCAGATACCCGATGTAGTCAAGGTGAGAGTGGATATTGGCGTGACCGGCGCGCACCGCCTTTGAACTAGGCCCGCCCTTGCCCAAGTACCGCTTAGTCATCTTCTCGCCGACCAGATTTTCCGTCACCTCTGCGTTAAACTTTTCGTCGAACCAATGAACCAGCCGTCTGACCTCAGCGCGAGCTATGGGCTGGTGACCAATCAACGGCGGTTCGGGGTGAACCTCGTCGAGAAATTCACAGATGGCGTCGCTTCCGGAAAGTGCGGTACCGTCTGTCTCTACTAGGACCGGGATATCGCTGGCCGGGTTAAGGGCCAAAAATTCATCTCGCCGTTCCCAGACGTTTTCAGCGCGAAGATCAAATTCCAATCGCTTTTCCAAAAGCGCGACACGCACCTTTCGGCACTGGGGCGACATCCAAAGGTGATACAGAATCCGCATGTTCAGAACCTATAGCCGAAAAATCGCCGGTGAAAAACCGAAAGCCCAATGAAAAGCCAATAAATCAACCGCCTGGGGAAACGGCTCTCTAAGATGTGATCGAGGGTTAGGTGACAAAGGCGAAGAGAAAAGGGTATGCAAGCAGTACATAGAAACGGCTTTAATGGGATATAACCTAAGAAGGGATCTCTTATTGTTTCTAATAACTGAACAACTGATAGGAAAAGGTCCAATATGCTGATTAAGTCCAAAAAGGCTTCCGACGTTCGATCGTCCGAAATCACGTCCCCATCGGTTTATCTGGACCGCCGACGGTTCCTCCAGTCCGCTGCCATGGTCGGCGCCGGGGCCGCGTTCGGAACCATTGCCGGCCCCGCCCTCGCCGCCACCGAAAAGACCAGAGTAAAACTTGCCGGCGTCAACAAGACAAAATGGACACAGGAGTCCCTTGGTGAAAAACTGACCGATTACGGGTCTGTCACCAGATACAATAACTTTTACGAATTTGGCACCGGCAAGACCGATCCGGCCGATAACTCCAATAAATTCATGCCACGGCCCTGGAACCTTGCCGTCGACGGCGCGGTGGAAAAACCGGGTGTCTATGACCTTGAGGATTTTCTGAAACCACACCAATTGGAAGAACGCGTCTATCGGTTCCGCTGTGTCGAGGCCTGGTCCATGGTCATCCCCTGGGTCGGCATTCCCTTGGCCGACGTCATTAAGCGCATGAACCCCGCCGGAAATGCCAAATACGTTGCCTTCGAAACCCTTAAGGATGCCAAACGGATGCCCGGCCAACGCCGAGCCGTCCTTGATTGGCCCTATCGGGAAGGCCTGCGCATGGACGAAGCGATGAACCCCCTGAGCTTTCTGGTGGTCGGCCTGTACGGAGAAGTGCTGCCCAACCAGAACGGCGCCCCCTTGCGCCTGATGGTGCCGTGGAAATACGGCTTCAAATCGATCAAGTCGATCGTCAAGATGACGTTCCAGGAGAAAGAACCACCCACGTCTTGGAACATGGCATCGGCCCGGGAATATGGATTTTATTCCAACGTCAACCCGACGGTAAACCACCCGCGCTGGAGCCAGGCCAGGGAACGGCGCATCGGTGATTTTCTCAAGCGCCCGACCAAGATGTTCAATGGCTACGAGGAAGAAGTCGGCCAAATGTATGCGGGCATGGACCTCCGGAAAAATTACTGACCCGGTCTTCTTTACCGTCACCACGCTCCCAAGATCGGCTATAACCCTTTGATGACCCGCGCCGACGCCATCAACAGGGCCGCCAAGCCTGTTGTTTTCGTCGCCTGCCTGGGGCCGTTGGCGTGGATCGCCTGGGCCGCCATTGCCAGCGGGCTCGACCCGTCCGGGCCTTTGGGCGCCAACCCCATCGAATACATCAACCGCTATCTCGGCGATTGGGCGATCCGGTTTTTGCTGGGGGCGCTGGCGATCACCCCCCTTCGCGGCATCACCGGTTGGGCCGCCGTCATGCGGTTTCGCCGGATGATCGGGTTGTATGCGTTTTTTTACGTCTGCCTGCACCTCAGTAGTTATATCGGTCTCGATCAGTTCTTCGACTGGCGGGAAATCTGGAACGACATCATCAAACGCAACTACATCACCTTTGGTATGGTGACGTTTGTCCTGTTGGCGCCGTTGGCGGCGACGTCGACCAACGCCATGGTCAAGCGGCTCGGCGGCAAACGATGGGTGAACCTCCACAAACTGGTCTATGGCGCCGGCATCCTGGCGTGCTTTCATTTTTATATGATGCGCAAAGGCGTGCAGCTTGAACCGATTATCTACGCCGGCATCTGCGCCGTGCTGTTGGGCTATCGGGTGGTCAAGCATCTGAAGAAAAAGGCCCAATTAAATCCCAAGGCGGGCGCTGCTTAGTGGGCCTCGTCCCAGTTGGCGCCGACGCCGGTATCGACGACCAGCGGCACGTCCAGGTGGGCGGCCCCGGACATCACCCCGGTCACCACTTCGGTGGTCGCCTCCATTTCCTTTTCCGGCACCTCGAAGATCAATTCGTCATGCACCTGCAACAACATGCGCGCCGAAAGCTTGGCGCCCGCCAAGGCATCGGGCAGGCGGATCATGGCGCGCTTGATGATGTCGGCGCCGCCTCCCTGGATCGGGGCGTTGATGGCGGCGCGTTCGCCCAACCCCCGGAGGTTTGGGTTTTTTTCGTTGATGGACCTGATATGGCATTTGCGCCCGAACAGGGTCGTCACGAACCCTTGTTGGGCGGCCTGATCTTTGGTCCGGTCCATGTAATCCCGGATACCGGGATATTTCTCGAAATAGGCGTCGATGTATTCACCGGCCTCGGAATTACCAATACCTAACTGGCGAGCCAACCCGAACGCCGAAATCCCGTAAATGATGCCGAAGTTGATGGCCTTGGCCTTCCTTCTGACCATCGGGTCCATGTCCTCCATGGCGACCCCGAAGACCTGGGCCGCGGTCATGGCGTGAATGTCCTGGCCATTATGGAAGGCGTCTTTTAACGCTTTGATATCGGCGACATGGGCCAAAAGCCGCAGTTCGATCTGCGAATAATCGGCGCTCAGTAGCTTCATGCCTTTATCGGCGACGAAAGCCTGGCGGATTTTCCGGCCTTCTTCGGTGCGCACCGGGATGTTCTGCAAATTGGGGTTCGTCGACGCCAGCCGCCCCGTCGAGGCCCCGGTCTGGGAATAGGACGTATGCACGCGGCCGGTGTCGGGGTTGATCTGCTCCATCAGCGCATCCGAATAGGTGCTTTTCAGTTTCGCCAACTGGCGCCAATCCAACACCCGGGCCGGCAGGTCGTGGCCATGATCGATGAGGGCCTCCAGGACATCGGCGCCGGTGCCATAGGCCCCGGTCTTGCCTTTCTTTCCGCCCGGCAAGCCCATCTCGTCGAACAGCACTTCCCCCAATTGCTTGGGCGAGCCGATATTGAATTCCCGCCCCGCCAGGGAATGAATTTCGATTTCCAATTCGGCCAATCGTTTGCCGAAATCATCCGACAGGCCTTTCAGCTTTTTACCATCGACCTTGATGCCTTGACGTTCCATGGCGCCCAAAATCGGGACCAGGGGCCGTTCCAGGGTTTCATAAACGCTGACCACGTGGTCTTCGACCAGGCGGGGCTTTAGAATCTTGTGCAGCCGGCCGGTGATGTCGGCATCTTCGGCGGCGTAATCGAGCGCCTTGTCCAACGCCACCTGATCGAACGTCACCTTCGCCTTGCCGGTGCCGGTGACGTCGGCATATTTGATCGTCTCATGGTCCAAAAACCGCTTTGCCAAATCGTCCATGCCGTGGCCATGAAGGCCGCCGCCGAGCACATAAGACAGCAACATAGTGTCATCGACAGGCGAAATCGTCACGTCGTGACGGGACAGCACTTTCATGTCGTACTTGATGTTTTGGCCGATCTTTAGGACCGAGGGATTTTCCAGCAATGGCTTAAGCAGCTTGAGGGCTTTCTTGAGCGGGATCTGGTCGGGTGCATCGCCACCATCGCCGCCGGTATTTCCATCACCGCCCAAATCTAGCGCGCCTTGCACCGCCGCCTGTTTGTGACCGAGCGGGATGTAGCACGCGCGACCCGGCGTCACCGACAACGACACCCCGACCAGTTCGGCGCGGAGCGCATCCAGAGAGGTGGTTTCGGTATCGACGGCGACGACGCCGGCGCGGATCGCCTCATCGATCCAGGCTTTCAGGGCCTTATCGGTCTGCACCAATTCGTAACCGGTGACAGTTCCGGTCCCGGTTTCAGAGACTTCGGCGTTATCCGTCGGGGCGCTGACCCCAAACTGGGCTTCCGCCGCCTTGAGCAGCGACTTAAACCCCTGTTGGACCAGGAACGGCAGCAAGGTTTCGGCAGTCCGAGGCTGCACCGCGAATGTCGACAGGTCTTCGGTCACCGGCACATCATCCATAAGCGTCACCAATTGCCGTGACAGCCGCGCTTCGTCGGCCTCGTCGATCAGGCTTTGGCGGCGTTTCGGTTGTTTGATCTCTTCGGCGCGCGCCAACACCGCGTCCAGGTCGCCGTATTCGTTGATGAGTTGCGCCGCCGTTTTGACGCCGATGCCGCGAACCCCCGGCACGTTGTCGGATGAATCGCCGGCCAGGGCTTGAACATCGATGACTTTGTCCGGGCCGACGCCGAATTTTTCCATGACCTCGTCGGGACCGATGATTTTGTTTTTCATGGCGTCCATCATGACGACGCCGGGACCGACCAACTGCATCAGGTCCTTGTCGCTGGAAACGATGGTGACGTCGGCGCCCTGTTCCCGGGCCTGGCGGGTATAGGTGGCGATCAAATCGTCGGCTTCATAGCCGTCCATATCCAGGGCGACGACGTTCAGCGCCTTGGCTGCATCGCGAACCAGATCAAATTGCGGGATCAGGTCGTCGGGCGGGGCGCCGCGGTTAGCCTTGTATTCGGCATAGATGTCGCTGCGGAAGGTCTTGCGCGCCTTGTCGAACATGATGGCGATGTGATCGGCGTTGGTGTCGTCGATCAGTTTCATCACCATCTTGGTGAATCCGAATACCGCGTTGACCGGGGTGCCGGCCGGGTTGGTCATATCCGCCTTGATGCCGTAGTAGGCGCGGAAGATAAATCCCGAGCCGTCGATCAGAAAAACATGTTGCGGTTTTTTGGCCACTTGTCGTTTGTCCCCCAAGGTTGGTTTTGCCTGTTGGTTCCAGCTTATATCAAGGGTGATGGAAAAGGACTCATAGAGATCGTCGAGTTGTCCACACGTCGTCCGGATGTCGTCCTAAAGTCGTCCTAATGTCGTCCTAATGTCGTCATTTTTGACCCTTCAAACGGGCCTACCCTATTGATCCGATGAGAAAGACGTCGAAACCTGGGGCCCCATTGTCGTCATTTGTCGTCATTCGGGAATTTATCCAATGACCTAGGGTCGGTGCCATAACCCCTGGATATACCCGTTTTGTTCTCTTATTGCAAGACTTTTTTCCTTCATTCAGCAAAATAATCCGAATTTTACTTCCCCGCCGCTTCCCTCACAGCCCATCCGATATGTCCGCTTTCGGAGATAAAGCAGACGCAATTCAGGGTGTTGCTGAATGTCCGTTAATAGCGGACATTCAGCCGCCTAGTGATTAATGTCCGCTTTACCCAATCGCTCTCAACGACTCGCCTCGCTGCCAGCGGTCCCACAACTCCGTCTTCTCTGCCGCACTAAATCCTCGACGATATCTTCGCTTCATCTGCAGACACTCCATCTTTGCGTTTAAGATAAAGTGTTGCGTCGATCAGTTGAGACCACCCCCCAAAAGCGGACATTTTTTAGGTAGTCGAAAAAGGTCTGCTTATGACCCAAAGCGGACATCATGCGAGATACGGTTTGTCTTGCGGATGAGGTGTACAGATCGCCTGTGCTCTTGGCACAGACCTAGGTCAGATGCTTACTGCTCGACCGCCTCCAGGATCGCCGACGAGTGAGAATAGCGCCCAGAAGATAGAATGGGCGTACAAGAACACCGTCTTACCCGAGGCGTTCCTGAAGCCACCGAGGAACCGTTCCTCACTAACTGCGCTCTGGCTTATTGGCCCGAAACTTGATGCTGACCACTTTTCCTTCCACCGAAGCGATATCTTCCTTCGCAGGAGCGGGAGTAAATTCCGGACCCGGACAACACGCCATTTCTTCCAGTTCTTTGGACGCAAGTGGATGACGCGCCACGACCTCGATATCGGCGAAGCCGGTGTCGTGAAGGATTTCAAAATAGGTATCTTCCTCGATCGCGCCGCCGACACATCCTGCCCAGGTCGATTGAAAGCGGTCGAGGACCTGGGGATCAACCTTCCCGCTGTAGACGATATCGGAAATGGCCAAGCGCCCGCCCGGTTTAAGAATACGGAACGCTTCGCGGTACACGGCCACCTTACAGGGGGTGAGGTTGATAACGCAGTTGGAGATGATCACATCGGCGTAGTCGTCTGGAAGTTCGATTTTATCCAGGTCAGCGAGAACAAACGTGGTGCTGTCTGCGACGTGCGCATCTTTCACTGTCTGCCGCGCACGTTCGATCATGTGCGGGGCAAAATCTACGCCCACGACTTTTCCGCTTGGGCCGGCCCTTTGGGCAGCAAGAACAACGTCGATACCTGCGCCACATCCGAAGTCAACGACTACTTCATCCGACTGAAGATCAGCAAATCCCGTAGGGTTACCGCACCCTCGGGAGAGGGTGAAGGCGGTCTCGGGGACTTGCGAAAGCTCTTCCTGGCTGTAGAGCCCGTGCTCCGCGGCAAAGCTCGGATTGGCGGCGGTTTCGCCAGCGCAGCATGCCGCCCCCTCGCCACCGCCCTGCTCGGCGCATGCGTCGTAGCGGCCCTTGATGACCTCCTTGACGTCCATGTCTTTCTCTGTCGTCACGCCCACCGCATCCTTTGCCGTCATTGGTTTTCCGCAGCAAAGCAGCGTCGGGCATTTCGGGTCCTGTACGGGTTTTTTGAGAACCTGTACCTCCGCTCCACACCTCGCGCAGTAGTAGACTTTATTTTCATTGACCGTTGAAGCTATTATCTCATCCATCGGCCCTGTCTTCTTTCATCCTCCCTTTGGGCCACTAACATATTTTGGACAACGTGTCCTTGATCAGCATCAATCCCATGTGTGGGAAGCGGTGGCAGTGGCTGGCTTCGGCATCGCTTGGTTGATTTCCAACGCGGCCTTCGTGGTCACCCGACAAGCGCCCCGCGAACTTAGACCAGTGCGTTAGTTACCTTTCCAAACAAACTCTAAGGTCCGCTTTTGGCTATTAACGGACTCTTTGCCACACCCTAAAATACTTCCGCTTTACCCCCGAAAGCGGACATTCACTTTGTTGAACTCATCCTCCTGCTTCTTCAATCTGGCTCCCCCAAATCACTCTCTGTCAACTCATTCAGTAACTTACAGTGTGGGCCATCGACCAGCAGCCGCCCCGCCGCAGCCTTCTGAGATATGTTGAGGCGCTTCGCATGCTTATCGCTTAATTTCCATGCAACTAAGGCATCGGGAAAGTTTACATCGTTCCAATTCTTCCCAAGCGCTCGAATGCTATCCTCCTCCATTAGCCGGACACTGTGGGAGCGAAGATGTTGGGCTTTATCTATTTGCCCCGCCAAATGCATCAGGAAGGAGCAAACATAAGCCTGTTGGGCAGCCAAGAATAAACGCTCTCCACTGAAATCACTTAAATCGAACTTTTCTAAAGGAACCGATTTATCGACGGCGTTAGCCAAAGCTAAGCCGGGGAACATGGCCGCTATTAACGCTAACGCCCGCAAGCTACGTACAATCCGCATCGTCCAATCCCTTCTCGTTATCAAAATCCATTAGAGGAAGGGATTGGTACGAGGATGGGTTGGCGGGAATATGTCTAAACAGGGGTCATTTGGTGATTGGGATCGCTGAGGAAGTCATTCAGCGGCGGGAACGAATATTGATACCGCCCTGACAGTGACGTCTTCGGGAAATATCACTTGAATTAAATGGGACGTTCATACATGACAGTGCCAAGTTGACCCAGGGCGAGGGACCTAAGAGGAAAAGGGACAAAACAATGAAAAACATAGGGTTCCTATCTTTTGGACACTGGTCACCCGCAACAGGCTCGCAAACCAGCACGGCATCCGATGCGCTAATTCAGTCTATCGACCTCGCTGTTGCAGCAGAGAATCTGGGCGCGGACGGTGCCTTTTTCCGAGTGCATCACTTCGCCCAACAGCTTGGTTCGCCGTTTCCTTTGCTAGCAGCTGTTGGGGCGAAGACCAGCCGTATCGAAATCGGCACAGCTGTGATTGACATGCGTTACGAGAATCCCCACTACATGGCGGAGGACGCTGGAGCGGCAGACCTCATCTCTGAGGGGCGCCTCCAACTGGGCATCAGCAGAGGCTCACCCGAACAGGTGATCGATGGTTGGCGTTATTTCGGCTATCAGCCCAGCGAGGGCGAGACTGATGCCGACATGGCTCGGCGGAAAACGGAGGTCTTTCTCGAGATGCTGCGGGGCGAGGGATTTGCGCAGCCGAACCCGAGACCGATGTTCCAGAACCCCCCCGGCATGCTCCGCCTAGAACCGCATTCTGAAGGTCTGCGCGAGCGCATCTGGTGGGGCTCGGGTTCAAACGCAACCGCCGTCTGGGCCGCGAAGTTGGGAATGAATTTGCAGAGCTCCACACTCAAGGACCACGAGAGCGACGATCCATTCCACGTTCAGCAAGCTGATCAGATTCGGGCTTACCGAGCAGCCTGGAAGGAGGCTGGGCACACCCGTGAACCACGCGTGTCAGTAAGCCGCAGCATTTTCGCGCTGGTGGATGATCGGGATCGCGCTTATTTCGGGCGGGGAGGTGAGAGCGAAGACCAGATAGGCCACATCGATGAGAACACCCGCTCAATCTTCGGTCGCAGTTATGCTGCGGAGCCGGAGAATCTTGTCAAGGAACTGGCGAACGATGAAGCGATAGCTGAGGCCGATACGCTTATGCTAACGGTACCGAACCAGCTTGGCGTCGACTACAACGCGCATGTCATCGAATCAATTCTGACCCATGTTGCACCAGAGCTTGGCTGGCGATGATTACGATCCCTTAAGGCAAACAGCCGCCACATATAATAAGAACGTTGCTCGATGCCCGGTATTGGCTAATAGCGGACATCCTGAAAAGGGTCTAAAACAAACCGGTTTTCCGGTGTATGCTTTGCAGACCATGACAGGCTGGCCCACCATACCTTTCCTCCACAAACCGGCACCGGTCGTCGGCGTGATTCGGTTAGACGGTGTCATCGGACGTATCGGCCCATTCAATAAAGGACTAACGCTGGCAAGTCTGGCCGATACTATAGAGCGCACGTTCCGACTAAAGCGCCTAAAGGCAGTAGCACTGTCGATTAATTCACCGGGTGGGGCACCGGTGCAATCTTCGCTTATCACCGGGCGCATTCGCGACCTAGCCGAAGAAAATGAAGTACCTGTTTACGCATTCGCTGAGGACGTAGCCGCCTCGGGTGGCTACTGGCTCGCGTTAGCTGCTGATGAAATCTTTGCCGACGAGAAATCCATCATCGGCTCCATCGGTGTTGTCAGTCGAGGTTTCGGGTTTACGGAGTTAATTAAGCGCTGGGGTATCGAAAGGCGACTGCACACAGCCGGGGACCACAAGGCGATGCTGGACCCGTTTACCCCGGAAAAGGAGGCGGATGTACGCCACCTGAAAAGCCTACAAGAGGACATTCATAAACACTTCGAAGCAATGGTCCGTGAGCACCGAGGGGAAAAGCTCAAGGCTGACGGAAAGAAACTATTCAGCGGTGCTTTTTGGACCGGCACTCAAGCTCTGGAAATGGGTTTGATTGACGGGATCGGAGATCTTAGGAGTGTCATGCGCGTCAAATTTGGCGACCGGGTAAAACTGAAGCTTGTCGCAGGCAAGAAGCCCTTCTGGAGGAGGCGTATTGGCCTTTCGGCGACCTTCGGAGAAGGGAACGAACCCGGAGACTGGGCCGTCCATGCTCTTGCTTCCATCGAGGAACGCCTGATCTGGAATCGCTTTGGTCTATAGAGCCTTTCTAAGTAACGTTTCACCTATGAATTCAATTGCGACCCCTATAGCCGAGGAAGCCAATAAGCTGCGGAAGCGAGTGTAGAAGATGTCTGCTTTACCCCCGAAAGCGGACATTTGGAATATAGTCGTTAAACGTCTGCTATGCCCCGTCCAGGTAAAGCGGGAAGCTCGTAAAGCTGTTTAATGAACCGGAATGTATGGGTTGGGCCTTGGGGGTAGCCTGTGGCCTAGCAAGGATCGACGAG
>PTLL01000054.1 GCA_002938315.1 Alphaproteobacteria bacterium MarineAlpha3_Bin2 | reverse complement strand
GATGTCCTTGGCGCCGGTAACCGTGGTCACCTTGCAACCGTCATCGTTATGGTGAACGACCAAAACCGGTATCGCGATGCCGCCAAGATTGAAATCGAGAACATTGCCGCCATGTTTATTCGGCACCCCTACGGAAGCGAGCAGCGCCACGCCGTCGGGGCCGCCTTCCTTGATGTTCGCCGCCACGTTGGCGCCTCCGGGATCAAAGGCAAGCATCTTTAGATATATTCCGGGCCGAGGCTTGATCTTATGAACTATCTTTTCAATTTCCACCTCGAAGACCGGCGATGCGGCAAGCCCGGCGAGACATAACGAAAGTATCAATGGTCTGAAAAAAGACATCACAAAATCCTTTTCCCTGCTTGAAATCAAAGCGCCATCCCGCGAGAGTCTATACCACCGAAGTTATAATTTCGACACTTCAACCGAAGGGTTCTTCCGTGATCAAAATAGCTACCTGGAACGTCAATTCCATCAAGGCGCGACTGCCGGTGGCGATGCAATGGCTCAAGCAATTCCAACCCGATGTCGTGTTATTGCAGGAAATTAAATGTGTCGATGAGGCCTTTCCAGGACTCGAAATCGGCGATCTTGGCTATAACGTCGCCGTTTCCGGCCAGAAGACCTATAACGGGGTCGCCATCCTTTCCAAATTCCCCATCGAGGTCGAACTGACCGCCCTTCCCGGCGACGACAAGGATGATCATGCACGCTATATCGAAGCCCTGGTGACACCCAAGGGCGGGAATGTGGTTCGTGTCGGCGCCATATACCTGCCCAACGGCAATCCGACCCGCAACGAAGACGGCAAGAATTCGGATAAATACCTCTACAAGCTCAAGTGGATGGAACGGCTGATCAGCCACACCGAGGCGTTGCTGAAGACGGAGGACGATTTTGTCCTCGGCGGCGATTACAACATCTGCCCCACCGATACGGATCTGTATGATCCTGCCGGGTTTACCGATGATGCCTTGTGCCGGCCGGAAAGCCGGGCACGGTTCCGGCAACTCATGTATTTGGGCCTGACTGACGCCTTTCGGGCCTTCAACACGGCGCCGCATCTCTACAGTTATTGGGATTATCAGCGCGGCGCCTGGGCCAAAGACAATGGGCTGCTGATTGATCACCTGTTGCTGAGCCCCGGTGCCGCCGACCGTCTTAAGGCATCCGGCATCGATAAAACGCCAAGGGGAATGGAAAAGGCGTCCGACCACACGCCGGTGTGGTGCGAACTGGAAGGCTAGATCAGAGGAGAAGCCGTATGAACAAAATGCTGGAAGGGGAATGCCTTTGCGGCCACGACCGCTTCAACTGAGTGATCCGGGGGCATGGGAATTTTGCCGAATACGTCCCCAATTCCCTGCTGTTACTAGGCTTCGCTGAAATCGGCGGCACCGAGCCGGCGGTCATTTACTTAGGCGGCACGTTGCTGATTGTCGGATTGCTCCTTCATGCCTATGCCATGGCCATGACCGAGAAGAACCATTTCGCACGCCGATACGGCATGATCATGACCATGGCCTCGATCGTCATTGGTATTGGCGCCTGCCTTCGCCTGTCGCTGGGTTCTGAGCGCCTACAAACCAACCGCGTTCACCCTTGCGCCATCCTTCCCTTCGTCTTAAACCATAATGAAACGGCGGTCTTTGGACCGACGAAAATAAAGGCCGTATCGGAGGATAGAACATGGACACCAAGGTATTCGACAAATCCCGCCTACCCAGCCGGCACGTGACCGAAGGACCGGAACGAGCGCCGCATCGCTCGTTCCTGTATGCCATGGGGCTGACGGAAGAAGAGATTCACCGACCCCTGGTCGGTGTCGTCACCTGCTGGAACGAAACCGCGCCTTGCAACATCACGCTAAAGCGGCAATCCGCGGTCGCCAAGGAAGGCGTCAACACTGCCGGGGGCACACCCAGGGAATTCACCACCATCACCGTCACCGACGGCATCGCCATGGGGCACGAAGGCATGAAATCGTCTCTGGTCAGCCGCGATTTGATCTCCGATTCGGTGGAATTGACCATGCGCGGACACTGTTACGACGCCATGGTTGGCATCGCCGGCTGTGACAAGTCGTTACCCGGGTTGATGATGTCCATGGTGCGGTTGAATGTACCCAGCGTGTTTATGTACGGGGGCTCCATCCTTCCAGGCCGTTTCAAGGACCGGGACGTAACCGTGGTCGATGTCTACGAGGCCGTCGGCGAACATTTCGCCGGTAAAATGAGCGACGAAGACCTGCATGAATTAGAATGCGTCGCCTGCCCTTCCGGCGGTTCGTGCGGCGGCCAGTTCACCGCCAACACCATGGCCTGCGTGTCGGAAGCCATCGGCCTGGCGCTACCCGGTTCGGCCGGCACGCCTGCGGTTTATGAATCGCGCGACGAATACGCCCGCGCATCCGGCGAGGCGGTGATGGCGTGCTTGGCCAAAGGCATCCGGCCCCGCGATATCGTCACGCGAAAGGCATTGGAAAACGCCGCCGTGATCGTCGCCGCCACCGGGGGATCGACCAACGCCGGGCTGCACTTGCCGGCCATCGCCAACGAAGCCGGCATTGAATTCGACCTGCTGGATGTCTGCGAAATCTTCAAGAAAACGCCTTATATCGCCGACCTCAAGCCGGGTGGAAAGTACGTTGCCAAGGATATGCACGAAGTCGGCGGCGTGCCGGTGCTGATGAAGACATTGCTAGACGCCGGCTACCTGCATGGCGATTGCCTGACCGTATCCGGAAAAAGCATCGCCGAAAACCTGGCCGATGTGACCTTCCCCGAGGATCAGGACGTCATTTATCCGGCGACAAAGCCGATCACACCGACCGGCGGCGTGGTCGGGTTGACCGGCAATTTGGCGCCGGACGGGGCCATCGTAAAAATTGCCGGCATGAAAACGCTGAAACACACCGGCCCGGCCCGCGTCTTCGAATGTGAAGAAGATTGCTTCGAAGCCGTCCTGAAGGAGAACTATGCCGAAGGCGACGTCTTGGTCATCCGCAACGAAGGCCCCCGTGGCGGTCCCGGCATGCGTGAAATGCTGTCGACAACGGCGGCGCTGTACGGCCAAGGTGTCGGCGAAAAGGTCGCCTTGATCACCGACGGACGGTTTTCCGGCGGCACCCGGGGATTCTGCGTCGGCCACATCAACCCCGAAGCCGCTACCGGCGGTCCCATTGGGCTATTGAAAGACGGCGACATCATCACCATTGACGCCGTAGCCGGCACCATCGATGCCGATCTTAGCGACGAAGAATGGGAAAAGCGGCGTAAGGCCTATAAGCCGCATAAGAACAACTATCAGTCTGGCGCCCTTTGGCGGTACGCGCAGACCGTTGGCGAAGCCCGGCGGGGTGCTATCACCCACCCCGGCGCCCATGGTGAAAGTCACGTATTCACGGATATTTAGCCAGTCAGGGCACAGGAGAAGTTAGAGATGAGCAATCCGAACACCCCCGATGGAAACCACGAATTTGAACGCAAGGATGTTCTTTTCGGCGCCCAGCTGGTGGTTGGTGATGACAACATCGACTGCGAAATCGTCAATATCTCGCTTGGCGGCGCCCAGGTTCACGCTTCTCGGACCATGAAAGCGGGGGCAAAGATTACTCTTGAAATTGACCCTTTCGGTGTCTTCTCCATGGAAGTCCGGTGGTGCAAGAAACCGGATGTCGGGCTCAAGTTCAACGAAGACTCAACAAAAGTGGCGGAACTGGTCATGGCCACCGCCACCTATGCCTAAGTAAGTGCCCGCCACCGACCCTTCCCTAGATCTGGACTTCGTCCGCGGGCTATATCCTGACCCTTGCTGGAACTGGGCGTTCTTCGAGAACGCCGGCGGATCGTATGTGCCTGAAAGCGTTATTATTCGGGTCGCCGACTATATGCGCGAAACCCAGGTTCAGCCGGGAGCAAATTACCAGGCGTCGGCCAAGGCGGCGGAGCGCATTGCCAATGGCCAGCGCCTGATGGCCGAATTGATCGGGGCGGCGGCAGATGAAGTCATCATCGGCCCATCAACGACGATGAACGTCTTTGTCTTGGCCAAGGCCCTGGGCGGCATGTTTACGCCCGGCGACGAGATCATCGTCACCAACCTGGACCACGAAGCCAATATCGGCGCCTGGCGCGGCCTCGCCGGTGACGGCATGGGGATTCGGGAATGGCCGGTCAACGCCGAGACCGGAAACCTGGAGATCGAAACCCTGGACGGACTGCTCGGTGACAGGACCCGGCTGGTCTGTTTCAGTCACTGCTCAAATATTGTTGGCCGAATCAACGATGCCAAGGCCATTACCCAGCGGGTCCATGATGCAGGCGCCCTGGTCGCCATCGATGGTGTCGCCTATGCCCCGCACCGGTCGCTCGACGTGAAGGCCCTGGATGCCGATTTCTACATGCTCAGCCTTTACAAACTGTTCGGCCCGCATGTGTCGCTGCTATACGCCAAGCGCGGCCACCTGGAAAAGGTGCCGGGGCAAAACCACTTTTTTCTGAACGACCGAATTCCGCTGAAGCTGAACCCCGGCGGCCCCAACCACGAATTCACTGCGGCGTTGGCCGGCATTGCCGATTATTTCGAGGCGCTGGCGGGCCACCACCTGGACCAGCCGCCGAACACATTCAAGGCCCGCACCGATGCGGTGTTCGCCCTGATGACGAGCCACGAAAACGCCTTGGCGGCGGGGTTCAACGAGTTCTTGTCCTCAAAGCCCAATGTCCGGCAATTGGGATCGGACACCGGCAATTCTGAAGCCCGCACCCCGACGTTTTCCTTTACCGTCAAAGGCCGCCCATCGGCGGAAATTCCCCCCCTATTGGAAACCGATAAGGTCGCCATCGGATGTGGGAATTTCTATGCCCCTCGGCTGCTGGCGGCCCTAGGCGTCGGTGAGGAGAATGACAGGGCAGTGCTGCGCGTCTCCATGGCCCATTACAACACTAAAGATGAGGTCGACCGGCTGATCGCGGCGCTGGACGAGGCGATTTAACCTACCCCCTTCAAAATCTCTATCCAACGAGCAGAGACGCCACACCCATTACCATCGTAATGACGCCGAAAATCAAGGAACGTGTCAGCCGGACATTTTTCAAGTAAATTGAATTTAGAACCAGCGTCACCAGGGGATAGGTCGCGACCGTGGGTGATGCCAGTGTAATAGGGCCTAACGCAAATACCCCATACATGGTTAATACGGCGAGCCCGTGACAAACGCCCACCCCTGCGAACAATACGATACCGCGAGAGTTTAAACCTTGGGGCCAACCGCGCGTGCGGAATACGGCGATGGCAATCAACACAAGGCTCGAAATCGCATAGCCCACCAAGGCTGCAACGAGCGGATTTGGCCAGGCCTCCAAGCCGAGCTTAATTGCCGGCTGAGTTGCACCGCGCATGAACGCCGCCGTAATGGGTAAAAGGAACACCCAAAGTGACCATGGCTGTAGCGTTTTTCTGCGTTGAAATGACAACAAGGAGACGCCTATGACAATTGCTGTAAGGCTGGCGACCTGCAGCAAGGTTGGTTCCTCTCCCAGGGCTGAGACCGCGAATGCCACCGCGAACAATGGTGCCAGATTGCCGAGTGATCCCGTTACGTTCGGCCCAATTTGGCGGTTAGACTCGAAAGCAAGAAGCGTCACCAGCGCCGGGAAAAATAATCCAACAGTGGCGAATATCAGTACAGAGCTGTTAACCCAATTGTCGGTATCGACGTAAAATGGAGCTAGGCAAAAAAACATCGCCGTCGATGTCAAAACGCTGACGACCGCGCCAAGCCAAATCTCAAGCCACCGCAATCCGAAAACGGTAAAAACTAAACCAGTACCGAAAAAACAAGCCGCAGCCGCCGCCAATAGCCACACACTCAGCGGCACGCCAACATCTCCGGCTGGTGATGGAAATTATCCACTTACAATGCTCATTTACTTTTGAAGCGGCCTCAACCCTACCCAAACTCCGCCACCACTGGAAAAATTTCCCTTCACGGCAATTTTCGTCACTCTTAATTACTGCTGGGCAAATTTCACTGCCTTCTTGACCTTGTCCAGCACACGCTTTTCTTCTTTTTCGAGTTCGTTTTCCAGGCGCTTAATGCGGCGTTTAAGGTCTTCGACCCGGGCCAGGGTCTTGCGGCGTTTGTCGGCTTGCCGTTTCTTGTTCCACTTGCGGAAGCGCCATTCCCCGGCTACCCCCATCAATACCAAACCGGCGACGAAGCAGATGATACCGCCAACCACATACCCGACTTTGTGGACGCTGACCGCCGTCCCCCAGAACCCGACCGTGACCAGGGCGGCGGCAAAGGTGAACAGCAACCGCTTGGTGACCGCCTCTTCTTTCTGCTGCCCCAGTTCGGTTTCGGAGATGGCGATGGCAATTTCGGTTTTGGCCATCGACTGCCAGATCTTGAACTACATGCCTTCGGCCACTTTGCGGCCGTCGCGGATAAACTGCTCCAACCGCAGAATCACGAACTCGGCCCGTTCGTCAGGCGTCGGGTCGTCGCTCAGTTCGGGAACTTCGAATTCTTCGCTCACGGGTATACCTCTTCGGGCGTATTACGCCACCTTCAGTAAATACCAGAGCCCTTACCAAATCGTTAGCGGCTTAATCATTCGCCAGTTGAAGAATTGCCGCCGGAAACGATATGGATATCGCGTTGCGGGAACGGGATTGAGTAGCCCGCCGCCTGAAGGTCAATTTTGATGGCCTTGTTGA
The DNA here is from genome assembly GCA_002938315.1 of Alphaproteobacteria bacterium MarineAlpha3_Bin2. Lineage (GTDB taxonomy): Bacteria > Pseudomonadota > Alphaproteobacteria > Rhodospirillales > Casp-alpha2 > Casp-alpha2. The sequence goes on along the minus strand of PTLL01000054.1, from coordinate 8,945 downwards.
GGTCCCATACCGTATTCCAGTAATCACCAGCCTTGGTCCAACCCCGCAGTTTAATGATGACGGCGCTGTCGCCCAATTCATGGACCACCACCAGCGATTCCGGATCGTCCAGGACCCTCCCGTCGCCATCTAATAGCCCCGCCAAAAGGGCCAGGGCCCCGTCCACATCATCATCATAACCGATACCGACGGAAAGATCGAAACGCCGGGTCGGGTTGCGGGAAAAGTTGGTGATCGGGCTGGCCCAGATCGTCGAATTGGGAACGATCAGGCAAAGCCCGATGTTGGTCTTGATTTCGGTGTTGAATAGGCCGATTTCAACCACGGTGCCGGCGATGCCGGCGGCATCAACGTAATCACCGATATTGAACGGCCGCAGGAACAACAGCATGACGCCGCTGGCGACGTTGGCCAGGGTCCCCTGCAAGGCGAGGCCGATGGCCAGGCCGGCGGCGCCGAGGACGGCGATGAGGGAGGTGGTTTGGACCCCGAACTGGTTGAGCACCGCAACCATGACGAAGATCATGATCAGGTACCAAACCAGCTTGGCCAGGAATGGCTTCAGGGTTTCGTCCATCCGCGGCTCCCGTTCCAGGGCATGGCGGACGCCGCGCCGGACCCAGCCGGCGATGGTCCAGCCGACGACCAGCATAACGATGGCGCCGACGATATCGACGCCGTAGTCGACGCCGATGGCGATGATGCTCTCAATCATGTCCAGGGTGGAATTATCGAGGTTTTCCATATCAAATACAGCTCCTACCCCGCCGCCGTCAGGCGGCCCAGGGCCTCGTTCATCTTATCGCGCGCTTGGCAGGCGTCTTCAAGCCGTTCGCGTTCGGTCTCAACCACGGCGGGGGGCGCCTTTGCTGTAAATTTCTCGTTCGCCAATTTACCTTCAAACCGTTTGACCTCGCCGTCCAGTTTGGCGATTTCCTTTTCAAGACGGGCTTGTTCGGCAGCGATGTCGATGACGTCAGCGATGGGCAGCACGATGGTCGCCTCGTCGATTACGTCCTGGACGGCACCCTTCGGCACCTCGCCCTCCAACAGGCCGAGAGAGTCCAGCCGCGCCAGCCGTTTAATCAATTCGCCGTGGGTTTCCATCGCCGCGCCAGCCTTGCTTCCGGCATCTTTCAACAATAACGGAACCAACGCCTTGGGGGGAACGTTCATTTCCGAGCGCACGGCGCGAATCTGACTGATCAGCCGCACCACCCAGTCCATTTCTGCGTTGACTGCGGCATCGCTAAGAGATTCATCCAGCACTGGCCAGGCGGACGTGATCAAAGGGCTTGGACGGTTATCACCCAGTTGTTGCCACAACTCTTCGGTCACGAAAGGCATGATCGGATGCAACAGGTGAAGGATTTGATCCAACGCCCACGCCGCCGTCGCCCGGGTTTCGGTTTTGGCATCCTCATCATCGCCGAGAAGTACCGGCTTCACCAATTCCACGTACCAGTCACAGAATGTGCCCCAGGTGAATTGATAGAGTGCGCTGGCCATGTCGTTGAATCGATAGGCGGCGACGGCCGCCGACGCCGCAACCTCAGCGTCGCGGAGCTTACCGATGATCCAACGGTTGACGCTCAACTTGGCTTGGCCGGGATCAAAATCATCGCGGGGATGACATTCGTTCATCTGACAGAACCGCGCCGCATTCCAAAGCTTCGTCGAAAAGTTTCTATAGCCCTCGACCCGGGATTCAGACAGTCGTACGTCACGGCCCTGGGCGGCCAGCGCCGTCAACGTAAAGCGCAGCGCATCGGCGCCAAATTTATCAATTAATTCAATCGGGTCGATGACATTGCCCTTGGATTTGGACATCTTTTGGCCGGCTTCGTCGCGCACCAGGGCATGGATATAAACGGTGTGGAACGGAACCTCGTCCATGAACTGCAAACCCATCATCATCATCCGGGCAACCCAGAAAAAGATGATGTCAAAGCCGGTAATCAGCACATCGGTCGGATAATAACGCTTAAGCTCTGGGGTTTCGTCGGGCCAGCCGAGGGTCGAGAACGGCCAAAGCGCCGACGAAAACCAGGTATCCAAAACGTCCGGGTCACGGATTATTTCGACCGTCTCGCCATAGGCCTCATTGGCCTCGGCTTGAGCCTCTTCCTCGGTTTCGGCGACAAAAATATCGCCCTCGGGCCCGAACCAGGCCGGAATCTGATGGCCCCACCAGATCTGGCGCGAGATGCACCACGGCTGGATGTTGCGCATCCATTCGTAATAGGTGTTTTCCCATTGCTTGGGCACAAACTTGGTCCGGCCCTGTTCAACCGCCGTAATCGCGGGCCCAGCCAGTCGTTCCGCATCGACGAACCACTGGTCCATGAGCCAGGGCTCGATCACGACTCCGGAACGGTCGCCATAGGGGATGGTCATTAGGTTTTCTTCGACCTTTTCTAACAGCCCCAGGGATTCCATCTCGGCGATGACCTTTTCGCGGGCGTCGAAGCGATCCAGGCCACGGTAGGCTTCCGGGACGTTATCATTGAGCTTGGCGTTGCCGTCCAGAACGTTGACCAATTTCAAATTGTGACGCTTGCCGACTTCGAAATCGTGGAAATCGTGAGCCGGGGTCATCTTGACCGCGCCCGTCCCCTTTTCCGGATCGGCATATTCATCAGCGACAATGATCAGCTTGCGCCCGACAATGGGAAGCACGCAATTCTTACCGACAAGGTCCCTATAGCGGCCATCTTCGGGATGAACGGCGATGGCGACGTCGCCCAGCATGGTTTCGGGCCGGGTGGTGGCGATAGTGACGAAGGCGTCCGGCTGATCCTCGATGGGATATTTGAAAAACCACATCTTGCCAGTGACTTCGCGTTGCTCCACTTCCAGGTCGGAAATGGCGGTGTGCAATTTGGGGTCCCAGTTGACTAATCTTTTGTCCCGGTAGATCAGGCTTTGCTTGTGAAGCTGCACGAAAACCTTGCGCACGGCGCGGCTGAGGCCTTCATCCATAGTGAACCGTTCCCGCCCCCAGTCGCACGAAGCGCCCAGGCGGCGAAGCTGACCGGTAATGGCGCCGCCGGATTCCGCCTTCCAATCCCACACCCGTTCGATGAATTTTTCGCGTCCCAGGTCATGGCGGGTCTTACCCTCTTCGGCCATTTGGCGTTCGACAACCATCTGGGTGGCAATACCGGCATGGTCTGTTCCGGGCTGCCAAAGGGCATCCAGGCCCTTCATCCGCTGGTAACGGATAAGAATGTCCTGCAAGGTATTATTGAGCGCGTGGCCCATATGCAAGTTGCCGGTGACATTGGGCGGCGGGATGACAATGGTATAGGGGTCTGCGCCGGGGTTCTGGCCACAGGCGAAAGCGCCCGAGGCTTCCCAGGCCGCATAATGTTTTTCCTCGACCTCGGCCGGTCGAAAAGTCTTGTCCAGCATGGCTGGCGGCCTTCTTTTATTCGTTAATCTGTCGGGGGGATATTCGGCACCCTTCCCGTCCGGGCGCAATGTAACCGGGAATGGGGCGGTATTTCCAGAGCCTGCTTAAAGATAAATTCCCATCGACCCTAATCCGAAAAGCCTTCGGCCCGGTTGATCATGGTATCGATTTCTTTCTTGACCAGGCGCTCAATTAAATAAGGCAGGTTGCGGTCCAACCATTCCCGAAGCAGGGGCTTGAGTATTTCACGGACCATGCCCTCCAGGGTCATGTTTTGGCCGGCATCATCAACGGCGACATCGCGCCGGTTTAGGATCGCCTTGGCAAGTTCGGAAAGGATATCGGTGGCGGCATGCGCCGTCGACGCCGACACGATTTCCGAAGTGACCATTTCCGGCGTCAACTGCAATACGTCCGCCATCGGCGCCGGCATGGGTGCCGGGGGGGGTGACGGTGGCGGGGCCGCCGGTTCGGGTTCCAGGGCGGCGACGGGTTCCGGTTCCGGCATGGGTTCAGGTGCTGGCTCGGGTTCCGGCTCAGGAACTGGTTCGGGCTCGGGCTCTGGTTCGGTTTCCGGCTCGGCCGACAAATCCATTTCAAGCCCGCCAACCTCTTCGGCAGCCTGGGCTTCTTCTTCCTCTTCGGATAATATCCGGCGAATAGACGCCAGGATATCTTCCATCGAAGGCTCTTCGCCGTCGGCGGCAGCCGCGCTTTCTGCTGATTCCGGTGTTTCTTCGCTCATAAACCGTCCACTAAGCTGATATTGGATACTCGCTTGGGCGGCGAGGATATCCCCCAATCGTTAATAAAAGGTATGACACCATGAAAGGAAACGCCAGCAGGATTCCATACGGCTGATCCCGCCAGCAAAAAAACACCCCACATTCCCCCTCTTTCCTCATGTTAATTGGTTCCGCCAGAGTTGTCCGTGCCGAACCATTTGTCGCGGACTTTCTGATAGTTGTCGATTGGATCGTATGCCGCCACTGGCAACTTCAATTCGTGGGCCGTCAATTGCCCCATCGCCGCCTTCAATTCAAAAACGGCGAGCAGTTCGTCTCGTTGCGCACTGACGTGAGAAACGCGGGAATTAAGCGATTCTTGCTCCGCATCGAGCACATCCAGCACCGTCCTTGAGCCGACCTGGGCCTCGCGCCGGACCCCTTCCAACGCAACCAGGTTTGCATCAATCTGAGTCTTGAAGGAAGCCACTCTGGCGCGTGCCGTCAACAGCGATTTCCATGCCTTGGTAGCCTCCTCGACGGCGTCGCGACGCGTCTGGTCGGTGACCTGGATTTGCTCGGCGACATCCTGTTTTGCTTCGCGCAACCGGGAGAAGACTTCGCCCTGTTGATAAAGCGGAACGGTCAAATTCAAGGTCAATTCGGCGGAATCGATTCGCCCCTCTTCCCCCGCCGATTGAATTTTTCTGGATACCCCGGTGGACACGCTCAAGCTCGGCAGCAGTTCTCCCCTGATTTCATCGACATTGTCCTTGAGAGCTAAGCGGTCGAATTCGGCGCTGATCACACTCGGGTTTTTGACCGCAGCCACCATTGTCACCTCCTCTTGGCTTTTTGGTAGCCCCTTGGGAAGTTCTGCCGCCACCAGCGTTGTAGGCGCGGGCATGCCGACTATGTTTAAATACGCCGCACGCGATGCTTCCAATGCGCCTTCGGCCTCAATGCGGTCGGCGACGGTACCGGCAAGACGTGCCTCGGCCTGATGAACGTCGGTGCGGGTGATTTCCCCGACCTCAAAACGATCACGGGTTGCTTCCAGGTTACGCTTCAACACTTGTTCGTTGTTAATGTTGAGTTTGAGAACCGCCTCGTCCCTGAAAACGTCAAAATAGGCCGTCGCCGCGTTGAGCAGAACATCCTGTTCCGTTTCCAAAAGGCGGGCGCGTTCCGCCCGGATGGTGTTATCGGCTTCCCGGAGGGCGGCAAAGGTCCGACCGCCTCGGTAGAGGTTCTGGGTCACGGTCAGGTCGATACTTTTCGGTTCACGTTGCTGGGTACGGTCGGATCTAGTGGTGTTTTTGTTGTCATTAACGCCAGTGCTTCCGGTGATCTCGATACTGGGGCGCCAATTGGAAAGCGCCTGCGGCACCTGCTCGTCGGTGGCGCGAACCTTGGCCCTTTGGCCCAACAGCGTCGGGTTGTTCCGATAGGCCGACGTCAATGCGTCCTCTAGGGTCTGGGCGGTTGCTTCTCCGGATACCGACAGGACCAGGCAGAGAATAAACCCCAGATGCCCCAGAACACCCGGCAATCGGTTATTCATTTCGCTCCCCCCCTGTCCAGTCATCACCTTAACAGCCATTCGCCGATATTTTACCTGTCCCTAAACCTCATGGTAAAGACGGGTTGCGGGGGATGATCAGAGGTGTTCAAAATAAAATTCTTATTTTCAAATGGTTATGGGGAAATAACGGCCCCTTATAGGAACCTCCGGATCATTGAAAACCATTTTTGGATGGTTATGAGGGTCAATGGTTTGACGGCTCGATTCGCGAGACCGCTCTCTAAAACGCAAAAGCCCCACAAGAAGCTATCAAAATACAAACGCCTTTTGAGTCTCAAATCCTGGAAGTAACGGGGTGGTAGCGTCAAAAACATCGAGTGAGGAAAGCCCGCCACGGTGGCGGCTAACCAAGACCGCCTTACCGACACCGCCGCCGGTGACGACAGAAACTAGGCGGCCGCCTTCAGCCAATTGTCCGGAAATCTCATCGGGAATCTCGGTAACGGCACCGTCGAAGAAAATGACGTCATAGGGGGCCTGGTCCGGGTATCCCTTTTGTAAATCGCCTTCGACCACGGCAACGGTGTCGATACCCAAACCGGTCAGGATTCCTGCGGCTTGCTGGGCCAGTCCGGCGTCGCTTTCGAGAGCAACCACGGCGCCGGCCAGATGCGATAACACGGCCGCCCCATAGCCGGTGGCGCTACCGATGACCAGGACCAGATCGTCCGGTCCCGGTGCCGCCGTTTCAGCAAGCCTGGCGGTGACCATAGGCGCCATCAGATAGCGCCCTTCGCCAATGGGCACCTCTTTATCAACATAAGCAATACCCTGAATTTCCGTCGGCACGAATGCCTCTCGGGGCAACGCCGCCAGCGCACTAATTAAAGTCTCGTCATTGACCTGATGGGGGCGAACCTGACCCTCAACCATATTGTAGCGGGCGGTGGCGAAATCCATTTTGGAAATCTCCGGAAGGGGATGGCCGACATCCCCGTTATAGGGGGGAGATGGCTGAAAAACAATGACCGCACGCCCCTTGCAGCCGCTTGACCCACCCTGCGCCAGGGGCTAGTTTCCGTCCGCCTTGACGCGGCAAGGCATTGATAGTTTTTTTGTTTGCCTTTTGGGTCATGAAATTTACCTTGGCGCGGTGGCGGAGTGGTTACGCAGCGGTTTGCAAAACCGTGTACACCGGTTCGATTCCGGTCCGCGCCTCCAGAGTTTAATCCGGCGTAGTTCAGTTGGTAGAACGGTGGACTGTTAATCCATATGTCGCTGGTTCGAGTCCAGCCGCCGGAGCCAGTTAAATCAAGGTGTTAGCTAGAAATAGCTAGCCCCTTGATGCATTTAATATCTAGTGAGTGCCCACTGAGTACCCAATAGAAAGGGGCCATTTACCTATCCGAAAGCCTTTGCAAGCCGCCGTTCCGGTCGCCTATGGGCAATTATCACCGTTCCTTGGTATAAGGCTCTATATTGACCTCAGCGGCCCTCGGCGTAAGACTCTCCCTAATGGGGCCGTAAGACCGGCAAAACGGGGAATGGAGCCATCCATGAACGAAACGATCCTGGTTCGGGGTATCACCGGCTATAGCGCCGACAGCGTCCCCCCGGTTGGCTTGGGCCATCCTATACCGGTGGTGCTGGATCGGTCGCTGAAACGGTTCGACATCTTTTTCGCCATCGCCGGCGATCCACAATGCGTGTTCAAGATATCTTTTGACGATCTCAAACGGTTGACCGGCGCCATCGTGTCCTGGAATATCGCCGCCCCCCTGGAAGGGGAAGTCGAACGTCCGCCGCTGCCCCGGAGCAAGACCTTTACCGACGAACGGGTGGTGCCGGGCGTAGCCCTAACGGGCCCGGATGAATCCGGCCACTGGGGCGATTAGCGCCCTTGCTTGGCAGGGGCGGGGCGGTTATGAAACCCATTGCGGAGAGGTGGCCGAGTGGCTGAAGGCGCTGGTTTGCTAAATCAGTATACGGGTAACCGTATCGAGGGTTCGAATCCCTCTCTCTCCGCCAACTACCCCTTTCTGTCAGCCAATTTTTATTCCACTCCCTACAGAACTTGTTGCTGAACAACGCATTTGACTTATACGGTCTCATGGCGTCTCATAGAAGCTCGTAATTAATGTGGAGCCAAATGTGGGGCTGGTAGATGAACCTTACCGATCTTAAAGCACGAAATATCAAGCTAGGCGGTAAGCCAGTAGCTGATGGAACTGTCTCCGGACTGAGGCTGCATCCCGGGGACGAGAACGGTCACGGTAAGTGGCTGATGCGGTTTACCTCGCCCGAGACTAGCAAGCGCCGTGATATGGGTTTCGGCACATACCCGGAGGTCAGCATCACTGAGGCTCGTAAATCTGCGACTGCGGCACGCGAGTTGATCCGTAGTGGCACAGACCCCATCGACGCTCGGAAGGCCAATAAACAGGCTCGTAGCATCGACGCCCAGGCCCTGACATTTGAGAAGGCGGCGAGGCAGTTCCACGCTGACAATAAACCGGGATGGAATAACACGAAACATGCAGCCCAGTGGATCACCACGTTGGAGACATATGTGTTCCCGCATATTGGCAACCGGAAGGTAGATGGCCTTAAGGCTCGGGACTTTGCCGAAGCACTGCGGCCTATATGGCTGGAGAAGCCTGAGACAGCCTCGAGGGTCAAGCAACGCTGTAGTTCGGTGATGGATTGGTGTGCCGCCCAGGAACTGATAGGAGCCAACCCGGTGGGTGTCGTGGCCAAACTGCTTCCGAAACAGCCGAAAATTCGGGATCGCGTCGTCCATCATCCGGCGATGCCTTGGCAAGATGTACCGGTGTTTATCGAAGGAGTGCTGCGAACGGGCAATCCAAGCTTAAGTAAGACGATGCTGGAGTTCTTGATCCTAACAGCTGCTAGGTCTGGTGAAGTGCGTGCCATGACGTGGGATGAGGTCGATCTAGCCGATTGTGTGTGGACCGTACCTGCAGAGCGAATGAAGGCCAATTCGGAGCACAGTGTTCCTCTGTCGGGTCGGACAATTGAGATACTCGAAGTCCAAAAAAAATTGGCTAAGCATCCAGATCTTGTGTTCCCGTCTCAAGGTGGAAATGTGCCGAGCGATATGTACGCTCCCTCCTCAGGAACTTTGATTTTCTTAACCTTTTTCTTCTGAATTTCCCGCTTCAGCTTTTCGATCGGTCGATAAAGTAAATAAAGTTTCAACAACCAATCCGCGGTAGTCAAAGTTTCATTAACAATTTCAGAGCCCGTCCGGAGATCTCGT
>PTLL01000053.1 GCA_002938315.1 Alphaproteobacteria bacterium MarineAlpha3_Bin2 | reverse complement strand
TGATTGCGCCGATCGCCATGGAAGATGGCTTGCGCTTCGCCATTCGCGAAGGCGGCCGCACCGTCGGTGCCGGCGTCGTTGCCAAGGTTATAGAGTAGAAGTCGATTATCACAGCGATTGGCCGGTCGAATGAACGGCTAACAGTTTGTGTTGGATGAATTAGACAAGGCCTCAAAGTACCGAATAGGGGTATAGCTCAGTTGGTAGAGCGGCGGTCTCCAAAACCGCAGGTCGAGGGTTCGAACCCTTCTGCCCCTGCCAGCTTTTGAATTGTCGATGTGAAGAATTGTGGATTGACTGAATGAATAAGACATCCCCGGCCCGGTTTATTCAAGAAGTGCGCCAAGAGGCTTCGAAGGTCACTTGGCCGACACGCAAAGAAACCGGAATATCTACGGCGATGGTGTTCGTATTTGTAATACTGGCGTCTATCTTTTTCTTTATTGTCGATCAAATTTTGCAATTCGGGGTCAAGTTTGTTTTCGGGCTCGGAGGCTGAACCCAATGGCGATGCGTTGGTATGTGATTCACGTTTATTCGGGGTTTGAGAAAAAAGTCGCTCAATCCATCGAGGAACAAGCGAAACAAAGCGGTATGGACGAGGAGATCGAGCAGGTCCTGGTTCCGGTTGAGGAAGTCGTTGAAATGCGGCGTGGTGCCAAGGTTCAATCCGAGAGGAAGTTCTTTCCCGGATACGTGTTGGTGAGAATGGAACTGACTGATGAATCCTGGCACTTGGTCAAAAACACACCCAAGGTTACGGACTTCCTCGGCGGCAAAGGACGTCCAATCCCGATTTCAGATACCGAAGCCCAACACATCATGCACCAGGTTCAAGAGGGGATCGAAAGGCCAAAACCATCGGTCACTTTTGAAGTTGGTGAACAAGTGCGGGTTTGTGATGGACCATTCAATTCGTTTAACGGCATGGTCGAGGAAGTTGATGAGGAGCGCGCCCGTCTCAAGGTCGCGGTCTCCATTTTTGGCAGGGCGACACCGGTGGAACTTGAATACGCGCAGGTCGCCAAACTTTGAAGACGTTTAATCGTGTGGGAGGCCAGCCATGGCCGTACCACGCATCTCGGAACCACAAATACCTGAGGAAATAAAATGGCGAAAAAAGTTAAAGGGTACATAAAATTACAGGTGCCGGCGGGGCAGGCTAATCCGTCGCCGCCAATTGGTCCGGCGCTTGGTCAGGCTGGTTTGAATATTATGGAATTCTGCAAGGCGTTTAACGCTAAGACCCAGAATATTGAACCAGGCATGCCGATCCCATGTGTTATTACGGCTTATCGGGACGCCACGTTCAGCTATATCACCAAAACCCCGCCGGCCAGTTATTTTCTTAAAAAAGCTGCCAAACTGGATAAGGCATCGGGCGAAGCGGGCCGTGAGTTGGTCGGCAGGGTGACCATGAACCAAGTCCGAGAGATCGCCGAAAAGAAAATGGTCGATCTTAATACCACCGATATCGATGCGGCCTGCCGAATGATTGCCGGCTCCGCTCGTTCGATGGGCATCGAGGTTCAGGAGTAAAGCCATGGCAAAATATGGAAAGCGCTTGAACAAAGCCTACGATACCATTGATAAGAATATTTTTTACCTGGTTACGGATGCGGTTAAACTCATCAAGGATTCGGCGACTACAAAGTTTGATGAAACCGTTGAGGTCGCCCTAAATTTGGGCGTTGACCCAAAGCATGCGGACCAGATGGTCCGGGGGACCGTGACCCTGCCCCATGGAACCGGTAAGGCCTTGAAGGTCGCCGTGTTTGCCAAGGGCGACAAGGCTAAGGAAGCCGAGGACGCCGGCGCTGATTTCGTCGGTGGCGATGATTTAGCGGAAAAAATACAAAAGGGTGAAACCGGATTTGATCGCTGTATTGCCACCCCGGATATGATGGCGGTGGTTGGTAAATTGGGTAAAGTTTTGGGCCCCAAAGGGTTGATGCCTAATCCCAAACTCGGCACCGTCACGATGGATGTTAAGGCCGCCATTGGCGCGGCTAAGGCGGGCCAGATCGAGTTTCGCGTCGAAAAAGAAGGGATCATTCATGCCGGAGTCGGCAAGGCGAGCTTTTCTACTGAACAATTGTCCGAAAATGTTTCCGCATTCATTGGCGCCATCCTGAAGGCAAAGCCGACCGGCGTTAAAGGTAGTTATCTAAAAAAGGCCAGCCTGAGTTCGACCATGGGGCCTGGCATTAAGTTGGATATCGGCCAATTGACGAGTTGATGGCCTGATTGATTGATCCCGGCGTTGATGCCGGGAAAGGGTTTTAAGGAATTGCCGCAAAGATCATGTTTTTAGGTCAATGCGGTGGTGGAAGCTGAAGGTAATTGCTTCCAACCTGTCCAAGACCGTAGGTGCCGCTGGCTATGAGGTGGTTTAAGGGGACGTTCCCGCCTACCGAGACAGTATGAGATCCGTTTTTGAACGCCTTTTTGCGTTCGTGAATGGCTTGGACTGTTGCATGGGACGGGCAAGTTGATCCTCAAGGGTTGGCCCGTTTCGGGTCTCTTGGGGACCAAAGTGCAACGACGGTACGGCCCTTGTTTTCTTTTGGGCCCGCCGTCACGAAACTGGAGACGATAAAGTGGACCGAACTGAGAAAGAAGAAGTGGTCGCTTCGTTGCATAAGACGTTTGAGGATTCGTCCATCGTCGTCGTTACTCATTATTCCGGGTTAACGGTTGCTGAGATGGGCGATCTTCGAAATCAAATGCGCGAAGCCGGCGCCAGCTTTAAAGTGTCGAAAAATCGGCTCACGCGTCGCGCTCTTGAAGGGACGAAATATCAGCCCCTGGAAAATTTGTTCACCGGCCCGACTGGAATAGCCTATTCCGAAGATCCGGTGGCGGCGGCAAAGGCGGCTGTTAATTTTTCCAAGACCAACGACAAACTTATCGTTCTGGGCGGTGCCTTGGGTGATGAGCAACTCGACGTCGCGAAAATTCAATCACTCGCGAGCCTACCATCGTTGGACGAATTGAGAGCAAAACTCGTTGGCATAATCAGCACGCCAGCGACACGCATCGCCGGCGTGCTGCAAGCGCCTGCCGGGCAAATTGCCCGTGTCATCAGTGCCCACAGCGCATCTGGCGAGGCCGCGTGAACCGAAAATCGAAGTTACAGTATCAAAGTTAGTTCAAGCCCAAGGAGAAATGAGAAAATGGCTAATCTAGAAAAAATCGTTGATGACCTGTCGAGCCTTACGGTAATGGAAGCCGCCGAGCTTTCAAATCTGCTCGAAGAAAAATGGGGTGTATCCGCTGCTGCCCCCGTGGCAGTTGCCGCCGCCGGTGCTGGTGATGGTGCCGTTGCGGAAGCAGAAAGTGATGAAGTGGATGTCATCCTGGCTTCTTTCGGTGAAAAGAAGATCAACGTCATCAAAGAAGTTCGTGCCATTACCCAGCTTGGCCTGAAGGAGGCCAAAGATCTGGTTGAAGGTGCGCCCAAGGTAATCAAGGAAGCCGTCAATAAGGATGAAGCCGAGGAACTGAAGAAGAAGCTGGAAGACGCCGGCGCCACGGTCGAATTGAAATAATGATTCCCCGCCGGGTCTTGCGGCTCGGCGGGGGTAAGACATTTTACGAGAAGCCGTTGGTGGGAAGGCCCGCCGATTGCTTCATTTTGAACACGCATCAGCCTGCATTGACCTTGCCGCGGTCGGTAAAGCTGATGTGCATGTCCCGCCGGACATTATCTATCAGGGTTGTAGACCCTTTTGATGGGATGGCCATTTGGCGGAAACGAAGTCTCTCCCGACTGGTAGCGGTGACCAGATGATCGAGGGGCCGATTGAAATGAGAGCGTAAGAAACTGTAATGGAAACATCCTTCACGGGCCGTAAACGTGTGCGCAAGTATTTTGGCCGTCTGGCCGCCACCGTTGAAATGCCAAATTTGATCGAGGTTCAGAAAACCTCTTATGAACATTTTCTACAACACGACACGGCTGTTGACAAAAGGACGGACACCGGGTTGCAGGAAGTTTTCAAGTCGGTTTATCCGATCAAGGATTTTTCAGAACGCGGCACGCTTGAATTCGTCAGCTATAACTTCGAAGAACCGAAATATGACGTCGAGGAGTGCCAGCAGCGGGGAATGACCTACGCGGCGCCACTGAAGGTAACCTTGCGTCTTGTGGTTTGGGATATTGATGAGGAAACGCAGGCCCGCTCCATTCGGGACGTCAAGGAGCAGGATGTCTATATGGGTGATATGCCGTTGATGACGGACAATGGCACCTTCGTCATTAATGGCACGGAACGGGTTATCGTTTCGCAGATGCACCGCTCTCCAGGTGTGTTTTTCGATCACGACAAAGGCAAAACCCATTCTTCCGGAAAATTCCTTTTTACCGCCCGCATCATTCCTTATCGGGGATCATGGTTGGATTTGGAATTCGATTCCAAGGATCTGGTCTATGTGCGTATCGATCGGCGCCGCAAACTGCCGGCAACGACTCTATTGCTGGCGCTTGACAGTGACGCGACCGAGAAGCTTCGCGTCAAACGGAAAGAAGACGGCAAGCCCCTAACGCCTGAGGAAAAAACGGGCATGAAACCGGAGGGCCTGCTCGATTATTTCTACAATAAAGTGAACTTTATCCGGGTAAAGAAAAAGGGCTGGAAAACGGCATTTATGGGTGACAGCCTTCGGGGAGTGAAGCTGACCTCCGATTTGATCAATGCCAAAACCAGCCGTGTGGCCGTCAAGGCGGGCACCAAGATGACACCGCGGTTGGTTCGTGATTTGGTCAAAAAAGGGCTGAAGGAACTATTGCTTCCTACGGAAGACCTCATCGGCCGTTATATTGCTTCGGATATCATCAATGAGAAAACCGGGGAAATTTACGCTGAGGCCGGTGATGAGATCACCGAAGAAACGCTTCAAGTCTTTGATGATGTAAAAATCGATGTCATTTCTACCCTCGCCATCGACCACGTCAATGTCGGCCCCTATATCCGCAACACTCTTGCCGTCGATAAAAATACTACCCGAGAAGAAGCCCTTATCGATATTTACCGGGTCATGCGGCCGGGCGAACCGCCGACGCTGGATACCGCTGAGGCATTATTTGAAAGCCTCTTTTTTGACCCTGAACGATATGACCTGTCTGCTGTAGGCCGGGTCAAAATGAATTCCCGTTTGGGTTTTGAAACCGACGATACGGTGAGGATCCTGCGCAAACAGGACATCCTTGAGGTCGTTCGGACCATGGTCGAAATGAAGGACGGCCGTGGCGATGTTGATGATATTGACCACCTAGGCAATCGACGGGTCCGCTCGGTCGGTGAATTGATGGAAAACCAGTATCGGATTGGTTTGTTGCGTATGGAGCGCGCCATTCGGGAACGCATGAGTTCCGTCGACATAGATACCGTGATGCCGCACGACTTGATTAACGCTAAGCCGGCGGCGGGGGCGGTGCGCGAGTTTTTTGGCTCCTCTCAGTTAAGCCAGTTCATGGATCAGACAAATCCGTTGTCGGAAGTCACCCACAAACGTCGGCTTTCGGCTTTGGGGCCAGGAGGCTTGACCCGTGAACGTGCCGGTTTCGAAGTTCGTGACGTTCATCCAACCCATTACGGACGGATCTGTCCCATCGAAACCCCGGAAGGCCCAAATATTGGACTTATCAATAGCCTCGCTACTTACGCCCGGGTAAATAAATATGGGTTCATTGAAACGCCGTACCGGCGGGTGGATAATGGCAAATTGAGCGCTGAGGTCGTGTATCTCTCGGCCATGGACGAAGGCCGCTATACCATTGCGCAGGCCAATGCCGAAGTCGATGATAAAGGGGCTTTGATACAGGACCTGGTCAGCAGTCGCAAAAATGGTGACTTCATAATGGTTCGCCCCGAAGATGTCGAATTCATCGATGTTTCGCCCAAGCAACTTGTGTCGGTGGCAACTGCGTTGATTCCTTTCCTGGAAAACGATGACGCCAACCGGGCCCTGATGGGTTCCAACATGATGCGCCAAGCGGTGCCGTTGATACAACCCGAGGCGCCTTTGGTTGGTACCGGCATGGAGGCCACCGTTGCTCGAGATTCCGGGGCCACCATCGTTGCCAAGCGATCCGGCGTTATTGATCAAATCGACGCCACGCGCATTGTCGTCAGCGCTACTGAGGAAAAATCCCACTCCGAGACTGGGGTGGATATTTATAATCTCTTAAAGTTTCAACGCTCCAACCAAAACACCTACCTTCACCAACGTCCGTTGGTGAAGGTAGGCGATAAGGTAAGAGCCGGTGATACCATTGCCGATGGACCGTCAACGGACCTCGGCGATTTGGCACTCGGCCGTAACGTGCTGGTCGCCTTCATGCCTTGGCAAGGCTATAACTTCGAGGATTCGATCCTAATCTCGGAACGTATCGTCCGTGATGACGTCTTTACCTCCATTCATATCGAAGAATTCGAGGTCATGGCCCGAGACACGAAACTGGGCCAGGAAGAAATCACCCGGGATATTCCCAATGTCGGTGAAGAAGCGCTAAAGAACCTGGATGAAGCCGGTATTGTTTATATCGGGGCAGAGGTCAAACCGAGCAATATTCTCGTCGGCAAGGTGACGCCGAAAGGCGAAAGCCCGATGACTCCAGAAGAGAAGCTGCTTCGCGCAATCTTTGGCGAAAAAGCTTCCGATGTACGCGACACCTCGTTGAAATTGCCGCCGGGTGTTTCCGGTACGGTTGTTGAGGTGCGGGTGTTTTCACGACGTGGCGTAGACAAGGACGAACGCGCCTTAGCCATTGAACGGGCCGATATCGATCATTTGGCCAAGGATCGCGACGACGAACGCGCCATACTGGAGCGTAGCTTCCAGGCGCGTTTGAAAGCTCTACTTTTGGATAAGAAATCAGCTGGAGGGCCTAAAGGACTTAAGGCAGGAATAAAACTGACGGATGAAGTCTTGGATTCCTATACGCCGGGTCAATGCTCCCAAATCATTGTCGCAAATGACAAAGTGATGAAGGATATTGAGTCTCTAAAAGGCAAGTTCGAAGCCGACATCGCCATTCTTCAAGGGCGTTTCGAAAACAAGGTCGATAAGTTACAGCGTGGCGACGATCTCAGCCCTGGCGTGATGAAGATGGTTAAAGTCTTCGTTGCGGTGAAACGCAAATTGCAGCCCGGTGATAAAATGGCCGGCCGTCATGGCAACAAGGGCGTCATTTCTAAGATCGTGCCGGCAGAAGATATGCCATATCTGGAAGATGGCACGGCGGTGGATTTGCTGCTTAATCCGCTCGGCGTTCCATCCCGTATGAACGTCGGCCAGATTTTGGAAACCCATTTGGGTTGGGCTTGTGCGGGGCTTGGTCGCCAGATCGGTGAAATGCTTGATACCGCGAAAACCGATGGCGACACCAAAAATATTCGGGCCAAGTTCAAGGATGTTTATGGGCCGCAAACATACAATGACAACGTTAGCGACCTGAATGATGAAGAGGTCCTGGAACTCGCAGACAACCTCCGAGGGGGCGTTCCCATTGCCACCCCAGTATTTGACGGCGCCCATGAAAACGACATCGTCGAAATGCTTGAAAAGGCAGGACTTAGCAAATCCGGTCAGGTGACCTTGATTGATGGTCGCACCGGCGAAACCTTTGATCGTCAGGTAACGGTTGGATACATCTATATGCTGAAATTGCACCATCTTGTTGATGACAAGATTCACGCCCGTTCAATTGGGCCCTACAGCCTGGTTACCCAGCAGCCCTTGGGCGGCAAGGCCCAGTTCGGCGGACAACGGTTCGGCGAAATGGAGGTTTGGGCGCTGGAAGCTTATGGCGCTGCCTATACCTTGCAAGAAATGTTAACGGTCAAATCGGATGATGTATCCGGTCGTACCAAGGTCTACGAAGCCATCGTTCGTGGCGATGATACCTTCGAGGCCGGTATCCCTGAATCGTTTAATGTTCTGGTTAAGGAATTGCATTCCCTTGGCCTCAACGTTGAACTCGGTTAGCCGCGACCGGCGCTAGGAGATAACTAAGATGAATGAACTGACAAAATTTTTCGGCCAAGTCGGAAACACCCAACAGTTTGACCATATACGGATTTCGATCGCTTCCCCGGAACGCATCCGGTCATGGTCGTTCGGTGAAATAAAAAAACCCGAAACCATCAATTACCGGACCTTCAAACCGGAACGGGATGGCCTGTTTTGCGCACGAATATTTGGCCCCACCAAAGATTACGAATGCTTGTGTGGAAAATATAAGCGTATGAAATACAAGGGCATCACCTGTGAAAAATGCGGAGTCGAAGTCACCTTGCAAAAGGTCCGTCGGGAACGCATGGGCCACATCGAACTGGCATCACCGGTTGCCCACATCTGGTTTATGAAATCCCTGCCTTCAAGGATCGGGATGCTGCTTGATATGACGCTGAAAAGCCTCGAGAGGGTGCTCTATTTCGAAACGTATGTGGTCATCGAACCGGGTTTAACGCCGCTAGAACTGCATCAGGCGCTCAGCGAGGAAGAATACCAAACGGCAGTTGATGAATACGGAGAGGACGCTTTTTCCGTTGGCATTGGGGCCGAAGCACTTCGTGAAATGCTAGCGGCTATAGATCTGGAAGAAGAACTCGCAAATCTTCGCATTGATCTTAAGGAAACTAATTCCGAGGCCAAACGTAAAAAATATGTGAAACGGTTAAAGCTGGTTGAGTCCTTTATCAATTCCAAGACTCGGCCCGAATGGATGATCCTTAAGGAGATTCCCGTTATTCCTCCCGAACTGCGTCCGTTAGTTCCGTTGGATGGCGGTCGCTTTGCAACATCTGATCTAAACGACCTATACCGTCGCGTAATAAATCGAAACAACCGCTTGAAACGGCTGATCGAACTCAGGGCGCCGGAAATCATTATTCGCAATGAAAAACGGATGCTCCAGGAATCAGTCGATGCCTTGTTTGATAATGGCCGGCGTGGCCGGGCGATCACCGGCGCCAATAAACGTCCGTTAAAATCCCTGAGCGATATGCTCAAGGGCAAACAGGGCCGTTTCCGCCAAAACCTCCTAGGTAAGCGCGTCGATTATTCCGGGCGTTCAGTTATCGTGGTTGGTCCGGAATTGATGCTGCACCAATGTGGTTTACCCAAGAAAATGGCGCTGGAGCTGTTCAAGCCCTTTATTTATTCAAAGTTGGAATTGTACGGTATGGCTACCACCATCAAGGCGGCCAAGCGGATGCTTGAAAATGAGCGTCCCGAAGTTTGGGATATCCTTGAAGAAGTCATTCGCGAACACCCGGTGCTATTGAACCGGGCGCCGACGCTTCACCGCCTAGGCATTCAGGCTTTCGAGCCGCTGTTGATTGAAGGTAAGGCGATCCAGCTTCACCCGCTGGTCTGTGCGGCGTTCAACGCCGATTTCGATGGTGACCAAATGGCCGTGCACGTTCCGCTGTCAATGGAAGCACAGTTGGAATCGCGGGTTTTGATGATGTCTACAAATAATATCCTCAGCCCGGCCAACGGAAAACCGATCATCGTGCCCAGCCAGGATATAGTGCTGGGACTATATTACCTGACCCTTGAACGCGATGGTGAACCCGGCGAAGGTATGGCCTTTACCGATGTGGGGGAAATACAGCAGGCACTGGATGCTGGCGCAGTCTCCTTGCACGCAAAGATTAAATCCCGTTACCGGGATGTTGATGAAAAAGGAAATGAAATCATCGTGCGGGTTGATACGACGCCTGGCCGCATGTTGTTGAGTGAAATCCTGCCCAGAAACCCGAACATTCCCTTTTCCATTATCAACCAGTTGTTGACCAAAAAAGATGTTTCCACCGTCCTCGATGAGGTTTATCGCCATTGCGGTCAAAAGGAGACAGTGATTTTTGCCGACCATATGATGGGGATCGGGTTTAAATATGCCTGTCAGGCCGGTATTTCGTTCGGTAAGGATGATCTGGTCATTCCTAAAACCAAAGAAAAATTGGTTCAAGAGACCGAAAAAATAGTTGCCGAAAATGAACGACAGTATTTGGAGGGCCTCATTACCCAAGGCGAGAAGTATAATAAAGTCGTTGATGCATGGTCTCATTGCACCGACAGGGTCGCCGACGAAATGATGAAGGCTATTTCATCGGAAGAGCCTGGAAAACCAATAAATTCGGTCTACATGATGGCCCATTCAGGGGCCCGTGGCTCCGCCGCCCAAATGAAGCAATTGGCTGGTATGCGGGGCCTGATGGCGAAGCCCTCCGGTGAAATCATCGAAACCCCGATCATTTCAAACTTTAAGGAAGGTCTCTCGGTGTTGGAATATTTCAATTCCACCCATGGAGCCCGAAAGGGTTTGGCCGATACGGCTCTCAAAACCGCTAATTCAGGGTACCTCACCAGGCGTTTGGTAGATGTCGCCCAGGATTGCATCGTTGTTACAGAAGATTGCAAAACCAAGCAGGGGATCAGTGTTTCGGCCATTGTCGAAGGTGGTGAATCCGTATCGCCTCTTTCTGAACAAATCTTGGGCCGTTGTGCGTCCGTGGATATTAAGGATCCAACATCCAACAAGACGCTGGTTAAAGCTGGCGTGATGATGGATGAAGAATCGAGCCTGATGGTCGAAGAGGCTGACGTTGAAACGGTCATGGTTCGCAGTGTTCTGACGTGTGAACTGAAGGAAGGCGTTTGCGGTAAATGTTATGGGCGGGATCTTGCCCGTGGCACGTCGGTAAACATCGGTGAGGCGGTTGGCGTTATCGCTGCTCAATCGATCGGCGAACCCGGCACACAGTTGACCATGCGGACGTTCCACATCGGCGGGGCCGTTCAACGCGGTGCGGAGCAATCAAGAATCGAGGCAAATATCGACGCCAAAGTTGTTCTAAAAAACTGCACAACGGTCAAAAACAGCCAAGGCATTCAGGTGATCATGTCCCGTAACGCGGAGCTCTCCCTCGTCGATGACAAAGGACGGGATCGCGCCCGCCACCGTTTACCATATGGCTCTTACCTTTTGGTCAAGGATAAGGCCAAGGTCAAACGGGGCGACAAGATCGCTGAATGGGATCCCTACACACTTCCCATGATTACCGAAAAGGAAGGTGTCGCTACTTTCGTTGACTTGGTCGATGGCTTGTCGGTGATGGAAAAAATGGATGAAGTGACCGGTATCGCCTCGAAAGTGGTGATCGATTGGAAGCAGCTACCTAAGGGCAGTGACCTTAAACCGCGGATCACACTCCGTGACAAGAAGAACAATGTCATTACCCTCGATAACGACCAAGAAGCCCGGTACTTCCTTTCCGTGGATGCGATCCTGTCGGTGGAAGCAGGGCAAGCCGTCCATGCCGGCGATGTGTTGGCGCGTATTCCCCGTGAATCCGCTAAAACCAGAGACATTACCGGTGGCCTGCCGCGTGTTGCGGAATTGTTTGAGGCCCGAAAACCTAAGGATTTTGCGATCATTGCGGAATCGGATGGGCGTGTTGAATTCGGCAAGGACTACAAGAACAAACGCCGGATTATTGTCGTTCCCCTTGATGGAAATGGTGACCCGACTGAATACTTGGTGCCAAAAGGTCGGCACATCTCAGTTCAGGAAGGAGACTACGTTGAAATTGGCGACAGCCTAATGGATGGTAGCCCGGTACCCCATGATATTCTTCGAGTGCTGGGCATTGAACCCTTGGCTAAATACCTGATCAACGAAATCCAGGACGTTTACCGTCTGCAGGGCGTTAAGATCAACGACAAGCATATTGAAGTGATCGTTCGTCAAATGCTGCAAAAAGTTGAAATCACTGACGGCGGTGACACCACGTTCCTGGTTGGAGAGTTGATTGACCGAGCCGAGTTCGATGAAGTCAACGCTCAAACTAAGAAGGATGGTGGAAAACAAGCCAAATTCCTTCCGGTTCTTCAGGGAATCACCAAGGCGAGTCTGCAAACCCGTTCGTTTATTTCAGCGGCCTCGTTCCAGGAAACGACTCGGGTCCTTACCGAAGCCGCCGTTTCAGGGAAAATTGATAACCTTGTCGGACTTAAGGAAAACGTCATTGTCGGGCGTCCCATTCCGGCCGGTACCGGCAGTATCATGAACAATTTCCGTGAAATTGCCGCTTCCCGGGATGAAGTATTATCCGCTCAACAGATTGAAGAAGCTGAAGAAATTGAGGCTGAGCCCGTCGAAGCGCCAGTCGAGGAGGCGCCCGCCGGAGGCGCGGAATAGGGCCGACAAAGGCAGTATATTCTCCAGGCGGCCTGGGGTGTTCCGGGCCGCCGGAAACCCTTTAAAAATAAGCGTTTTTAGTGCTTGACGGCGTTGGGGCCCGTATCTATATTCCGGCCACTTCGCAGGCGCTGGTGGTAGGCTGTTCGGTCTAGACGCAGAGGCCAATGCGATTTGAGAAAATTTTTTTTAAAGCCTCCGGGTAAATGGGTTACGGCCGGGAGGTTTTTCGTTTTGCCCTTGTTTGGTTATTTATTTCAAGGGTTTGGCAGCAGGGAGCAAGGCCCCTGGTGCCGTTGTTTGTGTAAAGAATTCGGTTTTTTGCCGATTTATGACTGGGTAAGCGGTGGGTCGACCACCGAAAAAAGCGGGAAAATGGTATGCCGACGATCAATCAATTAATTCGCAAGCCGCGCAAGCCGCCGGTGGTGCGCAATAAAGTACCTGCTTTGGAGCAGTGCCCACAAAAGCGTGGCGTTTGTACGCGCGTCTATACCACGACACCGAAAAAGCCCAACTCGGCCCTTCGTAAAGTTGCCCGTGTCCGTCTGACGAATGGCTTTGAGGTCACTTCTTATATTCCTGGTGAGGGTCATAATCTCCAGGAGCATTCGGTTGTTATGATCCGTGGTGGTCGCGTGAAGGACCTTCCTGGCGTGCGTTACCACGTTATCCGCGGTGTCCTTGATACTCAGGGTGTATCCGAACGCCGTCAAAGGCGATCCAAATACGGCGCCAAACGGCCGAAATAAGGAATCATACTGATGTCACGTCGCCGCGCCGCCGAAAAAAGGGAAATCCTGCCAGACCCTAAATACAAAGATCTTATCGTTGCGAAATTCACCAACTCTTTGATGTTGGATGGCAAGAAATCCGTTGCGGAACGGATCATTTACGGCGCCTTTGATTTGATCGAAAGCAAATCCGGTCAAGAACCTCTTAAAACCTTTCATGAAGCCATTGAGAACGTGAAGCCCTCGGTTGAGGTACGCTCAAGGCGTGTCGGCGGTGCTACCTATCAGATCCCGATTGAGGTTCGCTTCCTTCGCCGACAAGCGTTGGCGATACGGTGGATCGTGGAACTGGCACGCAAGCGCTCGGAAGTGACAATGACGGAGCGTTTGTCCGGAGAGCTTTTGGACGCGGCCAATAACCGCGGTGCCGCGGTGAAAAAACGGGAAGACACTCATAAGATGGCGGAGGCGAACAAAGCCTTCTCCCATTATCGCTGGTAAGAGCTTCCTGGGATTCAAGAAAATGGCACGCGAAACTCCCCTCAATAAATACCGGAACATCGGCATCATGGCTCACATTGATGCCGGCAAGACGACGACCACCGAACGGATTCTCTATTACACCGGCAAGTCCTACAAAATTGGCGAGGTTCACGATGGCAACGCCACAATGGACTGGATGGAACAAGAACAAGAACGCGGCATTACCATCACCTCGGCGGCGACAACATGCTTCTGGAATGATCACCGGATCAATATCATTGATACGCCCGGTCACGTGGATTTCACCATCGAAGTGGAACGCAGCCTTCGTGTTCTGGACAGTGCTGTTGCCGTATTTGATTCGGTAGCGGGTGTCGAACCCCAATCTGAAACGGTTTGGCGTCAAGCCGACAAGTACGATGTTCCGCGAATTTGCTTCGTCAACAAGATGGACCGTACCGGTGCTGATTTTTTCCGCTGTGTCGATATGATTGTTGATCGTTTGGGCGCCAGCCCCCTTGTAACGCAGCTTCCCATTGGTGCCGAAGCCGGATTCGTTGGCCTGATCGATTTGATTTCCATGAAAGCGATCATTTGGAAAGATGAAACTCTTGGTGCCGAATTTGAAAAATCGGACATCCCCGATGATTTGGCCGACCAGGCCGCTGAATACCGCAAACAACTGGTGGAAACGGCTCTCGAGCAGGATGATGCGGCGCTTGAAGCCTATCTCGAAGGTCAAGAGCCCGATGAGGAAACCCTCAATAAATGTATTCGTTCCGGCACTATCGCCGGTGATTTCGTTCCGGTGCTGCTTGGCTCGGCGTTTAAGAATAAGGGTGTCCAACCGTTGTTGGACGCGGTGATTAGTTATTTGCCGTCCCCGACCGATGTTCCCGCAATCAAGGGCATTAAAGTCGACAGCGAAGAGGAAATCGAACGTAAAAGTTCAGACGATGAGTTCTTCTCCGCCTTGGCCTTTAAGATCATGAACGATTCATTCGTCGGCTCCCTGACCTTCATTCGGATTTATTCGGGCGTGCTTGAGGCCGGTACTAGCATCATGAACACGGTCAAGGGGAAGCGCGAACGGGTTGGACGAATGTTGTTAATGCATTCCAACAGTCGCGAAGACGTCAAGGAAGCCCGCGCCGGGGATATTTTGGCCCTGGCCGGCCTTAAGGATACAACCACGGGCGACACCCTTAGTGATGCCAATAATCAAGTGATCCTGGAATGCATGGAATTCCCCGATCCGGTGATTGAAATTTCCGTTGAGCCCAAGACTCAGAGCGACCAAGAAAAGATGGGCGTGGCCTTAAATCGCCTGGCTGCCGAAGACCCTTCTTTCCGTGTTACCTCGGATATTGAATCCGGTCAGACGATCATCAAGGGGATGGGTGAACTCCACCTGGAAATTATCGTTGATCGCATGCTTCGCGAGTTCCAGGTCGATGCCAACATTGGCCAACCCCAGGTCGCCTACCGTGAAACCATTTCGAAAAATGCCGACGTCGATTACACCCACAAGAAACAAACCGGTGGCCATGGCCAATTTGCTCGGGTTAAGTTGAGGGTTGAACCGCTTCCCTCCGGTTCCGGGTTTGAATTTGAAAATAAAGTGGTTGGCGGCAACATTCCCAAGGATTTCATCCCTGGCGTTGAAAAGGGCCTCAAAAGTGCCATGGAATCCGGCATTAAAACCGGTTTCCCTGTAACCGACTTAAAGCTGACCCTTTATGACGGTGCATCCCACGATGTTGATTCCAGCGTCATGGCTTTTGAAATTGCGGCGCGCGCCGCCTTTCGCGAATTGGCGGCAAAGGCAGGCCCTAAAGTATTGGAGCCGATGATGCGGGTCGAGGTGGTTACCCCTGATGAATATCTTGGCGACATTATAGGCGACTTAAACAGCCGGCGTGGAAGTGTCGGTGGCATGGATCAGCGCGGCAATGCACGTGTTGTTAACGCCCAGGTGCCACTTTCCAACATGTTTGGTTACGTTAATACGCTCCGTTCCATGAGTCAGGGACGGGCCCAGTTTACAATGCATTTCGACCACTATGCGGTCGTTCCCTCACAGGTTTCCGAAGAAATCCAAACCCGGCTCGCCGGGTAAGGGACCTGGTTAGGAAACCCGCACGTCACGGAGAATATAACGATGGCCAAGGAAAAATTTGAACGCACGAAGCCGCACTGCAACATCGGCACGATTGGTCACGTTGACCATGGCAAGACGACGTTGACGGCGGCGAT
>PTLL01000052.1 GCA_002938315.1 Alphaproteobacteria bacterium MarineAlpha3_Bin2 | reverse complement strand
GGGGGCGTCCGACCGTCGAGGTCGAAATCACGCTGCGGTACGGCGCCCAGGGCCGGGCCATCGCCCCGGCCGGCGCTTCCATGGGCACCGGCGAGGCGGTTGAACTTAGGGACGGCGGTGACGCCTTTGCCGGTCTTGGCGTCGAAAACGCCGTTCAATCCGTCACTGGCGAAATCGCCAAGGCCCTAAAGGGCAAGGACGCCGCCGACCAGGGCAGCATCGACAAACTATTGATCGATCTTGACGGCACCGCCGATAAAAGCCGGCTTGGCGGCAATGCCATGATCGCCACCTCCATGGCCGCCGCCCATGCTACCGCCGCCGCGCAGCGAATGCCCCTTTGGCAATCCCTTCGGGAATCCGAAGGTTTGCCCGCACCGGAATTCCTGCCGCTTCCCGAAATTCAAATTTTCGGCGGTGGGGCGCACGCCGGAAGCCGTGTCGATATCCAGGATTATATGGTCATCGCCATCGGCGCCGACAGCTTCGCCCAGGCCTTGGATTGGACGGCCCAGGTCTACCGGGCCGCCGCCGCGCTGATGGCGGACGCAGGCGGGCTACAGGGTGTCGCCGACGAAGGCGGCCTGTGGCCGAATTTCAACAGCAACGAAGAAGCCCTGGAGATGCTGATGCGGGCGATCGAGGCGGCGGGGCTGACACCGGGCCAGGACATGGGGGTATCGCTCGACATTGCGGCCAGCCAATTCGGAAACAAGGGAGAATACCGGCTCGCCCGCGATCACCGAACCTTGGATTCGGACGATTGGTCGGGGGTGTTGGTGGATTGGGTCGAACGCTATCCCATTGTCGCCATCGAAGACCCCCTGGCCGAAGGCGACAAGGAAGGCATGGTCCGCTTCACCTGGGCCGTCGGCAAACGGGTGCAGGTGATCGGTGACGACTTCCTGGTTACCAGTGCAGGGCGCATTCGCACCGCCGCCCGCGACGGGGCCTGCAACGCGGTATTGATCAAACCCAATCAGGCCGGGACACTGACGGAGGCCCGTGCGGCGCTCGACGCCGCCCGCCAGGCCGGTTTCGGCGCCATCGTCTCAGCCCGTTCAGGAGAAACCGAAGATGTCAGCATCGTCCATCTGGCGGTCGGTTGGGGGATCAGACAACTCAAGGTCGGATCGATAACCAGGGGCGAGAGAACGGCAAAATGGAATGAGGGCCTGCGCATCGCCGGCGCTCTCGCCGCCACGATGGGTGAAGATGGAAACGGTGACGGCCCATTACCACCGGCCGGCAACTTTCCCTGGGGAAAATCCTCCCTTATGCAATCAGGCTAATTTGTCCCATAGGCGCTGACGTTAGACAGTTCAATGTGTTCGCCAAATCCCCTAACAACGCGACATAGATTCCTTGGCAGAATTCAACGGCGTCTTCACCGTCGGACTCCCAGGACGAAGACCACTCCACCAGCGTCGCGCCGTCATCGGCGGCGCTCAGCTTGATGACACCGACAAAATTTGAGACATCCTCCGGCGACACCGGCGACGGGCCATTATCGATGGAATAGCGGATTACATGATCGTCGGCATTGGCTTCGATCAGGGTTTCGTGAAAGGCATCATTGAGAACCCGTTTCGCACCGACCTCGTCGCCGCTGGCGTCGCCGCCGGGAACGCAACTGGTTATGACGTTCGGGCACCACGACATATCGTGGAAATTATTGATCGTATTCCAGACCCTATCAATGGATTGGTTGACGGTGATGGATTGAACGGTGCTCGGCATTGAATTCCCCTTGAGGCTTAACGCAAATTATTGCCGAAAAAACCATACTGAATTTTCGGCCCTCTGTCATGCCGGTCGGCCCCCACCCTAGTCACGAACAGGAGAGGGCGACGAAGCTTAAGACTGGCGCACGGCGAAAAAAACTTTTTTAATACCTTATGCGCCGCCGCCGACCCAAACCACTGTTGTTTCTCGCCTTTGTCGTCATCATGGGGGCGTTAATGTATGCCAATGACCTACCGGTAACCACTTCCAATGTCGGTCTGAAGACGGCGGCTGGAAGGCTAAAGGTTTACTACCAGGAAACCCCGCCGCCAATGGAATGGGCCGTCGCCGCCATATCGGTCCGCGATGGTGAGGTCTGGGTTGACCTGACCCTCCCAGACGCCATGGCAGCGGCCTTTCTCCATGTGCCCCGCAAAAAAATGCTGGAAGCCCTAAAAAACCAATGCCCACCAAAGACAGACAAGGCTTGGACCGTCCTGCTGAAGACCCAGGACATCGAGGTCCGGGGACTCAGTCCTGAAGGTAAAGCGCTCGCCGCCGTCAGCTGCCAGGCAGCGCTAAACTGATTGGGTGAATTGGTGCGGGCGGCCGGACTTGAACCGGCACTGCCGTAAGGCAACAAGATTTTAAGTCTTGCGTGTCTACCAATTTCACCACGCCCGCTTGGGCCAGAGCCTATGCCGCCGCCCTAACCCGCGCAAGAGTCTCGCCATGCCTTTGGCGGGCGACTACAGTGCGGCGATGACCGAGCCCGCCGCAAAACCCGAGACGCTTTTCCCTTCGCCCCAGCGCGACACGCCAGAGTTCGACGCCCAATTTCAGGGCCGTCTGGAAGACCTGATCCATTGGCGGCGCGATGTGCGGCGGTTTCGCGCCGACCCGGTCGAAGATGCCCTGATCGACGATCTGATCGGGCTGGCGACGCGGTCGCCCAGTGTTGACAACAGCCAGCCGTGGCGATTCGTTAAGGTCACTGACCCCGGCCGCCGTGCCGACGTGATCAAAAATTTTAAGGCCTGCAACGCCGACGCCCTTGCCGATTACGAGGGCGCCCAGGCACAGCGGTATGCGACCCTGAAGCTAGCCGGGCTGAAAGAAGCGACGGTTCATCTGGCTGTATTTTGCGAAACGGAAACGGCCGCCGGGCATGGCCTCGGTCGCAAGACGATGCCGGAGATGCTGTGCTATTCCGTCGTCGGTGCGGTCAACACGCTGTGGCTGGCAGCACGTTCGCGCGGGCTCGGCATGGGCTGGGTATAGATCATCGAGCCGGCGGCGATTACCGAAATCCTCGATGTGGCGCCGGGATGGACGCTGATCGCCTACCTCTGCATCGGCTATCCCGAAGAAGAACACCTGGACCCGGAACTGGAGCGCGCCGGGTGGCAGCAGCGGCTCGACCTGACGGGGCTTATTTTAGAGCGCTAAGCCCCTCTCCCCTCAAACGTTACCTCGTGCTGGATAATCGCGGGCCTTGATCATGTCCATGGCTTCCATGACGTCGGCAAAATGATGTCGGTAAAAGGGGGTCGTGTTCAGGACCGATGAATACAGGGTGCCATCGGGCCGCACCAGGAACATGCCGGGTTCGCTGAAGTGATTGGGTTCCTTGTCCTGGATGGATTGCGAGATGAACAACCCCCATTCGCGGGCGCTGTCCTCGCTTAGGCCGTAGCCCACCGTCAACCCGTCGAGCCCCCATTCCTGCTTGGACTTTTCGGCGCGCTCCTGGCTGTCCATGCTGATGGTGATGACGCTGCAACCGCGGTTTTTGAAATGGCCGAGCTTTTGATTCAGATCGAGCAGATGCAACTTGCACCGGGGACAATGATAGCCCCGGTAAAATTCTATCAGTGTAAAGCTTTCCGGCGTTTGCTCAGAGAGACGCCAGGTATCCCCGCCGACGACCTCTACGCTGAGTTCCGGAACGGCTGTGGTTGGCTTGATCATTATTGGTTCCTCCCTGGTAAATTTTATTTCTTGGGTTTCGTCGGATCGTTCGGCTCGCCACCGAGGCTTCGGATCATCGCGGCGATGGCGTCCGCCGCTTCGTCCAAGGCTGCCTCATCCGCCGAACGGGCGACCAGGCAGGTGCCGAGTTGGCCGCTGCGGACGAAAGGATAGCTGCCGATTTCGATATCGGGGAATTGGTTTTGCACATCGCTTAAGGGTCCGGCGACAAGACCTTCGGGAATGAAGGCGTCGAGTGATCGCGAACTCACCGGCGCGCCACCTTTGAGCCGGGGTTTCAGGTCATCGAACATCGCCTGCATGATGCGCGGTACGCCGGCCATCACGAACACGTTTTCGACCTGGTACCCGGGCGCCTTGGATACCGGGTTTTGGATCAGGACGACGTCGTCGCCATCCGGGGTATCGGCCATTTTCATCCGCGCTTCGGTGACATCCTCGGGCTTGTAGTTGGAGAGCAGAATGGCTTCGGCTTCGGGATTGCGGATCATGGCGCGGCCGAAGGCCTTGGACACCGACGCCGTGGTAATGTCGTCGTGGGTGGGGCCGATACCGCCGGTGGTGAAAACATAATCATACTTGTCGCGGAGCAGGTTGACCGCAGAAACGATCTCATCCTCGACATCGGCAATGATGCGGACTTCGTCCAGACTTATGCCCAATTCGCCCAGACCCAGCGCCAGGAATTGCACATTGACGTCCTGGGTGCGGCCAGACAGAACCTCGTTGCCGATGACGACGACAGCGGCAGTGACGGCATCATTTTCAGTCATATATTAAGTCCCCCGCCTACAACAAATCGCGCAGCATCGCCACCAGCGGCGCGTCTGCCGGCGGCATGTCGTAATCACCAAGCCGGACCGGACGCACCCATTTTAGCTCCTGGCCTTCCCGCGCCTCTACCGTGCCTTCCCAAACCCGGCAGACGTACAGCGGCATCAGCAAATGAAAGTCATCATAAAGGTGAGACGCGAAAGTCACCGGCGCAAGGCAACTTTCCGTGATATCAATGCCCAGTTCCTCCAGAAGCTCCCGCACCAATGCCGTTTCCGGAAGCTCGCCCGGATTGACCTTTCCACCGGGGAATTCCCATAGGCCCGCCATAGTCTTGCCCTCTGGGCGTTTGGCGATCAGCACCCGGTCATCGGCATCAACAAGCGCCACGGCGACGACCAGCACCGTTTCCACGGCGTCATCGGGACGCCGGAATTCGGCCCCCATACAGCCGCGATCAGGACCGGTAATCGGCATTGATATCGATGTAGCCATGGGTGAGATCGCAGGTCCAGACCGTGGCCTTGCCGTTGTCGCCGGTGCCGACCTCAACCGCGATGGTGATGTCTTGGCCTTTCATGTGTTCGGCGACCGGGGTTTCGTCAAAACCGGGAATAGCCCCCCCCTTTTGCGCCACCGGAATGCCGCCGATGGTAATGGCAAGATGGTCGACATCGACCTTTTCGCCAGCCTTGCCGACGGCCATGACGATGCGGCCCCAATTGGCGTCTTCGCCGGCGATGGCGGTTTTAACCAGCGGTGAATTGGCGATTGAAAAGGCGATAGCCTTGGCCGCGGCGTCGGTTTCTGCGCCGCCGATGGAAACGGTAATGAACTTAGAGGCCCCTTCGCCATCGCGGACTACCTGATGGGCGAGGTCCGTCATCACTTGTGAGAGCTTGTCCTTGAAATCATCGAGCCCGGCGTCCTCGGCATTGGTAAACGGGCGATGGTTTTGGCACGAACCGGTAGCGAACAACAAAACAGTGTCGCTTGTAGACGTATCGGAATCGATAGTGATTGCGTTGAACGAGGTTTCCACGCTCTCGGCCAGAAGCGTCTGCAACACACTGGCGGGCAATGCCGCGTCGGTAAAGACGAAGGCCAGCATGGTCGCCATGTTAGGGTGGATCATGCCGGACCCCTTGGCAATGCCGTTAATCATGACGTCTACGCCTCCGATATCTGCCTTGCGGCTGGCGCCCTTGGGAAAAGTATCGGTGGTCATGATTGCCTCGGCCGACCCCTTCCAGGCCAACGGGGAAAAATCGGAATTCAGACCCGGCAGCGCGCTGACGATTTTCTCGAATGCCAATGGCTCGCCGATGACCCCGGTGGAGGCGACGAAGATTTTTGAGGGGCGGCAGGATAATTGATCGGCGGCGGCCTCGACGGTGCCTTCCACTGCCTCCATACCCTGGGGGCCGGTAAAGACGTTAGCGCCGGCGGAATTGACGACTAGGCCACGGGCCTGGCCACCCTTGAGCGCCTTCCGGGACCATTGCACCGGAGCCGATGCCGTCAGCGATTGAGTAAATACACCGGCGACCGTGGTTTCTTTGGCCAGTTCCACGAACATCAAGTCGCTTTTGTCATTTTTCTTAAGCCCGCACGCGCCAGCTGCCAGCAGCACGCCTTCGACGCCTGGCATCTCAGGAAACGACCTCGGCGCCAGCGGCGAGGTTGCGGTCTCAGTCGGTTTCGAGCTCATAACAGGGCCTTATGATAAGGCCGGTTTAAGGGGCCTTTTTGGCTTTGCCCCCGGTGGCCGGCTTGGCGTCTTCCTTGGGTGAGCCGTCGGCGTTGAACCGCGCGATCTTGGCCCCTTCCCTTAGGCTGGTAATATAAGCAATCCCAGCGGCCTGGGACAACTCGCTGCGAATCGTCGGTTCCATTTTCTCGAAGCTGGGGACGTCTTGCTTCTTACGATCCCCAACCTTGATGACATGCCAGCCGAACTGGGACTTTACCGGCGTTTCGGTGTATTCACCCTTTTTCAAGGCGAAAGCTATTTTTTCAAATACGGGCACCATTTGACCCTTGCCGAAGAAACCGAGATCGCCGCCCGTGGCCGCCGAAGGGCCGGTCGATTTTTTCTTGGCCAATTCGACAAAATCCCCACCCTTTTTCAGCTCGGCAATGACCGCTATGGCATCGTCTTCCGTTTTCAACAAGATGTGGCGTGCACTGACCTGTTCGCTGGCAGCTAATTCCTTAGCCGCGGCATCGTACCGCGCCTTGACGGCGGCGTCGGTGACGCCTTCCTTGACGACCAGGTTCAGCATCATCCGTTGCAGGAGCTGCCGTTCGACTTGGGCCATCTGTTCCTTGAATTCCTTGTTTTCATGAATTTTTTTTGTGCGAGCATCTGCGGTCGCCAGCCGGGCATCGATCAAGCTATCGATAAGGCCGGCAAAGATCGTCTCGAATGGCACCTGCTGGTATTGCTGAGGCAGATTTTTATAAGCACCCTTGACCTCGGCCAAATGGATATCCTCCCCATTGACGGTAGCGACGACCGGATCCTCGGCGCCCAACACCGGCGCAACGGGCACCGAAAAGACAACCAAGGCGGCAAACAATAGGGTGGACACGATACGCATGGACATGACGGCTTTCCTTTTCAACGTCGGCGGGTAAAAAACCGGACCGGCGATACAATATTTTAGGGCATCATGCATATCGTCCCGTTGAGAACAAGTCCGGGGCCAGGCATAGTAGTGTACATGGATAAAACCACGAATACGGGTCGGCCCTGGGGCGCCGTCTTTTTATCGGCATTGTTAATTCCAACGATGGGAACCATAGGGCAGGCCGAGGCCGGCCCTGACAAAAAGACGGCCACTTACAAGGCCCCCGTCCGCAATTTCGACATCTTTGCCTTCGGTAACGAATATACTGGCCGGCGGTACAACAACGTCAGAAAGTGGCGCCAACCCATCCGTGTCGGCATCGAAGGTAAATACCCCAAATATTTTGGAACCTTCGTGCTTCAGCACATCCGGGATTTAAGAAAGCTCACCGGCCATTCCATCCGGCTATATTATTCACCCTCCATGCACAAAGAAGGCCGCCTGGCCCCGGACTTCGATCGGAAAAAATCAACCTGATCCTCTATTACTTGCCCGTTGACAAAATCCCCAAGCGCTTGTCGCGGTATTTCGACAATAACCCGGCGAAGGTCAAAAAAATGATCGAGGTGTCCACCTGTTTTGCCAAATTCGGAACCAAGAAAAATGAAATCCGTTGGGCCATCGCCGTGTTTCCATCGCACCACCCAAAAGATTACATGCGGGCCTGCGTGGTCGAGGAAATGACCCAGGTTCTAGGCTTGCCCAATGATTCCAATGCCGTTAAGCCATCCATCTTCAATGACCAAAGTCATTATTTTGAACTGACCCCGCATGACCGCTTGATGGTCAAAATGCTTTACGACCCCCGCATTACGGTCGGCATGCCGCGTGGCCAAGCAATCCGGTCGGCAACGGCGTTCCTGAACGAACTTCGCCGTCGCTAGTTGAAACGCTTGCCTGCCCCAACGAGCCGCATAGTGCGCCGATTCTTCTTGCACTTGACGCCTGGACTGCCCAAATTGGCGGCATCGGTTACACATTACCCTGGCGTACACGCTTAGATGCTTTTGTTCTTCGAAGAGTTACCCCGAGAAATAGTGGAGCCATACGACAACGTGACGCCGTTAAGGAACGGCTCGAACTAACCCGTTACCATAGAAAAGGACTGGACGAGACATGACTACCGGAACTGTAAAATGGTTCAATCCGACAAAAGGATATGGATTCATTGAGCCCGGCGATGGCTCCATGGACGCCTTCGTCCATATTTCTGCCGTTGAACGGGCGGGATTAACGACACTCAACGAAGGACAAAAGGTCGAGTTCGAACTCGTGCCTGGTCAAAACGGCAAATCCTCCGCGGAAAACCTAGAAGTCCTCGACTGAGGCTTTTCGCTTGGCCTTCCTCGTTCGCTTGCCACCGGCGTTATTCGGTTTCCGGCAACTGGTATGTCAGGTGATGCATCGTCGTGGACGGATCGACGGAAAGGACATATATGGCTCGTAAACCCAATTACAATTTCGAACGCATGGAACGCCAGAGGGCGAAGGCCGCCAAGAAAGCCGCACGCCAAGAAGCCAAAAAGGAAAAGGCGGACAAAAGAAAGGCGGAAAATGCAGACCCTACGCTGGCTGGTGACGATACCGCCCCCCCAGAGGACGGCAATTCGGATTTGTGAAGGTGGTTAGGGTTTACTTCCTGCTTTTGCAGGTACAGGTTTTGGGTTGAGGCTCTGGTGTTCCCAATATTGGAATTTCCAATCATGTGGGTGAACCGTTTTTGACGCTTTAAAGCCGGCAGTGCAGCCCAAGGGGCCATTGATGGACAGGCATGCCGTTGTCCGGCGGTCCCGTTCAGCCTCTTAGATCATTGACTTATTAGCAATTTCCATTACATATCCCCCATACGTGTTGCATTAGTTTTGTGTTACCTAATTAACCAGTACACCGATTAGCTTAGTTTTCCCCTGACAATGTAAGCGTTAACCGACCGTTCAATCACATGGTGTGAGGCGCGGAATACAAGAATACTGTTAGAGGTAATTTCTATGGCTACTGGTACTGTTAAATGGTTTAACCCGACCAAGGGTTACGGATTCATCGAGCCGGAAGACGGCTCCAACGACGCATTTGTTCACATTTCGGCTGTTGAGCGCGCCGGATTGAGCACTTTAAATGAAGGGCAGAAGGTCTCCTATGAGCTTCAGCCCGGACAGAACGGCAAATCTTCCGCCGAGAACCTGTCCATCGTCGAATAAAGACTGTAGGCGCCGCCTCCTACCTCCGTTGGGGGTGGCCGTCTCTTTAGCACGGGAACGTACCCTTCAAAGGATTGCCTACCGGCTAATAACTACTCGCGATCCCCAAAAATAATTGGTGACCGATCCCAATTCCTTTCTTTCTACTTCGGGTGTCTTCTATCCGTCTTCGACCTTGGGACCCACGGTCCTGAAAAGCTCCGTGATGGAACTTATGAGCCGATTTTCCGCAATCCTTATCGTTGTTGTGATCGGAATTGCCGCAATTTTTTTCTTCGCCCGTCAACAGCCGGTTAAAAACCCTCCACCGAAACTAAGTAAAATGACTGCGATGCCGATGGAACTCGACCTTTCCACGACACGTCCGTCCTCTTTTAAAAAATTTATCGTTTCCGTCAACAGCAGCCTCACCCCCATTGCCATCAACAAAATTCACTCCTGGGAAATACGGGTAAAGACCCCCGATGGCAGGCCGGTTAATGATGCTACAATAACCATCATTGGCGGCATGCCTATGCATCAACACGGGATGCCGACGGCGCCCCGGGTGACCAAAAATCTTGGCCAAGGCAGATACCTTCTCGAAGGCATGAAATTCAGCATGACCGGATGGTGGGAACTTATAGTCCAAATTGATGCCGGGTCATTTCAGGATAATGTGACTTTCAATTTGATGTTGAGGTAGTTTTGGAAACATGGGTCGGATCGTATTTAATCTTGCCTTTGCCGCCGCGTTATTTTTATGGGATGTGGGAACGGCGCCGGCAAAACAAACCTGGTCTGCAGAAGAAGTTAGAATCCTGCGATCCCTATGGATCGGCAACCTACCCCGGCTTTCAAAAGACCCGTCCAATGCCGTTGGGAGCAATCCTAAGGCGGCAAAATTGGGTCACCGCTTATTTTTCGACAAAAGGTTCAGCGGCAACGGCACCATCGCCTGTGCCACCTGCCACCAACCGGATCGACGCTTTACCGATGGAATTCCGGTCGCCAAGGGGATGGGGAAGACAACCCGCAACTCCCCGACCATCATCGGCACGGCCCATAGCCCCTGGTTCTTCTGGGACGGACGCACCGATAGCCAATGGTCCCAGGCGCTGAAACCGATGGAGGCGCGGGATGAACAAGGCGGTGCCCGGACCGGGTACGCCAAAATCGTTTATACCGATCCGTCCTACCGCAAGGCTTACGAAGAAATTTTCGGGGTTATGGCCGACGTTTCCGATAGCGAAAGATTTCCACCCCAAGCCGCCCCCATCGACGGCACTGCATCTCTTAAGGCCTGGAAGGACATGAGCGCCGCCGACCGGAAGACGATTACAGGCATTTTCGTCAATATCGGAAAGGCCATCGCCGCCTACGAACGCCTGATTATGCCGGGTCCGTCCCGTTTCGACGAATATGTGGATGCCCTTCTCAAAAGTGATAATACACCCGGAAAACAAATCCTGACGGACGCCGAAATTGCCGGTTTGCGGCTCTTCATCAACAGCGGAAAATGCATCCAGTGTCACAATGGGCCACTGTTGACCAATAACGACTTTCACAACACCGGTCTGCCTATAGAGAATAAAACCCCCAAGGATGAGGGCCGGATGCAAGGCGCACCGGCGGTCCGGAATAGTGAATTCAACTGCCTGGGCCGATATAGCAATGCCGGCAACAAGGAATGTGCTGAACTGGAATTTATCAAACTCGAAGGGCCGGATTTGTTAGGGGCTTTCAAAACGCCGACGCTTCGGAATGTTGGTTTAACTGCGCCGTATATGCATGACGGACAATTTTCCACTCTTGACGAGGTGTTGAGCCATTACAACCAAGCCCCAGACGCACCGATTGGTATCACCGATATAGTACCCCTGACGTTCACGCCAGAACAACTCGATCAACTGCGGCGTTTCTTGCTGACCCTGGACAGCCCGGTTAACGTTGCGCTTGAATTTTTGTCTCCTCCGAATGTAAGTGCGTCCCCCTGAAGAAGGAATAAAACGGCGATGAGAATAAACGCTGCCAACAAAACCGGTTTTCTGGCCCTGATCCTCTGCTTGGCGGCGGCGCTGGCCGTGCCCCCACTAGCTTTCTCGCATTCGCTTGAAAAATTTGAACAAAAAATCCACAAACGCGAAGCCTACGCGCAGATCGTTCAAGGCAAGGCACCGGGTTTCACGCTCATGGATGCCGATGGAAAAAAGGTCGAATTATCCGATTTCCGAGGAAAAGTGGTGGTGATGAATTTCCTCTATACCAACTGTCCTGATATTTGCCCCCTACATAGCGAAAAGGTCGCCTCGATCCAGGAGTCAATCAACCAGACACCAATGAAAGACATGGTTCAATTCATCACCATAACGACAGACCCTGCATTCGACACACCAAAGATATTAAAATCCTATGGCGGCGAACATGGACTGGATCCTGTCAATTGGATATTTCTGACCAGCGGCGTGAGTAAACCGGCGGCAACCCGAAAGTTGGCAGAACGCTATGGGTTCAAGTTTACCCTGGGGAAAGAGGGCTACCAAATGCACGGGATCGTAACCATGATCATCGACAAAAGCGGCAACCTTCGGGCCAAGTACCATGGCCTCAAATTCAATAAAACCACCATGATCCTCCACATCAACGCCTTCACGAACGACAATCATTGAGAACAGCGCCAAGGCCCGAATAACCTGCTACGAAAAGTGCTCCCCACGCGGGACAATGCCGTCGCCGGCGCTGCCCTTACCCTGCATTGACACAGGCCAATTGTGGCCCTATCTCTTCTCCGGGCTTTTTCACCGCTGGTGGGCAAGCCTAATATCGTGATCCGCAATCGGCTATTTTCTTTCAAGATTTCCAGGGTGCCTCTAAATGCTCGAAGCCATCGCCAAACGCTTGTTTGGCTCCGCCAATGACCGATTCCTGAACGGGCTGAGCAAGGACGTTGAGGCCATCAACGCGCTTGAACCGACTATGGAAGCCCTCAGCGACGAAGAACTCGCGGCCCGTACTCCGTGGCTAAAGGACCGCCTGAAGGGCGGCGAAGACCTCGACGACCTGTTGATTGACGCCTTCGCCACCGTTCGAGAAGCGGCCAAACGCACCCTTGGAGAGCGCCCTTT
This sequence comes from Alphaproteobacteria bacterium MarineAlpha3_Bin2, assembly GCA_002938315.1. Taxonomy (GTDB): domain Bacteria; phylum Pseudomonadota; class Alphaproteobacteria; order Rhodospirillales; family Casp-alpha2; genus Casp-alpha2. The sequence continues at coordinate 3,289 of PTLL01000052.1, read as the reverse complement.
CGACGTTCAGCTTTTGGGCGGCATCGTCCTCCACCGGGGCATGATTTCGGAGATGAGAACCGGCGAGGGCAAGACCCTTGTGTCCACCATGCCCGTCTATTTGAATGCGTTGACCGGCGAAGGTGTCCACGTGGTTACGGTCAATGATTATCTGGCCAAACGCGACTCCGAATGGATGGGCGCCATTTACAAGATGTTGGGACTAACCGTCGGCGTCATCTTTCACGATCTGGACGATTCCGAACGCCAGACCGCCTATGCCTGCGACGTAACCTACGGCACCAATAACGAACTGGGGTTCGATTACCTGCGCGACAACATGAAGTTTACCCTCGACGAGATGGTTCAGCGGTCATTTTCCTATGCCATCGTCGATGAAGTGGATTCCATCCTGATTGACGAGGCACGCACGCCGTTGATTATCTCCGGCCCCACTGAGGATGTCTCTGAACTGTACATCGCCATCGATAAACTAATTCCCAAACTCGAACCCGACGACTTTGAAAAAGACGAAAAAGCACACGCCGTTACCCTGACCGAGGTCGGCACCGAAAAAGTGGAACAGCTATTGAAGGACGCCGGTCTGATTACCGAAGGCAATTTGTATGATCTTGCCAACGTGTCGCTGGTTCATCACGTTAATCAGGCCTTGCGCGCGCACACGATGTTCGCCCGTGACACGGACTACATCGTTAAGGACAACAAGGTCATCATCATCGACGAATTTACCGGGCGCATGATGGAGGGCCGACGCTATTCCGAAGGCCTGCATCAGGCGCTAGAAGCCAAGGAAAAAGCCGAAGTCCAGTATGAAAACCAGACCTTGGCATCGATCACGTTCCAGAATTATTTCCGGCTGTATCCGAAGCTCGCCGGAATGACCGGCACGGCGATGACCGAAGCCGGGGAATTTTCCGAAATCTACGGCTTGGAAGTAATCGATATCCCTACCAACGTGCCCTGCATTCGTCAGGATAATGACGACGAGGTCTACCGGACAACGGCGGAAAAAGACGCCGCCATCATCGACGTGATCGCCAATTGCCAGACCAGAAATCAACCGGTCCTAGTCGGCACTGTCAGCATCGAAAAATCCGAGCACCTGTCAGAGATGTTGAAGAAGAAAAAGGTGCCCCATAACGTGCTTAACGCGCGTTATCACGAACAGGAAGCCCAAATCATCGCCCAGGCTGGTGCTCCGGGTTCCGTTACCATCGCCACCAATATGGCCGGCCGCGGCACCGACATCCAATTGGGCGGAAACATCGACATGCGCCTTAACCAGGAAATTAAAGAGCCTTCGGATTCCGAGGCTTATTCCAAGGCCGCGGAACGGATTCGTACCGAAGTTGCCGAATACAGAAAAACAGTCCTCGACGCCGGCGGGCTGATGGTGATCGGCACCGAAAGGCATGAAAGCCGCCGTATCGACAACCAGCTCAGGGGGCGTTCTGGCCGCCAAGGGGACCCCGGGGCGTCAAATTTCTTTCTGTCACTTGATGACGACCTAATGCGGATTTTCGGGTCCGAACGGATTGACGGTATGTTACAGAAACTAGGCCTGGAGGAAGGTGAGGCGATCATCCATCCCTGGGTCAACAAGGCGTTGGAAAAAGCCCAACAGAAGGTCGAGGCCCGTAACTTCGAAATTCGCAAAAACCTGCTCAAGTTCGATGACGTCATGAACGACCAACGCAAGGTCATCTACGAGCAGCGCAAGGAACTGATGGCCGTCGAAGACGTTTCCGATGACGTTTTCGGCATGCGCCAACAGGTTTTGGATGACATTATCGCCGAATGCATCCCGGAAAAGGCCTATGCAGAACAATGGAACATGGATTCACTGCACGAAGAGGTGCTCAGGCTTTTCGCGCTCGATCTTCCGGTCAAGGACTGGGCCAAGGAAGAAGGCATTGCGGACGCGGAAATTCATGAACGGCTTACCAAAGCGATTGAGGAGCGGGTAGCGGCGAAGGAAGCCAACTATGGTCCGGAAATCATGCGCGATGTCGAAAAAAGCCTGTTATTACAGTTACTCGATCAGTTGTGGAAAGACCACTTGCTGACCCTGGATCACCTGCGCCAGGGCATCGGCCTTCGTGCCTATGCCCAGCGGGACCCTCTGAATGAATACAAACGCGAAGCCTTCGATTTGTTCGAAGAGATGCTGGCCATGCTCAGGGAACGGGTGACACAAGTCATGTCTCATGTGGAATTAGAAGTCGGCGAACCTTCACAGTTCAACCCGACCCAACAGGAAATGACTGAAACACGCGAGGACCCTGCCTTCGTAGGCGAAGCAGCCTATGCCGGGGATCAAGACCCTGCCCCCCTCCCCTTTGGCCCGGTTGTCCGGCGCCAAGCCTCGGACAACCTCGACCCAGATGATCCCTCCACCTGGGGCCGGGTATCGCGAAATTCGGCTTGTCCCTGCAAATCAGGACGCAAGTACAAGCATTGTCACGGTAAGTTGACGTTATGATGGTTTAATTAATCCGTTTGGTCACTAGCCAACGATTCCCAGATAACGATTATGTTGGCCGTCCAGATCACCGGCGTGACCGTCAGAAACTTGGACAGTAACCAATGCATTGTATCCTCGGCACACCGCCGAAACGGACTGCCGCGGCGCTGTGCGACGAACGCCAGGATTTTGTAGCCGGCGGCTAGGCCAAGCTGTTCCAGGCTTTTCGCGGTATAGGCGGTTTTGTGGGTCAGGTCCGCAAACTGATGAATGCCGCCCCAGGGGGACCCCATATTGGGGACTCTGGCGACAACCAACCCACCAGGGGCAATCACGCCTTTGATCCGACCCAACAGGCGAACTCCATCACCGGGGGAAAAATGCTCCAGGACGTCCAGCATCACGATTCGATCGAACGCATCGACGTCGGCAGAATCGAAAAAGTCCCAGATATCACCGACATGGACGTGCGACTCCAGCCCCGATTCCATTGCCGCGACCGCATCCTTATCCTGCTCGACCCCTTGAAAACGGCTGATGCCTTTATGCTTTAAGTAGGACAGGAACTCACCGGTGCCCGATCCAAGTTCCAGAACCGAGGTGTCCGCCGTGCACCGGGCCGGCGTCCAGAATTCCCGATCGTACCAACGAACGTGTTTACGCTTGACCACCGGTGTAATGTAGCCTTTATAAGCGGCGTAACTTTGGTAAAAATCTTCCGGCTTGTCGAAGGCCATGAATTCGTTATCCCCGTTGGCCCAGAACCCTAACCGAACCGCCCGTCCATGGGAACACCCCAGCCCAGCCCTGGTCATTGGCCTCGAT
>PTLL01000051.1 GCA_002938315.1 Alphaproteobacteria bacterium MarineAlpha3_Bin2 | reverse complement strand
TCACATCCCAGGGACAGCCGCCGTCGGGATCGCGCAGCTTGGCCATGATATCGAGCAGTTTCTGAATATTGCCGGATTGTTCAGTCATTAACGATGTCCTTGGTGGTCATTTTCCTTATTACCCTTGGTAGCCCCAAAAGGGCCGCTGAAAACCCCTGATTTAGGGGTGGGGCCCCGGGATGGTGGTTTTGCGGGAATATGCCGTTGTCGCATAATGTATATTATGGAAAATTATATGTTATATTTTGTTTTCAATGGATTATGGTTCTTTTATTATAGTTTTTAGAGCTGTATAATTTGGGCGTGATTGCCGGGAAATTGGCAATGGAAGAAATCCTTCCGCCCCTCCTTCTCTTGGCCGCCGAGATAATAAATTACCTCGAAATCATCCTTAATCGCCGTCGGCCTCAATGACCATGCCGTCATAGGCGGCCTCTACCCCATCGGGCAAATAATCGTTCAATTTTGCGTAATCGATGGAGGGGCCAAGATGCGTCAACACGGCGCGCACCGGTTTCACCCGTTCAATCCATTCCAGCGCCTTATCGACATGGGCATGGGTGTAATGCGGTGTCCATGAAAAGACGCCAATAATCCAGGTATGAACGCCGTCCAGCGCGTGAAAGGATTCTTCCGGCAGTTCCAATAGGTCAGTTGAATAGCCGATTGGCCCGAAACGGAACCCCAAAGTGTGGGAAAACCCATGTGACTGATCGAAGGATTGTATGTCCACGGCACCGATAGAAAGGCTGTCGCCGGCGCTGATCTCATTGATATCCAGCACCGGTTTATAATAGAAATCGACCTCTGGCTTCAACGGCGTCAACGTATAACTAAAACGATTTTCAATGGTTTTGCGGGTTTCCGCATCGCAATAGACTGTCAACGCCGCGTTCATGGCCTTGTTGATGCCCCGAAGGTCATCGATACCGTGCAGGTGATCGGCATGGCCGTGGGTAAATAAAACCGCATCCAAACGCCTGATTTCCGCCCTCAATAACTGCTGGCGCAGGTCCGGCGAGGTGTCCACAAGCACCATCGAGTTGGCGTTTTCGACCAGAACGGACGATCTGAGTCGCCGATTTCGAGGATTTTCAGGATCACAATCACCCCAACCGTCATGAACGGTCGGGATACCGCTCGAGGGGCCGGAACCTAGGATCGTTAATTTCATTCCCCGTCCCCTGCTTTTAATCCCTCCGCCTTCTTAAACAGGCGGAAGAAGTTGTCCGTGGTCGCCTGATCGAAGCTTTCCTGGTCCAATTCTCTGAGACCGGCGACGCAAGCCGCCGTCAGGGCGGTGAACGCAGGTTCATTCCGCTTGCCGCGGTTGGGCACCGGGGCCAGAAAGGGGGAATCGGTTTCCACCAGGATTCTTTCCAAAGGCGCAGTGGCGGCGACGGCCCGAATATCGTCCGCATTTTTAAAAGTCACGATGCCCGAAAACGACAGAAAAAAGCCGATTTCAAGGACCTTTTCAGCCAATGCCTGGCCGCTGGAAAAACAATGGATCAACCCCGGAAATGCTCCCTTGGCGTACTCCTCTTCTAATATCCTGACCATATCGTCGTCGGCGTCGCGGGTATGCACAATCACCGGCAACCCGGTTTCCCTGGCCGCACCGATATGAGCGCGAAAGGAACGCTCCTGGATATCGCGGGGGCTGTTGTCGTAATGAAAATCCAGGCCGGTTTCGCCCAAGCCGACAACTTTCGGATGCTCGGCCAACTCGATCAGGCGTTGCGGCGTGACCTCCGGTTCATCACCGGCGTTATGAGGGTGAATGCCGACGGTGCAAAAGACGTTCTCAAATTGCTCGGCAATGGCCAAGATGGCGTCAAACTTGGTGATACGGGTGCAAATGGTGACCATATGGCCGACACCGGCGTTGGCGGCACGGGCCATGATGTCGTCCATTTCGCCTTCGAAGTCGGGGAAGTCCAGGTGACAGTGGCTATCGACTAGAATGACGACCCCTCCTGCTTGAGGAATTCAAGTTCTTCCTCCGTGGACGGACGGCCCAGGGCGGCATTGCGGTGCAGGTAGCGCCCAAAGCGGTCGATGATGGCTTTGTGCTTCTCGGCCCATTCCAGCAACGATTTGTCGGCAAGTGAACTGCACAACCGGATCGAGGTTTCCTGATCCTCGGCGGCCTCACTGTGTTCGAACGGAAGATAGAGAAATACCCGTTCGGACTCGCTCACCTCCTGATCGACCTTCTTCTCCAAGGCCTCTTTCGCCGCGACCAGGCCGACAGGATCCGAGGCAAAGGCGCGGGCATCATCGCGGTAAAGATTGCGCGGGAATTGATCGAGAACAATGATCTCGGCCAGGGCGCCCCGTGCCGTCGCCCGCCAATGGCTCAATCCCCCTGTAGCCGCCTTTTCCACAAGCGCTTCGAAGCGGTCCCGGATGGCGGTATCGAAGGCGGCATCCTTGGTGAACCATTGTTTCGGCCCGTTTTCCACAAACCAGAAGTCATAGACCGCCTTGATGGCTTCATCCGTCACCCTTCCCCTCCTCTTCCTGATATCGGGGAAACACGCCTTCCGGTTTCGGCAGCGCCGAGCCAGATACCAGCTTGTCGCCGTCCAGATAGAAAAAGCTGCGATGATCCGGGCCGACCGCCAGTTGATCCAGCATGCGGCCCATGGAGTCGGGCATGAATGGCTGGAGCACGATGGCGATCTGGCGGATGGTTTCGGCCAGCACGTAAAGCACCGTCCCCATGCGCGCGGTGTCTTCCTTAGCCAGCTTCCACGGTGCCTGCGTATCCACGTATCCGTTGGCGGCACGGATCGCTTGCCACACTGCTTCCAGATACAGGTGGAACATCTGGCCGTCCATATGGGCGCGGAGCCCCTTGAGCAGACTGGGTGCCCAATCGATTAGCTCCCTATCCTCGCTGGTAAAATCGCCAGGTTCCGGTACTGCCCCATCGCAGTTCTTGGCAACCATCGACAGCACCCGCTGCGCCAGATTGCCGAGGTCGTTGGCGAGTTCGCCGTTCATGCGGTTGACCATAGAGGTGTGGGAAAAATCGCCGTCGTTTCCGAACGGCACTTCGCGGAGCAGATAATACCGCACCTGATCGAGGCCGTATTTTTCGACCAGATCATAGGGGTCGATGACATTGCCCAATGATTTTGAGATTTTCTCGCCTTCGTTGGTCCACCAGCCGTGGGCGAAGACGCGCTTCGGCGGTTCCAGGCCCGCCGCCATCAGGAAGGCCGGCCAATAGACGGCATGAAAGCGCAGGATATCCTTGCCGACCATGTGCAGGTCCGCCGGCCAATAGGTGGCGTATTCTCCGGTTTCGGTCTCCGGATAGCCGACACCGGTGATGTAGTTGGTCAACGCATCCAGCCATACGTACATGATGTGATCATCGTCGCCGGGCACCGGCACCCCCCACTTGAACGTGGTCCGGGACACCGACAAGTCCTGCAGGCCGCCGGAAACAAAGCTGGTGACCTCGTTGCGCCGCGTCTTGGGGAGAATGAAATCCGGGTTGGCGTCGTAAAATTCAAGCAGCTTGTCCTGCCAATCGGACAGCCGGAAGAAATAACTGGGTTCCTCCACCCATTCGACCTCGGCACCGGAAGGCGCAATTTTTTTGCCATCCGCGCCGGTTGTCAGCTCGTCCTCGCTATAAAAGGCTTCATCCCGAACGGCGTACCAACCGGGGTAAGAGGCGAGATAGATATTGTCATTGCCTTTGGGCGATTTTCCGGCGGCGATGGCCTTCCAGATAGCCTGGCTTGCGGTTTTGTGACGGTCTTCGGTGGTGCGAATAAAATCGTCGTGGCTGAAATTCAAGGCATCAGCCAAATCGCGGAAATTCTGGGAAACCCGGTCGGTAAAGGCCTTCGGATCAACCCCGGCGTCGGCGGCAGATTTCGCTACCTTCTGGCCGTGCTCATCGGTGCCGGTCAAAAATTTGACGTCGAACCCGTCCAGACGCTTGAACCGCGCCAGCACATCGCAGGCCAGCGTCGTATACGCATGGCCGATATGCGGGTCGTCATTGACGTAATAAATCGGCGTCGTCAGGTAATAGCGTTGGGTCATTGGTTTTATGGCCGGACGGCATTTTGGAGGGTCAGGAACACATTCAACACCACCTGCTTACGGCTAAGATTGATAGGGTCGGTCTTAACCAGCAGGCGATTGATCTTTTCCCATACCTCAAACCATCGATCAAGGCTGGCCGCCTGGCCTAAGCGTTTCATTAACGCCTCTTCACCGACATCCAGTGGGTCTTTGCCCTGCCGGGGGCCACCGGCGGCGGCCCCGGCTGTAATCAAAATCAGGCGCGCCAACCACCATTGAAGCAACCCCGACGCGGTATGAAACGCCTCCTCCGCGCCGGTTTTACCAAGCTTCCCTCCGAAGGCGTGAAGCGCCCCAACATCTAGCCGGGGCAGCGTTTCCAGCAGCCCTATCATGTCCCGATAAAGGCCCAGCCCGCCTTCCTCGGCAAGGGCCAACGCCCGGCCCGGACTGCCATCGGCCAGATGCGCCAGAACCGAAAGGTCGCCGGCATCAAGGTCCGGGCGATGCGCGTTGATCAGAGACGCTACGTTTTCCTCAGACAATGGGTGCAATGCCAACTTACGGCAGCGCGATCGTATCGTCGGCAACAAGCGGCCGGAATTGTGGCTGACAAGCAACAACAGCCCCCGTGGCGGCGGCTCCTCAAGAACTTTAAGCAGTGCATTGGCGGCGCTGGGGTTCATCTCATCGGCACAGTCGACGACGACTACGCGCCAGCCGCCTTCGCCGGCGGTATGGTGGAAAAAGTTACCGACCGACCGTACGTCATCGACGACGATTTCCGACCGTAGCTTGCCGGTCTTTTCGTTGACGGTGCGAACCACCACCTTCAGGTCGCTATGGCCGCCGGACGCTACGCGCCGGAACACCGGGTGTTCGGGGCCGATATATAGTGAGTCCCGGGTTTCATCTCCCAAATCCAGGGCGTCTCCGAAAAGCCCTTCTCCCGTCACAGCGCCGCCCTGGGCTAGCACATAGCGCGCGAACCGATAGGCCAAGGTCGCCTTGCCGATGCCCTGGGGCCCCGACAAAAGCCAGGCATGGGCCAAACGGTCACTTTCGAAGGCTTGTTTCAAGGTAGCCTCGGCCTCGTCATGGCCGCTGAGGTCCGGGTTATCTACCGGCGCAAGCCCCTCATCATCAATATTTTCGCCGTTCATGTCAGGTCCACGCCAAATCGATTTTGTACGATTTCCCGGATCAATGTGTGGACTTGATCCGGGGCTTGGTCTGCGTCGACGATCAAGCACCGTTCCGAATTGCGACGGGCGATGTCCAGAAACCCGTCACGCAACCGCCGGTGAAAATCCAAATCCATGCGTTCATAGCGGTCTTCCCCGGCGCTTTCGCCCGCCTCAATTTTACCGGCCTCGCGCTTGCCCGCCCTGGCCAGGCCGGCTTCAACGGGTATATCCAGGATGAGGGTAAGATCAGTCTGAAATCCCCCCAGCACTAATTCGTGCAGTCGTGCCATGGTTTCCTGGCCCAAGTCATGGCCGTACCCCTGGTAAGCGATGGTGGAATCGGAAAACCGGTCTGAAACCACCCATTGCCCCTCCTCTAACGCAGGGGCAATGGTTTCCCTCACGTGTTCCAAGCGGGCGGCAAAATGGAGCAATGCCTCTGTCATCGGCTGCCAGCGGTCGATGTCACCCTCGACCAGAAGACTTCTAATCATCTCAGCCCCAGGTGCACCGCCGGGCTCGCGGGTAATTACGGGGTCAAAGCCGGCGGCCTTGAGCGTATCCGCCAACATTTTAATTTGGGTAGTCTTGCCAGCCCCCTCACCGCCTTCGAGGGAGATGAATTTTCCTTGCGCTTTAAGCCCGGGCCCCCGGCTCACCCGGGTTCGCCCCAGATAATCGCCTTCAAGGCGGTCCCCAAACGGCCAAACAGACCCAGCCTTTCGACCGGTTGAGTGGCGATAAGCGGCACTTCGATAGGATCAAACCCCGGCGCCGTCACCACCAGTTTTGCGATCTTCTGGCCCTTGGCGATGGGGGCCGGAACGGGGGATTCCATATGGACGGCGACCTTCATCTTGCGGCGGGCCTTTCTGGAAAGCGTGATCAGCATCTCTTTTTCGATCATCAGTGCCACTTGCGCTTCCTTGCCCAGCCAGATTTCCGCTTTCGTGACTTCCTCACCGGCAGAAAAAAGTTTGTAATTATTAAACTCACGCAGCCCCCAGGCCAAAAGCCGGTCCGGTTCCCGGCGGCGTTCCTTTTTCGACGCCAACCCATTGACCACAAGAATCAATCGGCGGTCCCCCTTCGTCGCCGATGCCGTCAGCCCGTAGCCTGCATCTTGGGTGTGGCCGGTCTTCAGTCCATCGACCTCGATATCGCGGTACAACAACGGATTGCGATTGATTTGTCGGATGCCGTTATAGGTAAACTCGGTTTCCTTGTAGTAGTGGTAAAATCCCGGAAAATCCTCAATTGTGCGCTGCGCAAGGATCGCCAAATCGCGCGCCGTGGTCAGGTGTTCCGGGTCGGGCCAGCCGGTTGAATTTTTAAAGACGCTGTTCTTGAGACCCAGTTCCTTCGCCCTGGCGGTCATTTCCTCGGCGAAAGCTTCCTCGCTGCTGGCCAATCCCTCGGCGACGACGATGCAGGCATCGTTTCCCGATTGCACGATAATGCCGCGAATTAAATCTTCCACCCGAACCTTTTTTCCCGGTATCAGAAACATCGTCGAACCGCCGCTTTTGGCGCCGCCTTTCCGCCAGGCGTTTTCGCTGATGGAAAACGTATCATCCATGGATAAACTGCCGTCCCTGAGCCTTTCGAACAGCATGTAAACGGTCATCATCTTGCTCATGGAGGACGGCGGCATCGGCATATCGGCATTTTTTCCGAACAGAACCGCGCCCGTCGTCGTGTCGATCAGGATCGCTTGTTTAGCAATAGATTCAATGGCTTGAGCTTGATGCGCCCAGAAAAGAGCGAACAGGATTAGCATTTTGAGGATGGGCCGCGCCCGGGAAAACCTAGTGGACTGCATTCATCTCATCCCCAAATGTATTCTAAGAAGCGTTGCCATTAATAGCGTTGGTAACACTGGATTGTGGCGACCGCAAGACCATGGAAAAAGCCAAGAAAGGCTGGTTTCAGTCGACAATAATCCGGGCGTTGGCATAACCGGACCCGATTACCCTCCCCAACAACTGGTCGGCGGCGGCAACATTACTCAACGGTCCTACGCGAACTCGGTATAGATCCCGACCATTGACCAATACCGAGGATATCTTGACCGTTCCCAACGGCGATAGCCGGGCTCTGACTTTGTTGGCATTATCAAACTGGCCGAAGGCACCAGCCTGGATATAGATATTGGTCTTGGTAACGGGTTCAACCGTAACGACCCCGGTCTCGGGTTTTGGCGACGATGTGGTTCTTGCCGCCAATCTTTGCGGCGCCGGGCGGACAGTGGATTTCCCGATGCCCCCGGCCTTGGCAGGCGCCGCATTAACTATACCCGGTGACGACTTTGCACCAGGCAGCGGGGAAAGGGATTCCGTGGCGACGGCTGGTTTTGGCAGCCGGGCAACGGTTATCGGTGAACCGACCGCGGCCAACTGAACTTCGGATTTCGTCCTTGCCGCAATCGCTCGGCTTTTATCAGCCATGATCTGAACCCGGACCCGGGCGGTGCCAGCATCGTGGAATCCCAACAACTGCGCGCCCCGCCTGGAAATATCAATAATACGGTTGCGGGCGAAGGGGCCCCGGTCATTGACCTTAAGAATCAGGCTACGGCCGTTTCCGAGATTGGTAACGCGGACGAAACTGGGCATGGGCAGGGTACGATGCGCCGCGGTCAGGGTATTCATGTCATAGATTTCGCCGTTTGCCGTTCGCTTGCCGTGAAACTGGGGCCCGTACCACGAGGCAATGCCGGTTTCCTCGTATTCGTAATTCTCGGCCGGATAATACCAGATACCATCAATAGGATACGGGTCGCCCACCTTGTAGCGCGGCGACGGAGTTTCTTCGGTTGTACGCGTTATCCGTTTGGCTACATGAGCCGCGAATTCGGTCTCGGCACAGGCCGAAAGAACGAATGCAAATAGAACCAGGGAAACCCATCGAATCCCGGCTCGAACGTCCTTCATGATTGCCCCCAGCTTTTCATCGCGCTTTTTAAACATCAATATCTGGTATTACTCGGAAACGCAATCCACGTTATTTAGTGCCTCGTAGCCTTTCTAGCAGGCCCATGGTCGGATACCCATCGGCAGGTAAAAGAGATTTATGCTGAAAGGCTTTAATAGCCGTTCGGGTCATTGGCCCAATAACGCCATCTGATCCACCAGCATCGTAGCCCAGGGCCGCCAATAGCCGCTGCATATCCTTGACGTCAACTCTGGAGAGCGCGACCTCATTGGCCGGGCGCTTCGTCTTGAGAGGGCCAGCACCGACAAGACGGTCAGCCAGATGGCCAACGGCGATCGCATAGAGGATGGACCTGTTCCAGGTCAGGATGGTGCGGTAGTTCTTGTATATCAGAAATGCCGGGCCGCTGTACCCCGCGGGCAAGATGACGGAAGCCTCGGCGTCCCCATTGGGGAGGCGGCCTCCGCCGATTGCCCTGACCCCTAATGCCTGCCATTGGGATAGGGATTTTCGAATTTTCAATCCGGAGTGTTCAAGCTTAAACCCCTTAGGCAACTGGACCTCCCGCCCCCACGTCCAACCAGACCGCCAACCGGAACGGGAAAGATAATTAGCAGCAGATGCGAACATATCCGGATAGCTGTTCCACATATCGCGTTTGCCGTCGCCATCGGCATCAACGGCAAACCCCTTGTAAGTGGTTGGAATAAATTGAAAATTTCCCATTGCCCCGGCCCACGATCCCTTCACCCGGATATTGACGTCGCCGCGGTTCATAATCGTCAATGCCGCCAAAAGCTGGGCACGAAAAAAGCGGCTGCGGCGTTTATCGTGGGCCAGGGTCGCCACGGCGCCAAGGACGGGGAAGACGCCCGTGTGGGTGCCATAATTGCTTTCCAATCCCCAAAACGCGGCAATAAACCTGGGCTGCACGCCGTAACGCCGCGCGGTCACCTGCAACTGCTTTTGATGCTTGGCCATCATCTCCCTGCCCCGGCGGATGCGCGCCGGGTTTATGGCGTTGTCTAGATACTTCCAAAAGGTCAGCGTGAATTCCGGTTGCCGGCGGTCCAGTTCGATGACCCGCTTAATGGGTTGTACGCCGGCAAGCGCCACATCGAGAAAATTCCCGGATATACCAGCCGCCGAGGCCTCCTTGCGGACCCCTTCGAGCCATTGAGAGAATGGTGCCGACGATGACGGCTCGGCAGCGGAAAGTGGGGCCGTAAAACCTGCCCCCAGAACCAGGACGGCAGCCATCGAAATAAAAGTACTACGCGACATGTCGAAAAAAGCCATAGGTGATGCTTCTGCCACGGTGTCGATGTGACGGCAAGTAATCGCGGCAAATCATGGTCTTGGCGCCGGGAAAAATTCATCTGTTTTACCCGTCACCCAATAGAAAAATAGCCCCACGAACTCGTGAAGGGCACCGTTAAGAGACCCCAAACCATAGGAAAAATTGAATTGTAGCGGTAGTGCCGCATTCCTTCGGGTAGAATAATCGACTGGATAAGGCGTCACCCGCCAACCGGCCTTGCGAAAACTGCCGACGGCACGTGGTATATGAAAAGCCGACGTGATGAGCAGCCATGTTTCGCCAGCTTTCGGGGCGGCGGCGCGGTAACTGAAGATAGCGTTCTCCGCCGTGTTCCGGGATTGATCCTCAAAAATTACCCGATTGGGGTCAATCCCCAATAGCCTGAACAACGGAACGATTGCCGTGGCCTCTTTTTGATCCGGTTCCAGCAGGCTTCCCGAGCCACCGCTGAACACCAGTTTTGCCCGAGGGAAACGTTTGGCAAGGGCCGCCATTTCGAACAACCGCTCAACGGCCCCTCCGACGGAAATCTGGCCGTGATCAACGGTCATCACCGGGTTGACAATGCCGCCGGCGACGACGATGCCATCGACTCGGGCTGGAGGTTCACGTAGCGGCGGGAATCTGTCTTCCAGGACGCCGATAAGCCAAGTGCCGAGCGGAACAACAGCTAATATCAAACCGGTGATTGCGGCACCAGTGACCAGCCATCGGGACAAACGGCGCCAACGGGTCCACGCCAACACCCCGCCAAGACAAAACGCAATCAGGATTATATTGCCTGGATTAAGGATGAACCAAAGGATCTTGGATAAAGAAAAAAACATGCGCCGGTGATAGCCTTAAACGCCGCCTAAGGGCAACGGGATCCGTCAACTTTCTACAGCTTTGTTCATGGAGTTGCAGGCCACCGTCATCTCCCCCCCAATTCGATCCTTAATTCATAGGGCAGAATTTTTTTTATCGCAATGTGCGCACGGGGAACCCTTTCCAGAGCCATTTTCAGGCTCTATCGCTTTTTTTATACGTGTAAAAAAGCAGCCGGAATCCGCATTGGATTCGCTTCAGATTATTTATTTTCTGGGTTTGGCGCGTGCCGCATTTCCTGAATGATTTCGGCCAGAATAGAGACCGCGATCTCCGCCGGTGAGGCGGCGGAGATATTGAGGCCGATTGGACCGTGGAGCCGGTCCAGGGCGGCTTGGTCCAGCCCGAGTTCTTTAAGTCGGTCGGCCCGCTTCGCCTGGGTGCGCCGACTGCCCAGGGCGCCGACATAGAACGCCGTCGACGTCAGGGCGGTTTGCAGAACCGGATCGTCGAATTTCGGGTCATGGGTAAGGGTCACAATGGCGGTTTGATCGTCAATCACGAATTCACTCAGGGCATCATCCGGCCATTCAGTAATGACCTCAACACCGGGAAACCGCTCGGCCGTGGCGAAGGTCCCCCTGGGATCAATGACGGAGACTTGAAAACCGGCAATTTTGGCCATGGGCACCAGCGCTTGGGCGATATGCACGGCGCCGACCACAATCAGGCGTTTCGGCGGGACCTTAGCCTCAATAAAATAGGTTTCGTCTCCGGACTCCAGCAACCGGCTGCTGCCTTCACGAATATCCTCCGCCGTTCTTTCGGTTAGATCTGGAGAGACTTCCAATGGCCCGTTATTCTGTCCCTCCCCAAGCAATGCGGTTGCGCCGTCGCGAATACGCGTCAATACAGCTACCGGGATACCCTTAAGCGTTCGGGCTTTTGCCTCCACGTATAAACCCGCCATATCCTTATCCACACTGCGGACCAGGACGCTGATTTGTCCGCCGCAAGCGAGGCCAACCTCCCACGCCATTTCGTCGGTAACGCCGTAATCAAATATTTCAGGCTGGGCACCCTTGAGAATTTCCATGGCTTCATGAATCACCGCCCCTTCCACGCAACCCGCCGACACCGAACCGGTGATGGCGCCGTCATCGCGAATGCCTAAATGACTGCCGGTGGGATTCGGTGACGACCCCCAGGTGGACACTACTGTTGCCAAGGCCGCCTTGTGGCCAGACTCTAACCAATCAGCAACGGTGCCGATAACGTCACCTTCCGGGGTTGGGGATGCGGGCATCATGTAATTTTCTCAATAAATAATTACGCAGGGTCTTTATTTTTAGGGTCCGCCATATATGGTTCTCCATCGGGTAACGACAACCCCCGCATTGACCCATAATAGACAAAACGATCATGCCAAAAATAAACCTAACAGTGAACAACCAATCGGTAACCAAGGAAGTCGAAGGCCGGACGTTACTTGTTGAACTGATCCGCGAAGGCCTGGGCCTGACCGGCACGCACATCGGTTGCGATACTTCGCAATGCGGCGCTTGCGTCGTCCATGTGAATGGCCAGCCGGTCAAAAGCTGCACGATGCTGGCGGTCCAAGCCGATGGCGCCGACGTGCTAACCGTTGAAGGTGTCAGCCCTGACGGCGGGTTAAGCCCCCTGCAACAAGCCTTGCATGAACACCATGGCCTGCAATGCGGCTTCTGCACGCCGGGAATGGTGATGACGGCAACGGCGCTATTGAATGACAATCCTTACCCCACCGAAGCCGAAGTCCGCCACGGGCTGGAGGGCAACCTATGCCGTTGCACCGGATACCAAAACATCGTCGAGGCCATCATGGCAGCGGCGAAAGAGATCCGGGGGTAAGGCATGGACGATTTCTCCTATCAGAAACCAAGTACACTCGGCGATGCGGTGGAAGCCTTCAGCGCGGCTGATGACGGTGTGTACCTGGCCGGGGGGCAAACCATCCTTCCGGTGATGAAATTGGGTTTGGCGGCGCCGGAAGAGGTTATCGACCTCAACGGTATCGAGGAACTTCAGGCCATCACGGCATCGGACTCCGTCATTTCCATCGGCGCCATGGCGACCCACGCCACCGTCGCCGCGTCAGAGGATGTAAAACAGCCCCTTCCCGCCCTGGCCAGCCTAGCCGGCATAATCGGTGATCCCCAGGTGCGCAATCGCGGCACCATTGGTGGCTCGATCGCCAACAACGACCCGGCCGCAGACTATCCGGCCGCCCTACTGGCGCTTGGGGCCACCATCACCACCGACAAGCGGCAAATTGCCGCCGATGACTTCTTCCTCGAAATTTTCGAAACGGCGCTGGAAGATGGCGAAATTATTACCAAGGTGGATTTCCCGGTTCCGGATGCCGCCGCTTACATGAAATTCGCAAATCCAGCCTCACGCTTTGCCTTGGTCGGAGTCTTCGTCGCCCGGACCGGTAATTCCGTCCGCGTCGCCGTGACCGGCGCCGGTCCGTGCGTGTTCAGGGTCGGGGACATGGAAGCCGCCTTAGAAAAGGATTTTTCTGCCGCCGCTCTAGACGGCATCACGGTACCCACCGACGATTTGAATGCCGATATCCATGCGTCGGCCGAATATCGCGGCCATCTGATCGGTGTCCTGGCCAAACGCGCCGTCGAAGTGGCAAAAGAAAATGGTGACGGACAATGACCGATGTCAGCATAGGCCAAGCGGTTAAGCGCGCCGAAGACGAACGCTTCCTTACCGGCCAGGGCAATTACATCGACGATATCAATTTGGACGGCCAGGCCCGCGCCGCGGTTCTGCGTTCCCCCCACGCCCATGCCCGCATCAACGGCATCGATGCGTCGGCGGCCGAGGCCATGGACGGCGTCCTTTTGGTCATCACCGGGCGGCAATGGGTCGCCGAAGGCATGGGCATCCTGCCGACCAAAACCGGCGTGCGCAAAGGCCGCAATGACACCGATATTAACGAGCCGCCGCGCCATTGCATGGCCATTGATACGGCGCGGTATATTGGTGAGCCGGTCGCCTTCGTCGTCGCCGAAACCCAAGAAGCCGCAAACAAAGCCCTGGAAATGATCGACGTCGATTACGAGCCGCTGGACGCCGTTGTCGACCCGGTCAAGGCCCTGGCGCCTGAGGCGCCGCAGCTTTGGAATGACATCCCGAATAACCTTTGTATCGATTTCGAACTGGGCGATAAGGAAGGCACGGATAAGGCCTTCGAAGAAGCCGATCATGTCATCACCCTGGATCTGATTAACAACCGGGTGACGGCGGTTCCCATCGAAACCAGAGGCTGCGTCGGCAGCTATGACGCCGCCACCGAGACTTACACCTTGTACAATTCGACCCAAAACGTGCACGCCAATCGCGAAATGTTCGCCGTAAATGTGCTCGGCATCGAAAAAGAAAAACTCCATCACATCGCGCCTGACGTCGGCGGCGGCTTCGGCGCCAAGAACAGCGCCTATCCGGAACCGCCGATGGTGCTGCACGCAGCGAAAAAGCTGGGCCGACCGGTGAAATGGATCAATACCCGGTCTGATAGCTTCCTCGGCGACACCCACGGCCGGGGCCAGACCAGCCGGGTCCAATTGGCCATCAACACCGACGGCACTTTCCTGGCCCTGCGCACCGAAACCGTCGGCGGCATCGGCGCTTATTGCTGGACCATCGGCCCATTTACGCCGACCGGCGGATCGGCTCGCACCCAAGGCGGCCCTTATACCTTTCCGACCATGTATTACCGTGGACGAGCGGTGTTCACCAACACCGCCCCCATGGACCCCTATCGCGGCGCCGGCCGCCCGGAAGCAACCTTCCAGACCGAACGCATTATCGAATATACGGCCCGCAAGCTGGGCCTCGATCCCGTAGAAATTCGGCGCAAGAACCTGATGCCGCCCGAAGCCCTCCCATTTAAATCCCCCATGGGGATGGAGATTGATTGCGGGGATTTCCCGCTCCTGTTCGAGCGCACCCTGGAAATGGCCGAACCGGGCGCCTTCGCGGCACGGGCCGAAAAGGCGATAAAGGCTGGCCGCCTGTTTGGTTTTGCCATTGCGCCCTACCTGGAATGCACCGGCGGCGCGCCGAAGGAGTATGCCGGCGTCCAGTTCAAAGAGGACGGCACCGTCACCCTGGCGGTGGGCACCAGTTCCACCGGCATGGGCCATGAAACCGTGATGCCGCAACTGTTGGCGGCGCGTTTGGGTATCGACTACGAGCGTATCCAATTCACCCAGGCCGATACCGACGCCACCCCCATCGGCGGCGGCCACGGCGGTTCGCGGGGCATGGAAGTGGGCGGCAACGCCGTCGCCCAGGCCGCCGATGAAATCGTCGAAAAAGCAATACCCCTGGCCGCCCATCTGCTGCAATCCGAAGCCACCAAGGTCACTTTCGGGGACGGCAGCTTTTCCGACACCGCCTCGGGCGCCTCTGTCGCCATGGCCGAGGTCATCGAGGCTTCAATGGACCCGGACCGCCTGCCCGACGGCCAGGAACCCGGAGCTCTCGATACCGGGTCTACGTTTGAGCGCGGCATCATCTCCATCCCCAACGGCTGTCATGCGGCGACGGTCGAGGTCGATCCGGAAACCGGCGCCATCCAACTGACCGGTTATTGGGTGATGGATGATTTCGGCACCGTGATCAACCCGCTGCTGGCCGACGGCCAGGTCATGGGCGGCGTCGCCCAGGGGATCGGCCAGGCGTTGACAGAAAACATTATTTATGACGAAAGCGGCCAGTTGATCACCGGCTCGTTGATGGATTACGGGCTGCCCCGCGCCGATGTTATTCCCAACATGGAAATCGAATATTACGAAGGCGCGCCGACGAAAAAGAACCCGCTCGGCGTCAAGGGCGCCGGTGAGGCCGGTTGCGTCGGCGCGTTGCCGGCGGTGGTCAATGCCGTCCTCGACGCACTCAAGGATCATGGTGTCGTCCATTTGGAAATGCCGCTAACGCCGGAAAGCGTATGGCGCGCAATTCGGGATAAGGGCGCCTTTGATCCCGAAGGCCTAATGTCGGACGTGCTATAAGGTTAAGGGCGGCAGTCTATTCACCCGGTTGTGCCACACCTTTGCTTGTCCCGTCATCGTTATGGGTCTCACGATAATCCTGCAAACCGGTCGACCCTTGTGAAAACAGGCTTGGTTTTTTATTGAATTTTCCGTGCTCACGATAATAGGCATCGACCCTTTTGTGGGGAGGGCCAACACACCCTCAGACTGACAACCAAAATCTAATCTATAAGGTCGGTTGGTTGTTTGAGAAAAATATTGAACCCCTTATTATTCCCCTCCATCCTACGACAGGTATCGTCCTATGAGACATGAGAGGTTAAGAGATGAGAATATCCAAATTAACGAAGGGTCAGGTTCGGAAACTCAAAGCACTCCAGAAATCACTTGGTAATAAGATCGCAGACCCTGCATTTTCCAAATGGTTGAAGACCCAGACATCCAGTAAATCTGGAGAACAAACAGA
>PTLL01000050.1 GCA_002938315.1 Alphaproteobacteria bacterium MarineAlpha3_Bin2 | reverse complement strand
TTCACCCTCTCTTATGGCTCTTCGGTAATGATACGGAACCTAGCCTCGTGCTGGTGGGGTGCATCGAATCTTGTTATGGCGGTTCGCTCAAAAAGCGACAAGGGGGGCAGGGGGGCGGCCTTCCGCCACAGAAAGAGGGGCCTCAAGAATATCTGCAATAAATTATTGATATGGCGATGTCTGCAATCAGGCTAATTTGTCCCATAGGCGCTGACGTTAGACACCATGGTCAATTTTTTGTTTTACTCTTTTTCTGATCCAGTTCCGCGAGCTTGGACTCCCATTTCATGTCCTTGGCGAACTGCGCCACGTCCTCGTCGGGCATATAGATTGTGTGCTCGGGCCCTGGATAGACGTGCTCGCGCACCTCTTCGCGGTAGCGGATGAAAACGTCCTCCATAATCGGGATCAGGTCCGTGTAGACTTTGGAATGGCGGGGCACGTGTTCTTCCCATAGCCTGAACAGATCGGAGGTGATGATGTGCACACCGTCCCGGATATGAAACAAGCGCTAAGTCATTGATAGATAAAATAAAAGAGACGATTTGGATTGCCTACTAAGGGGCTCGACAGGCGCCATTCAGGCCAGCAAAATCCGCCCAATCATAAAAATACCGACGCCCACCAAAACCCACGCGACGACACGGCGCAGGATCGCTTGCGAGACGGCGTGGGCGAGTTGGGCGCCGACGGCGGAGCCGATCATCAGGGCCGCCGCGATGACGCCGCCGATGATTATATCGACGGTGCCGTAAATGAAATTGCCGATGGTCGCCAGGGAAGCGATGGGCAATTGAACGGCCTGGCTCAGCCCGACGGCGGTGAGGGTCGGCACCTTTAGCCAAACGAGCACCGGCACCAGGACCAGCGGACCGCCGGTTCCCGACAGCGCCGAGCCGATCCCCGTGACGACGCCGATGACCACCAACTGAACGGGGCCCAACAAGCGAACCTGGTTCGCTTCATCGACCTTTGTCAGGAGCGCGTTTCCGCCGGCGAAGACAATGAGGGCGGCGATCAGGAATTCCAAGCCCCGGGCCGGCACTGCCGAAGCGAGGAGTGCGCCCATGAACGCCGCTGGCATGGCGCCGGCAAAAAGCCAGAGAGCCATATTCCAATTTATGGAGCGTTTGCGGGCGTAGATGGAAGTTCCGATAAGGCCACTGAACAGATAGCTGAACATTGCCGCGGCGATGGCCATATGAACTTCGACGTCGAAAATGTAGGTGAGGATCGGGACCAGGAACACGCCGCCGATCCCAATGCCGCCGATCAGGGCCCCAACGAAGACGCTTAACCCACCAAGCAATGCGAAGGTCGACCAATCCATCCGTTACTTCTTTCAAAAATGTCAAACCCTGATCGACCCCACCTCAATGGCATCGGGAGTTCAAGATAAAATTCCCGTCGAGCGACGGGCAAGACCACAATATCAAAATCGGCGATGGAGGGAATACCAGAGCTCCCGGTCCGACGAGAACGCCCGCTTACCTCCCGCAGACCGAGGCGGCGCTCAAATCGTTGAGCGCACCGATAGCAGCGACGTCTGGTCGTTTAATTCTTTCATTGGCGGCAGGCTGACGTAGAAAAAGACCCATACGACGACCAACTGTCCTGCCCCCCTATAACTGAGTCAGTTTGTTATAAAATTATCTGGTCTTCAGGGGAGGATAATCATGACGCGGAAGCGATTTTCGGAAGAGGATATCCTAAACATTTTACGCCAGGTTAAACTGGATCTTGCGACAAGAAGTACTGTTGAGGCCGCGATCCGAACAGCAGGCATGGCAATACAATCAATACCCTACATCAGGTCCTAGGAAAGCATGCCAATCCCCGATTATCAACAGATCGGGCTTTTAAACACATCCCCTTTAATGTTGGCGTTCGATCCGATCCATGTCGGCGTCCGACAGGCCAAAGTGGTGGCCGACTTCGTGGATCAGCACGTGGCGGACGACGTGGCGGAAATCCTCTCCCGTATCGGCGCAATATTGCAGGATCGGGCCCCGATAAAGGAAGATCATATCGACGTCCTGATCCGCGAAGGCGACGCTTTTGCGGTCGAGCGATACGCCCTGATACAGCCCCAACAGGTCATAGGGGCATTGCAAGCCCATCTTCC
The DNA here is from genome assembly GCA_002938315.1 of Alphaproteobacteria bacterium MarineAlpha3_Bin2. Taxonomy (GTDB): domain Bacteria; phylum Pseudomonadota; class Alphaproteobacteria; order Rhodospirillales; family Casp-alpha2; genus Casp-alpha2. Next base: position 13,991 of record PTLL01000050.1, on the reverse strand, counting down.
GTTCGATGTCGGCGTCGGGAAATTCGGCGATGCGGATGACCACGTCGACGACATGGCGGCCAAGTTCAACCGGCAGGGTCTTAAGCGCGGCCTTGGCGATGGCGTTAATATCGTCCAGGCTCGGGGAATGGCCGTCGCTCATATCAACAGCATACTTGACCCCGCAGCCCGGCGCACCTATGTGACACCCATGGCAACAAAACTGACATCGGAAGAACTGAACGACGCCGTCGGGGGATTGGACGGCTGGACTAAGGTCGACGGCCGCGACGCCATCGAAAAGACCTTCAAATTCGCCGACTTCGGCGCCGCCTTCGCCTTCATGACCGAGGTCGCGGCGAAGGCCGACGCCATGGATCACCATCCCGAATGGTTCAACGTCTATTCCACCGTCAAGGTCACGTTAGCAACCCACGACGCCGGCGGCGTTACCGGGTTGGATATTGAACTGGCGAAATTTATGGACGCCGCCGCATAAGGTTGCGCCCCTAAGGCGGGGATTCCATACTGCGGTAATGACAGAACCCGTACCCCAACCGCTGTGGCAGCCGACGGAGGACAAAATCCGCGGCGCCAACGTGACCGCCTTCATGGCGGCGGTGTCGGACCGCTGGCAAATCGATATCTCCGATACCGATGCGCTCTTTGCGTTTTCCGTCAAGGAGCGGGAACAATTCTGGCAAAGCGTCATCGCCTTCGCCGATATCAAGGCTGAGACCTGGGGCGAACGTGTTCTCGTTGACGGCGACAAAATGCCCGGCGCCGCCTGGTTCCCCGACGCCCGTCTGAATTTTGCCGAAAACATGCTGCGCCGCCAAAGCCAGGACGATGCCATGGTGTTTTGGGGCGAAGACAAGGTCAAACGCCGGCTCACATTCCGCGAAACCCATGAAAAAGTCTCGGTCCTGGCGCGGGCGCTGAGACGCCTGGGCGTGGAACCCGGCGACCGGGTCTGCGGCTATCTTCCTAATATGCCGGAAGCCATCACCGCCATGCTGGCGGCCAGCAGTCTCGGCGCGGTGTGGTCCTCAACTTCCCCGGATTTCGGCGTCCAGGGGGTGCTCGACCGGTTCGGCCAGATCGAACCAAAAGTCCTGTTTGCCGCCGACGGCTATTATTACAACGCCAAGCGCCACGATTGTTTGGCCAAGACCGCCGCCATTGCCGCCGAGCTGAAGGGCCTGGCGGCGACGGTGATCATCCCCTATGGCGACGAGACCGTCGACCTGGGATCGTTCCCAGGGGCCATCACCTTGGACGACTTCACCGGTGATTTTCAGCCCGGCGACATCACCTTCGCCCCGCTTCCCTTCGATCATCCGCTCTATATTTTGTTTTCCTCCGGCACCACCGGCGCGCCAAAGTGCATCGTCCATTCCCAGGGCGGCGCGCTGTTAAAACACGCGTCGGAACATGTGCTCCACTGCGACATCAGCCCCGGCGACCGGATGTTTTTTTTCACCACCTGCGGCTGGATGATGTGGAACTGGCTGGTGACGGGGATGGTGACGGGGGCGACGCTGTTGTTGTACGACGGATCGCCGTTTTCGCCGTCGCCGGGCATCTTGTTCGATTTCGCCGACGCCGAGAAGATGACCCACTTCGGCACCTCGGCCAAGTTCATCGACGCCATCGCCAAGGCCGGGGTGGAACCGAGGGACAGCCATGATCTTTCCACCGTTCGGATGATCTGTTCCTCCGGGTCGACGCTGGTGGCGGAAAGCTTTGATTACGTCTACGAAAAAGTCAAAAGCGACGTCCACCTGGTCTCATTTTCCGGCGGCACCGACATTATGGGATGTTTCTGCGGCGGCGATCCGACCAAGCCGGTATGGCGCGGCGAGATTCAAGGACCGATGCTGGGTATGGCGCTGGACGTTTTCGATGATGACGGCAACCCGCTGCGCGGCGAAAAGGGCGAATTGGTCTGCACCCAGGCATTCCCGTCCATGCCCGTCGGGTTTTGGAACGATGATGACGGCAGCCGCTACCACGCCGCCTATTTCGATGTTTTTCCCAATGTGTGGACCCACGGCGATTACATCGAAATGACCCCGCACGGCGGCATTATTATCTATGGCCGGTCCGATGCGACGCTCAATCCGGGCGGGGTGCGCATCGGCACAGCGGAAATCTACCGCCAGGTGGAAAAGCTGGACGAGGTCACGGAATCCATCGTCATCGGCCAGGATTGGGACAACGATGTCCGCATCGTCCTGTTCGTGGTGTTGAAAGACGGCCTGGAATTGACCGACGCCCTAAGCCAGAAGATCAAGGATCAAATCCGCGCCCATTGCACGCCCCGCCATGTCCCCCAGGTCGTCATCCCGGTAACCGACATCCCGCGGACGAAATCGGGGAAAATTACCGAATTGGCGGTCCGCGACATCGTCCACGGCCGCCAAATTAAAAACGCCGAGGCCCTGGCCAACCCGGAAGCCCTGGACCTTTACCGGGGTTTGGATGCGCTGAAGGGATAGAATCCACTCAAAAGCCTTCCTGGACAGCCCGGGGATGCCTCTATAGAAAACGGGTCAAAGAGGATCACATCTATGACCGCCAACGCCAAACGCATCTTCTGGACCATCACCATCTCCGCCGCCCTTATCGGCAGCCTCGGTTTGGGCATCCGCCAGAATTTCGGCCTGTTCCTGACCGATATGACCCGGGACCTGGAGCTAGGCCGTGAGGCCTTCGCCTTCGCCATGGCATTGCAGAATATCGTTTGGGGAATCGGCACGCCTATCGTCGGCGCCCTGGCTGACAAATACGGTTCCGGCAAAATGATCGCGCTGGGCGGGATCGCCTACGCCTTCGGGCTTTATATCATGGCCAATGCCGACGGCGTGTTTGGGCTTAACATGGGCACCGGGTTGTTGATCGGGATCGGACAGGCCGGCGTCGGGTTTGCCGTCCTGTTGGGGGCCGTCGCCCGGCAGGTGCCCCCGGAAAAGCGCTCCGTCGCGCTCGGCATCGTCACCGCTGGCGGCTCGTTCGGACAGTTCTACATGGCGCCGGTCAGCCTGGGCTTGATCGAGGCCACCGGCTGGTCAACGGCACTTTTATATATCGCCGGGTTGGCCTTGATAATGGTCGCCCTGGCCACCGCCTTGACCGGCACTGCGGCCGACGCCAATGAAGGCGATCCGTCTCAAACCTTGAGCGAGGCGGTCCGTGAAGCCGGCGGCGACCGGAGTTATTGGCTGTTGTCGTCGGGCTTCTTTGTTTGCGGGTTCCAGGTTGCTTTCATTGCCGTGCATCTTCCTGCCTACATTGGGGACCTGGGCTTCGACGCCACCACCGGGGCGACGGCGATTGCGTTGATCGGGTTATTCAATGTCGCCGGCACCTATGCCTGCGGGGTTCTGGGCGGGCGGTATTCCAAGAAAATTCTGTTGGCCGGCCTCTATTTCCTGCGCGCCGCGGTGGTCGCCGTGTTTTTGATAGTGCCGCCGAGTGAATTATCGGTTCTGGTGTTCGCATCGGCCATGGGCGTGTTATGGCTTGGCACGGTGCCGTTAACCAGTGGCCTGGTGGCGCATATTTTCGGCATCCGCTACATGTCGACCCTTTTCGGCGTGGTGTTCTTTTCACACCAGATCGGCAGCTTCATCGGCGTTTGGTGGGGCGGCCACATCTACGATACCACCGGGTCTTATGATCAAATGTGGGTCGCGTCTGTTGCGCTCGGCATCATGGCCGGCTTCCTGCATCTGCCGATCACGGAAAAACCGCTCCGGCCGATCACCCAAGTCCCCTAGGCGGTTTCGGAGGGATTTCATGCGCGGCTATTTCGCCATAGGGGTTGAGGGCATTTCCAAGGCCATGAATGTCGGCAGCCTGTTCCGCACCGCCCATGCCTTCGGCGCCGGATTTGTGTTCACTGTCGCCGCCACCTACGAACGCGGCGAAGGGGGGAAATCCGATACCTCCGATGCCCCCGGCCATATCCCGTTTTACAGCTTCCCCGATATCGGCTCCCTGGTGCTGCCTAAGGATTGTTCGCTGGTCGGCGTCGAGCTGACCGACGACGCCATCGAGCTTCCCAGCTTTCGTCACCCCACCCAAGCGGCCTATGTGATGGGGCCGGAACGCGGTGAACTCAGTCCCGCCATGGCCGAACAATGCGCGTTTGTGGTTAAAATCCCGACCCGGTTTTGCGTCAATGTCGGCATCGCCGGCGCCATCGTCATGTACGACCGGATTACGTCGCTGGGACATTACCCGCGCCGACCGATAAGCCCCGGCGGGCCGACGGAACAACGCCCCGAACACGTCTTCGGTGATCCCAAAATTCGCAAGAAGATGGAAAAGTTCCGGGATGCCCCGCCGGAGGGGGAAGATACACCTTAACCCGGCCAATCCTCCGCCATGCGGACCACACCCACACCATCCCCGGCGGCGTTGAGTACCGGGGTTTCCGAATTGGGGTCCAAGACGCCCAGCAATTTCAGCACCGCCGCCATGGCGATTTCCGCCGCCCGTTTGGCGCCGTCGTCGATCTTCAGCGCTATGCCGAGCCCTAAGCCCGGCACAATGCCCGCGTACATGCCTTCCGCGCCTGTTTTGATGACAACTGCCCCCTTTGCCGCCTCCATGGCCAGGGTATCGAAACGCCCCGGCCCGGCGACCAGGCGCGGGTGCGCCGTCATCGCCTGGAATACCCGCTTCGCCGCTGCGGCGCGATTAGCACTAAGGCCTTTCGGATCGGCCATGCGGGCCAGGGCCTGCGCCATTGCCTTGAGCGGCATGCCGAAGACGGGAATGCCGCAGCCGTCGACACCACGCGGGGCTTGCGACAAATCGGCGCCGCCCATTTCGCCCAACATAGCGAACAGCCGGTCCTGCACCGGATGGCCGGGATTGAGGTAGCCTTTGGTCGGCTCTCCCATATGCAGCGCCGTGCACAAAAATCCAGTGTGTTTACCCGAACAATTGTTGTGGATCCGCCCCGGTTCCTTGCCGGCCCGGAACAACGCCTTGGCCGCGTCTGCATCAGTGGGGTCATGGCCGCCGCATTCCAGGTCTTCCGGGCCCAGGCCTATTCTTTTCAGCCACGCCCCGATACCGTCCACGTGTTCCGATGTCGCCCCGTGCGACGCCGACGCCAGCGCCAATTCCGCATCGGTAAGCTGATAGGCATCGGCGGCGCCGGTTTCGATCAACACCAAGGTCTGCAACGGTTTGATCGCCGAGCGCGGATAGACGACGCGGTCCTGATCCCCCCAGGCATGCAGGATGCCGCCATCGGCGTCGACGACCACGCAGGCGCCCATATGGCGGCTTTCGACCATATCGCCGCGGGTGACCTCAACGGTTAACGGATTGTTAGAGCTCATCCTTTATCAGTGCCATTGACCCCGGTGGTTGGCAAGTGGGGCATCCCGGATTATGTATGTCGTCATGAAACCAAGGTTTTGCAAAATTAGCCCCGCCACGCTGATGGTGATGGCCTTTTCCCTGGCCTTCCCGGCTCCCGTGTACGCCCAGAAAAAGGTGTCACTGGGCAATTTCGGCGATTGGGAGGCCTACCGGGAAACCGACGGCGGCAAGCCGGTTTGCTACATCGGTTCGCAGCCGAAAAAGGCCACTGGCAAATACAAAATTCGCGGCGATACCTATATCCTGATCACCCACCGCCCAGCGGAAAAAAGTTTCGGCGTGGTCAGCCTCAAGGCCGGGTATACGTACCAGAAGACATCGGAAACGGACGTCATCATCGGCGCCAAGACCTTCAAGCTGTTTACCAAACTGGGACATGCCTTCGCCGTTGACCAGAAAACCGACAAAGCCCTCGTCGACGCCATGATCCGGGGCGCCCGGTTGGTGGTCAAGGGAACGTCGTCGCGCGGCACCAAAACCACCGATACCTATTCCCTGAAGGGTTTCTCCGCCGCCTTTAAGGCCATCGGCAAAGCCTGTAAGGTCAAATAAACCTCATTTGACGGAAGCGGCATGAGCACCCCGGAAACCGACACCGAAATTGAGACCGCCGGTAACTTTATCCGTGACATCGTCGCCGATGACGTTAACCAGGGCCGCATTGCGGATGTCGTCACCCGGTTCCCGCCCGAACCCAATGGCTATCTCCACCTAGGCCACGCAAAATCGATCTGCTTGAATTTCGGCATTGCCGATGATTTTTCCGGGCGCTGTCACTTGCGCTTCGACGACACCAATCCGGTTAAGGAAGAAATCGAATTCATCGACGCCATCAAGGAAGACGTCCGCTGGCTCGGTTTCGATTGGGGCGAACATCTGTATTTCGCGTCGGATAATTTCCAGCAGCTATATGACTGGGCCGAATACCTGATTGAAAACGGCAATGCCTACGTGGATGACCTATCGGCGGACCAGATTCGCGAATACCGCGGCACCCTGACCGAACCGGGCAAGCCCAGCCCGCACCGGGATCGCACCCCCGAAGAAAACCTGGACCTGTTCCGCCGCATGGCCGCAGGCGACTTCGACGACGGCGCCCGTGTGCTGCGCGCCAAGATCGACATGGCGTCGGGCAACATCAACATGCGCGACCCGGTGCTGTATCGTATTTTACGTGCCGAGCATCCGCGCACCGGCACGGACTGGTGCCTGTATCCGACCTATGATTTTGCCCACGGCCAATCGGACGCCATCGAAGGCGTCACCCATTCCCTGTGCACGTTGGAGTTCGAGGACCATCGCCCCCTTTATGACTGGCTGGTGGAACACCTGCCGGTGCCGGCGACGCCCCGTCAGTATGAATTCGCCCGCCTTAACTTGACCAATACGGTTCTGTCGAAACGCCGGTTGACCCAATTGGTCGACGCAGGCCACGTCAACGGCTGGGACGATCCCCGCATGGCGACCATTTCCGGTTTCCGGCGGCGCGGCATCCCCGCCGCCGCCATCCGTGATTTCTGCACCCGCATCGGCGTCACCAAGGCCGCCAGCACGGCGGAGACGGCGTACCTGGACCATTGCACGCGTGAACTCCTCAATAAAACCGCGCGCCGCCGGATGGCGGTGCTAGACCCCCTGAAGGTAGTGATTGAAAATTACCCGGAGGGTGACGGCGAAGAGTTGACGGCGGTCAACAATCCCAATGACGACGCCCAAGGCACGCGACCGGTGCCGTTTTCCCGGGAAATCTATATCGAACGCTCAGACTTCATGGAGGACCCGCCGAAGAAGTTCTTCCGCCTCGGCCCCGGCCGTGAGGTCCGGCTGCGGTTCGCCTTTTTCATTACTTGCACCGATTTTATCAAAGACGCCGACGGCAACGTCACCGAGCTACGCTGCACCTATGACCCCGAAACCCGTGGCGGTAACGCGCCTGACGGCCGCAAGGTTAAGGGGACCATTCATTGGGTTTCCGCCGCCCATGCGTTAAACGCCGAGGTGCGGCTGTACGAACCCCTGTTCACGGTGGCAGACCCTGGCGCCGGCAACGGCGATTTTCTCGACGATCTCAACCCGTATTCACTTAAGGTGCTCACCGGTTGCAAGCTGGAACCGGGACTGGCCGATTTGGCGTTGGGGGAAACGGTCCAATTCGAACGCCAGGGCTATTTCTGCCTCGATCCTGACGCCACCCCCGCGGCGCCGGTGTTCAACCGTACCGTCGGCCTGCGCGACAGTTGGGCCAAGGCGCAGAAAAAAAGCTAATCCGCCTCCGGGCCGTACAGCAATTCTCGCATCGCCGCCGGGGAGGCGATGATGTCGGCCAAACGGTCGAGGCATTGATTGACCGCGTCGGCGAATTTTTCAGGCCCGCCGAAGCGGTCCAGGGTTTCCGGCGGCATGAATTTAATCAGCATCGCCGAAGTGCCCGGCGGCAGGCCGGCGAAATGCACCGTCATGATGCCGAAATCCCGAAGCAGCAGCATGGCCAGGCCGGCCAGGGCCTCAATGGGGACCACGGGGTTATCCGTCAACCCGGCCCTCTCCATGGCGATTTCCATGATATCCTCGCCGTCCAGCTTGCCGATGACCGGGGTTTCCGAAACCCTGTTGCCGAGCCGCGCCTTGAGCGCACCGGTGACCTGTTTGGTGGTGTCGACCAGTTCAACGACCCGTGCCGGGTCATATTGTTCCAACGACTGGACAATGCCTGGATAAATCATCGGCCGCGCTTCGGCGCCGATCTCGAACGCCAGGGCACGGATTTTCTCGACAATAGATTTTATCCCACCTAACAAGCCGATGCGGGGGCCGACGGTGCCGTATTTATCCAGCCCGGTAGAGCCGACATCAACGCCGAGTTCCAGCGTTTTCGGTTGGCCGAAGATGGCCGGGCCGACACGCGCGCCACCGGCGTCATCGACCACCACCTTGGCGCCTTGGTCATGGGCAAGGCGGACGACGCGCTCGATATCCTTGATGTTGAGAATTTCATAGCTCACCGCGAGGCGGGTCAGGGCCACCACCTGGACGTTTTCGGTATCCTTCAGGGCGCGTTCAAAATCGCTAAGGGTCAAGGTGTCGATAAATTTCGTCCCGGCATAGGACGCGCCGCGGAGGACACAGGGATGACTGCCGGTCGCGGAAATCCCAATCACCGAACAGCCCGGCTCGGTCAGCACCCGCATCGCCGCCATCACCGCCGCCGTCTGACGGTTCATGGGCATGATGTCATGGACATCCGGGTCACCCCCCAGATGATCCAGCGCCAGTTCCGTCAGCCGTCCCGACATCAATGCCGGGGCCAATTCGTCATCCATGGGGGTGGGATCGTCTGCCGGGGCCTGATAGCCCCGCTCCAACCCCGATAGGTTATAGATTCTGTCCAGTCCCATTTCCTGGGTGCGGGCATTGATGAACCGCCAGGCATTGCGCAGCTTGGCGTGATCATCGCGGCTGTCGCGGATGATGTCGCCATGGGCATAAGGCAGGCCGGGCGTGTGGGTGTTGCCGTAGCGGTCTGTGGTCATGGCTGGATTTAACCCACGGTTTCACATCCGTGGCAATTAACAATTTTTTTCTTTTTTAGGGAAGCGTAAGGGGGATCCGGCTTTATTTATCGGCGTCGCCGTCGTCCTCTTCACCGTTATCGTCCTCGGCGTCCTTGCTTTTCTTTTTCTTCTTTTTGCGCTTGAACAGCCCGCCGAGGCTAAATTTGGATTTTTTCGGCTTTTTGTCACCGTCTTCCTCATCCTCGCCGGTATCGTCCAAATCGTCTGTTTCTTCATCTTCGTCCTCATCCTCATCCTCGTCCTCGTCGTCGCCCTTTTTGGCACTGGCCTTCCGGCGACGAAGGAAGAAAACACCCCCGCCGGCCACGATCAGAACCAAGCCGCCGACAGCGCCCCACAACATCCATGAAATCGGCTCTTCCTTTTTCACGACCTTTTTCTTTTTTGTTTTCGATTGGTAAACGATGACCTCCGGTGACCTTCCAGGAGTGCCGCCAGGGATGTATGCCGTCTTTTCGGTCCGGGCCTTGGCAAAGGCCGGCGCATCGCCGATGGCGGCATCTTTTAATCCCCCATGCGCCTCACCACTCGACCATCCCGGCGGCAGCGACAGGGTCAGGCGTTGCTGGGGCTGGCTGGTTTGTTGGACACGCCTCCGGCTTCGCCGGGTTTGACGCTTGCGGGATTGGGCGGCCTTATCCAGCGCTTTTTGGCGTTCATCCTGCAATCGCTGTAACTCTCGGCGCTGGGCCGTATCGTGATAATCGGCAAGCTGAATCCCCTCGGAAGCGGCATGGGCGACGGGGAGCGCACCGGCACCCAACCAGAGTGCCAAAGCCAAAGAAATAGTAACAATCGTTCTTTTCATTGCGACGCTAAGCGGTGATGCATTGCCTCGCAAATGTATAGCAAAATTTCGTCCCTAGATGACGTTGACGGATATCTCACCGATTCCGTCGATGCCGCCGGTTACTGTATCACCGGCAACCAGGGGGCCGACACCGGCCGGCGTGCCGGTCATGATCAGGTCGCCGGGTTGGAGCTCGAACAACGTTGTCAGATGGGCAATGGCGTCCGTTACCGGCCAGATCTGATGTTCTAGGTCGCCGTCCTGTTTCACATCACCATTCACCGCAAGCCAAATTCTTCCCTTGTCCGGATGGCCGATCTTCTCCGCCGGCACGATTTCCGAGCATGGTGCGGCGTGGTCAAAGGACTTGCCGGCTTCCCACGGGCGGCGCATTTCCTTGGCGATGCCTTGGAGATCGCGGCGCGTCATGTCGATGCCCACGGCGTAGCCGTAGATATGGTCCAGCGCGTCCTCGGCCTTGATATTGGCGCCACCCTTGTTGATCGCCACCACCAATTCGATTTCGTGGTGAAGTTTTTCGGTCACCGACGGATAGGGGAAGTCTTCGCCGGGAAGCAAGATCGCGTCCGTCGGTTTCTGGAAGAAAAATGGAGGTTCGCGCTCATCCGCACCCGCCGTTTCGCGGATATGGTCCAGGTAATTCCTGCCGACGCAGTAAATCCGGCGAACCGGAAAGCGGGCGTCGGTACCCTCGACGGCAACGGTGACTTGTTCCAGGGGAACGACTAATTCCATCTTCTGTCTCCTCGGTTTTTTTTCAGTGCTAAATATTGTTATCTTCAATTACGTGGTTTGGCGGTTGCCGGCAGAAAGATTTAACGCATGTGTTGCATCGACCGGTTGAGGTGGCAACCCAAAGCGGACATTTCATTTAACGGACCTGGGTATGGTCACGCCTGCCGTGAAGCGGCTACCATATTAGGATAAATGTGATCTTCTCCCTGACCGGCATTAGGTCACTGGTGATACATAATATCTTCGGGAGGAAAATTATGAAGGAAGAAGAGCGGCCGGAAGTTAAAATGTATTCGGACTTCAAAAGTCCGTATGCCTATCTCGCCTTCGAGCCTGCGTTTGAACTCGAAGATAAATACCGCGTTCGGCTTAAATGGAAACCGTTCCAGTTGCGCCTGAAGGGCAAAGGTCAGCGCAGCCAGTATTCTGAATATAAAGTGAAATACTCCTACATGGATGCGCGGCGCTGGTCGAACCTGGATCGCGGAGGTCTGATGTTGCGCGGCCCGCTTAAAATCTTCGATACCACACCGGCGTTGATTGGCGGTTTGTTCGCAGAGAAGCACGGCAAGCTTCGCAAATACGGCAATTTGGTGTTCGAGCAATTCTTCAAGCGTGAACTCGCTGCCGATGAAGCCGATGCAATCGCGCTGGCGCTTGCGAGTATTGGGCTATCCGAACAGGACTATCGCGATTTTCTGACCGGTGAGGGGTCTGCGGACTACGAAAGCGCGCAGGATGACGCCGTTACAGATCAGGTATTTGGTGTGCCAATGTTCTATTTCGAAAATGAGATGTTCTGGGGCTACGACCGCATGGGCCTGCTAGAGCTCCGGCTGACTGAAGCGGGTCTTAAGCGCGACTCGTCGGTGAAGCAGGCAGTATGACACTGGTGGCATGACGTAGACATGGCAGATATCGACATTTATTTTTGGACCACGCCAAATGGTTACAAGGTCACCATCCTGCTTGAAGAGCTGGGCTGGGATTACAACGTCATCCCTGTGCATATCGGGAAGGGCGAGCAGTTCAATCCAGAATTTCTCAAGATCAGTCCGAACAACAAGATCCCAGCAATGGTCGATCATAAGGCGGCGGACGGCAAGCCGATTGCACTCTTTGAGTCTGGCGCCATCATGATGTACCTCGCCGAGAAGAGCGGGGGGAGATTCATGCCGGCTGATATGCGCAACCGCTATAGGATCGTAGAGTGGCTGATGTTCCAGATGGGCGGCATCGGACCCATGCTGGGTCAGGCGCACCATTTCCGTCGCTACACTAAGAAACAGATCCCCTACGCCATAGAGCGCTACACCAGTGAGGCAAAGAGGCTCTACCGCGTACTCGACAAGCGGTTGGGTGAAATCGATTATCTGGCTGGCGAGTATTCCATCGCCGATATGGCTGTCTATCCCTGGCTGCGGCCCTACAAATGGCAGGGTCAGGACATTGCGGCGTGGCCGAACCTGCAACGCTGGTACAGCGCTGTGCGTGAGCGCCCTGCTGTCCAGAAAGGTTTGGCGGTTTTGCAGGACAAGGTGGACAGGAACCGGAAAAAGCCGTCGGGTGAGGCTTGGGATGTTCTGTTCGGCAGCACACAATTCAAGGAACGATAGACCCGGCTGCATTAGCGGCGGGTCTCAATACTTTGCTTTAATAACTTGGGCGGTGAAAAAGACTGATGAATAGCAAACTGCCAATGCTTAAAGGCTACCGCGTTCTTGACTTCACGCAGTTCGTCGCCGGCCCAACATGCACGCGTATTCTCGCGGAGTCCGGCGCTGAGGTCATTAAGCTGGAACTTGCGCCTTTTGGAGATAGAGGTCGCGTTGCAGGGGACAAGCCGCGTGACAAGTCGTTGAGAGGGACTTCGCAAAGCACGTATTATTTCCAACATAATCATTCGAAGAAGAGCTTCGGTGTTGACATCAAGCAACAGCGGGGGCTTGAACTCGTTAAGGCTCTGGTTTTAAAAAGTGATGTGCTGGTTGAAAATTTTTCACCAGGGGTAATGGCTCGCGCAGGCTTAAGTTTTGACGATCTCAGCCAAATAAATCCCAAATTGATCATGTGCTCCATTTCGCTGGCCGGGCAAACCGGACCGCTTAGCAACAAGCCGGGCTTTGATTATATGGGTGCGGCCTATGCGGGGATTACATCTGCCATTGGTGAGGGTGATCGTGGCCCGGCACAGCTCCCGATGGCGATAGGAGACAGTGCGACGGGAGTAACTGCTGCGATGTCCATTGGCTTCGCTCTGCTTCACCGCGAACGCACGGGTGAAGGGCAATATATCGAGTGCTCACTTGTTGATACCTACTTCAATATGCACGAAGTCAATATTCCAAAATCGTCGCTTCGAGGATCTTCGTTTCATCCAAAGAGAATGGGTTCCCTCCATCCCGATGGAGGTCCAACAGGTGTCTTCAGGTGCAAAGGCGAAGACTTTATTGCAATCATGGTCATGCCGCATCAATGGCAGCGAATGATAAAAATAATGAACATGCCCGAATTGGCGGATGACCAGCGCTTCAATAACCCACGGGCGAGGCGGGACAACAATGAGGCACTGAAAGACATCATTGAAAGATGGCTCGGTGGTTTTGAAAGTCGTGATGCCGCCATTGCGGCACTGGAAGCAGAGCGTGTTCCTTGCGCTCCCGTGCTGTCTCTTCACGAAGCGATGTCCCACCCGCACTTACGCGAACGAGGTACAGTTCGCAGGGTCAAGGATGAAATTATTGGTGAATTCGATATCCCTGGAATGGCGGCAAAGTTCTCTCGTTGGGAGTGTCCAGAAGATGTCGTTGCGGACCGCCTCGGTGAGCACAATGAAGAGGTGCTGCGAGACCTTTTGTCTCTGACCGACGAAGAAATTGCCCGCCTTTACGTGGACAAGACCATTGTTCGCGATCCGTTTCTCGATGCCCCCGCCAATGAAAGTTCCGATCAACAGGATGAAAGTTAAAAAAAGAGCGGAGAAAATAGGATTTGCGACAATATTTAGGTGAAGCGTGCAAGCGCAAATGAGGGAAGGCAACAACACAAGCAATATTCGCTTGTCCAGGCAGCGGCCAAATAGGGAAAGCATGAAGAGAAAAAAACATCTCTAGCCCAGTTTCTTGCCCCCTTTATCTAAAATGAAAATGTCCGCTTCTGGCTATTAGCGGACTCTTTGAGTGGTAACAAAAAATGTCCGCTCTTACCCCGAAAGCGGACATTTGGGACTCTAGGAAAATGCGACTAAGACTTGCTCTTGACATCTCGCCTTTACGTTCCATATTTGTTCTAAGTGCCTTTTTGCTCTTTGACATCGTGAATAGAGGCTTTTCTGACAGTTTCGGCGGGTAAATATTTACCTGGGTGGCGGACAAAAGCATTTACAATCCGAGCCGCCCTTGGACTGCATTGGCGCGCGGGTCCTCAGTCCTTTTGAGTCAAAAGGTAGATAGATGTCGAGGTATTTAGATAATTGCATATAAATCGATCAG
>PTLL01000005.1 GCA_002938315.1 Alphaproteobacteria bacterium MarineAlpha3_Bin2 | reverse complement strand
TGCCTCAAACCGCCAGCCGTTTTGACGGCGACGCCATAACTGATACGCGCCGTAAGCAATCAAAACCATCGCCAGCACCGTCCGGGGGATCCCACCCATCATGAATAGCGGGAGGGAGACGGCGAAACACGCCGCCGGCAGGTAGAACAGGGTCCAAAACTTCTCCTTTACCCGATGCCCCTGGAACAACGGAAACAGGGCGGAGAACCCCGCGACAATCATGAAGAACAACGACCACGGTCGGGTAAAGAAGGGCGTCAGGTCCGAGTTGATCGCCAAGGCCCGGGCCAGGTTGAGTTCGGCGATGTTGCCGAGCACGACGCCCAAGATCATCGGCGCCAGGGGGAAGCCAAAATGGCGCATGGTGAACCCGAGAATTCCGAACCACAACAACGTCCACAGGTCAAAGGTGACGTTTTGCAGCGCGAACACGCCGATACCGCAAAAGCCCAGGATGATGCTTGCCAACACATACATGGGAACCTTGGTGACCCGGACGAAGACCTTGAGCATGATCGATTGCAGACCGATCATCATGAAGGTGGCGATAAAAAACGAGATGAAGATGGAATAGGCCAGCACCGGTTCATCGGTGATGAACGACGGGCCGGGAACGACGTCGTGCATCAGCAGGGCGCCCAGCATAATTGCCGCGGTCACGTCGCCGGGAATGCCCAACGCCATCAAAATAATCAACGCGCCGCCTTCGACCGCGTTGTTGGAACTTTCCGGCGCGATGATGCCATCGGGAATGCCGGTGCCGAATTTTTCCGGGTACTTCGACGCCTTCTTGGCTTGGTCGTAGGCGAGAATATTGGCGATGGAGCCGCCGGCGCCGGGCAGGATGCCGGTAAACACGCCGATCAGCGAAGATCGGATGACGATCTGCCAGCGCTTCAAAATTTCGGCGATGGCGCGCCGATGCTCAATCCTGACCTGCATGTTGCTTTGTTGGGTTAGCGATTTTTTCGCCTTTTCCGGGTCACGGACATCGTTCAACAACTGACTGAAGGCGAAAAGCCCGATCAGAACGGCGATGAAGTCGAAGCCCCCTAACAGCCCATCGGAGCCGAAGTCAAATCGGGCCATGCCGGCGGCTTCATCCTCGCCGACAGTCCGCACCAACAACCCCAAAGCGCCGGCGATCAGGCCCTTGACCATGTTTTTGCCGGCCAGGCTGGCGGTGATGGTGAGCGCGAAGATCACCAACATAAAGTAGCCCCATGGGTTGAATTCCAACCCGATCTGGGCCAACTGCGGCGCCATGGTCATCAGCAGAACGGCGCTGATGATGCCGCCGCAGAACGACGACCACACGCCGATGCCGAGCGCCAGGCCCGGTTCACCGTTCCTCGCCATGGGAAAGCCGTCAAACGTGGTCGCCACTGATGAAGGCGTGCCGGGAATGCCGGTCAATATCCCCGCCATCAGGCCGCCCGACAGGCCGCCGACGAGGACGCTGACCATGGTCGCCAGCCCCAAATGCGGCGGCATGTTGAAGGTGAACGGTAGGGTCAGCACCACCGCCATGGCGATGGTGAATCCGGGAATAGCGCCGGCGATCAGGCCGGCGGCGACGCCCACCGCCATCAGCAAAAAAGCATGGCCGTTGGCGAGCACGTCGAGGGCGCCGAGAACGTTGTCGATAACCACCACCGTCTCCTAAAAATGGCCCATGAACATGCCGGGTGGCAGCATCACGTCTAGACCGAAGGTAAACAAGCTCCACATGGAACCGATGGCAATCACGGCGATAAAACCGTGAACCAGAGGCTTTTTACCGTCCCAGCCGCCGAGAACACCCATCAGCACATAGACGAAGAGAATCCCGTCAATCAACATGCCGAGCACCGGCAGTAAGGACAGATAGGCAAAAAACAGCGCGAAACACCAAAGCGGGTTACGCCAGTATTTGATCCACCCCCGGAACCCCGGTTCACGGTCGGACTTTTCCAACGTTTCGGTTTCAGGGTCGCCCCGAAGTGACTGGGCCAGGTAAATCAAGGACAGGAATATGATAACGCCGATAACCACCCTAGGCCATGTGGCAGGTGACAGGACGCCGTAATTAGGCGTGCGAATATCAAAGCTGGACCAGAAAAGAACACCGCAAAACAACAGCAATGCGATGGCTATGACAGAATCACGGTTAAAACGTTCCATGAATGCCTCTCTGGAATTGAAAACGGCCCGGACCACACATGACGGCCCGGGCCGAATTCAAACGAATTGATCCGTTGTTGTTATTTTTTCTTCCACATGCCGATCTTAATGGCGATCGTTTCATGGTCCTTGTACATTTTATCCGCCCATTTGCGGTAGTCATCCGGCCCGAGATAACCGACGCCTGTGTCCTTGGCATCCATCGCCTTCGTAAATTCAGGAGACGCGGCGGCCGTTTTGAAGACATCGGCCCAATAATCAACGATAGCCCTGGGCGTGCCCTTCGGCGCGACGATGCCGCGGTCGAGGGTATAGATCATGTCAACGCCCAGTTCCTTAAGGGTCGGCATGTCCGGGAACGTCTTGGACCGCTTATTTGCCGCAATGGCAAATCCCTTTAAGGCACCGCTTTGGAGATGCTTTTTGCCCGAGGCGACATTAAGCCCGCCCAACATCACGGCGCCGGAAAGGAGGGCCGTCATGCGATCAGCCGTGCCGTCATAGGGAACGAACTTGAATTTCATGCCGGTCAGGGATTCCAGAATCAACCAATTGAACTGGCTGGTGGAACCAAACGTTGCACCCACCGTGATGATGCCCGGCGCCGCCAACACGCCTTTCTTGAATTCGGCGAAGGTCTTCCACGGAACATTTTTGCCGGCACCCATGATGTCGGGCGTCGAGGTTATCTGCGCAATGGTTTCGAAGTTGTTGTAGTGGTAAGGGATGCGGCCGTTGAGATAGCTGGTGACGGCGCTCTGGTGGATGGCGAACAGGGTGCAGCCATCGGGCTTGGCCTTGGCCGCTTCCTTGGCGCCCTTGTTGCCGCCCTGGCCGGGAATCATCTGCAGTTTGATTTTGGATTTGATATTCATCTTCTGAACGACTTTTTCGAAGATGGCAAAGATCACCTGGGTGCCGCCGCCGGCTTTCCACGGCACGATCAATCGGGCGTTGGAACATTGCGGCGCCTGACCCGCCGCCTCGGCGACAGTCGGGGTGTAAAAAGCAACCGCCGCAATGACGGCAATACCCGCGGTCAAGCCGCGGAATAAGATTTTCTTCATTGGGTCCTCCCTAAAGAAACTGTTTTGTTTTCAAGGAAGGAGCGGGAAAACTCCCGAGGAAAGGATTATTTCAATAAATCCCTTACCCCCTCCCTTGTACTCGAAAACAGAATAGCCCAATCGCATAAAAGTGGCTAGTGCCCTGTAAGAATTCCGCTAAGATCGGTGGGAATAAACCATTTGGGTACCCATGAGAAACCTAGAACACCCCGGTCGTTCGCCGGTTCATGCGGCTGGCGGAATGGCGGCGACGTCCCATCCATTGGCGACGTCAGCGGCCATAGATGTGCTTAGGTCGGGCGGCAACGCCATGGACGCGGCAGTGGCGGCATGTGCCGTGCAGGGCGTCGTCGAACCACAATCGACGGGCATCGGCGGTGATTGCTTCGTTCTTTACGCGCCTGAAGGCAGTGGCGAAATTATCGCCTTTAATGGGTCCGGGCGGGCTCCGGGCCAAGCAACGCCGGAATGGTTCGCGGACCAAGGCGTTAGCGAAATCACCGAACATTCACCCCACGCGGTAACCGTACCCGGCGCGGTCGATGCTTGGTGCCGGTTGCTTGAAGATCACGGCACCCGTTCGATCGCAGATGCGCTTCAATACGCCATCCATTACGCCCACGAGGGGTTTCCCATCCACGACCGAATTGGTTTCGATTGGAAACTGTGTGAGGCCATGTTGGCCAAGGACCCGACGGCGAAACGGATTTACCTGCCGGATGGCACCGCCCCCAAGCCCGGAAGCCTTCACCGGCAAACGGAATTGGCGGCGACTCTGGAAGTGATCGCGGCGGAAGGCCGCGACGGGTTCTATCAGGGCGCCGTTGCCGAAGATATTGTCGGCCACCTGCAAAGCCTCGGCGGTGGCCATGTCCTAGACGATTTCACCAATGCCGCTGGCCAATACGTCACCCCCATCAAGACGTCCTATCGCGGCCATGAGGTTTACGAATGCCCCCCAAACGGGCAAGGGATCGCCGCCCTTATCATATTGAATATTCTAGCTGAGATGGGCCTGGACAAGCTTGACCCGTTATCCCCGGAACGCCTGCACCTGTTTATCGAGGCCGGGCGGTTGGCCTATGCGGAACGGAATGCGCTGGTCAGCGACCCTGACCAAGTCGATGTCCCGGTGGATATGTTGTTATCCGCCGACCATGCGGCCCAGTTGCGCGACCAAATCAACCCCGGCAAGGCGACGGTCAATCCCGCCTCCACCGGTTTGCCGGGTGGGGACACCGTTTATCTTTGCGTCGTCGACAAGGATCGCAACGCTGTTAGCTTCATCAATTCCCTGTTCATGTCGTTCGGGTCCGGGTTGGTGGCACCAAAAACCGGCGTTGTCCTACAAAACCGGGGGTTCAGTTTTAACCTTGACCCCGCCCATGCGAATTGCATTCAGCCAGGCAAACGGCCCATGCACACCATCATCCCCGGCATGTTGGTCAAAGACGGCCGCGCGGTAATGCCCTTTGGGGTCATGGGCGGCCAATACCAAGCAGTCGGCCACGCCTATTTCCTGACCAATCTTTTCGAGCATGGCCTCGACCTCCAAGAAGCCATGGACCTGCCCCGGCTATTTCCGAATGTGGGAGGCCCGGTGGATGTGGAAAGCGGCGTGCCCGCCGAAACCGTCAAAACCTTGCAAGCCATGGGCCACAAAACCGCCTCGCCGACCAAGCCCATAGGTGGCGCTCAGGCGATCCGGATCGATTGGGATGAAGGCGTGCTGACCGGGGGCTCGGAGCCTCGCAAGGACGGCTGCGCAATCGGCTATTAGAACTTAGAACAGGCCTTCGATCACCCCGTCTTTGTTAAGGTGAATAGCGTGGGCCGACGGCACCCGGGGCAGGCCCGGCATGGTCATAATCTCACCGCAAACGACAACGATAAACCCGGCGCCGGCCGATAGCCGCACCTCGCGGATTGGCACCACATGGCCGGACGGCGCGCCCTTGAGATTGGGGTCCGTGGAAAAACTGTATTGGGTCTTGGCCATGCAAACCGGCAGGTGGCCATAGCCAGCGTCCTGTAGATCGGCGAACTGATTACGAACCTTCTTGTCGGCGATAACGTCATCGGCGCCATAAAGCTTGGTCGCCACCGTCTTGGCCTTGTCCCACAACGGCATGGCATCTTCATACAGCGGAGCGAACTGGCTGGCGTCGCTGTCGGCCATCTTGACCACATACTCCGCCAATTTTTCGGTGCCCTTTGAACCATCGGCCCAGTGGGTGCAGTCGATGACCTCGACGCCCAGGCCTTCGACGCCTTCGCGCACGGCGGCGACTTCGGCATCCGTATCGGCGGAAAAGCGGTTGACCGCGACCACCGCGGGAACACCGAAGGATTTGACGTTGTGCAGGTGGCGACGAAGATTCTCACAGCCCTTGGTCACAGCCTCGACGTTTTCGTCGCCAAGTTCATCCTTGCCGACGCCGCCATGCATCTTGAGCGCGCGAACGGTAGCGACGACGACGGTGGCGCTGGGGTTCAACCCGGCCAGGCGGCATTTGATGTCGAAGAACTTTTCCGCCCCCAAATCGGCGCCGAATCCGGCCTCGGTGACCACATAATCGGCCAACCGCAACGCCGTTCTCGTCGCCATCACCGAATTACAACCGTGGGCGATGTTGGCGAACGGGCCACCGTGGATAAAGGCCGGGTTGTTTTCCAGGGTTTGGACCAGATTGGGTTGCAGGGCTTCCTTCAGCAGCACCGTCATCGGCCCGGGCGCCTTTATGTCGATGGCGTGGATCGGTTCGCGCTTGCGGGTATAGCCAACAACAATCCGCCCGATCCTTTCCTCCAAGTCGGCCAAGTCTGTGGCCAGGCAGAAAATTGCCATAATTTCGGACGCCACCGTGATATCGAAACCGGATTCCCGCGGGAAACCATTGGCAACACCGCCCAAGGAGGTGACAATATCCCGCAAGGCCCGGTCATTCATGTCGACGACCCGGCGCCAGGTAACGCGGCGTTCGTCGAACCCCAATTCATTGCCCCAATAGATGTGGTTGTCGATCAACGCCGACATCAGGTTATGGGCGACGCCGATGGCGTGAAAATCACCGGTAAAGTGGAGGTTAATGTCCTCCATGGGAACAACCTGGGCGTAACCACCACCGGCAGCCCCGCCCTTCATGCCGAAGCACGGGCCCAAAGACGGTTCGCGGATGCAAATTGTCGCTTTCTTGCCAATGGCGTTGAGGGCATCGCCAAGGCCGACGGTGGTTGTTGTCTTGCCTTCACCGGCAGGCGTCGGCGTGATTGCGGTGACCAGGATCAACTTCCCTTCCGGCCGATCTTCCAGGGAACGGATGAATTCAAACGAAACCTTGGCTTTGGTGGGGCCGAAGTGATGCAGGTGTTCGACCGGAATACCCAACTTTTCGCCAATTTCGGCGATCGGCTGCATTTTCGATTCACGGGCTATTTCAATGTCGCTCTTAGCCATTGGATGTTTCCTCTATTGGGGTTTCGTCTGGAAACCGCTTCTTTCGATTCAAATCGTATTGATGGCGCTCAGCCTCCCAACCGGGCTCCTTGGGCAAGGCCGCTTTTCTCGATGTAATCGGCGGCTCCTATTTTCTTGTCGTCGTGGGGCCGCACACGTTTTACCGCAATGCCACCGCCATTGACCGCGACAGTAAAGCCATCGTCGTTCACGTCGGTCACTTCGCCAGGCTCGCCGGCAGCTTCGACCTTGGCGCAGTCAAATATTTTCAGCTCGTTACCGTTATGGACGGTCCAGGCCCCGGGTTGCGGGTTGGTGCCCCTGATCAGGTTGTATACCTCGTCGACCGGCTTCGACCAGTCGATTTCGGCGTCCGCCTTCTTACACCAGCTTTCGTAGGTGGCATCGGCCTCGTCCTGCTTGATGTGCGGCGGATCGCCGGCCTTGACCAGGTCCACAGCCTCCAGTACCGCTTCCACGCCAAGCGGGAATATCTTGTCAAAATAAACCGATCCCAAGGTATCGTCGGGGCCGATATCGATATTTTTCTGCAATAGGATATCACCTTCATCGAGCCCATCGTCGGGCCAGAAAATGGTCAGTCCCGATTTGGTCGCGCCGCCGATGATCGGCCAGTTAATGGAACTCGGCCCCCGGTGCTTGGGCAACAGCGACGGATGAAAACAAATCGAGCCATGGGTCGGGATGTCGCGCGCTTCTTCGGGTACAAAAATGATCATAAAGGCCATCACCATCAGGTCGGCATTGAGGTCCCGCATTTCGTCCAACACTTTTTGATCCGTGTAATTGGGGGGCTGAATCAGGTTCAGTCCTTTTTCCACCGCGAACTCCTTGATCGGATCGACGGGTTTGCCCTCTTTATCAGGCGCACAATAGACGGCGACAATGTCGTCGCCGCGGTCCAACATCGCTTCCAGGCAGACCTTGCCGAACGCCTGTTGGCCGTTGACGATAATTCGCATTTTTAAGTCCTCCCCTATTTGAGTTAGGCGCTCTATACGGCGCCTTCGTCCTTGGCGATTTTAATTTCTTCGTCGCTGAAGCCGACGACCTCTTTGAGTATTTCGTCGGTGTGTTCACCCAACAACGGCGAACGCACAACCTCGGATGGCGAATCCGATAGCTTCACCGGATTGCCGACGGTCAGATACTTGCCGCGTTCCGGGTGATCGACCTCAACGATTGTCCCCGTCTCGCGCAGGCTCATATCTTCCGCAATTTCTTTCATCGACAGGATAGGCCCAACCGGAATGTTGAGCGGATTACAAATTTCCATGACCTCGAATTTGCCCTTGGTCATGGTCCAAACTTCGATGGCATCGAAGACTTCATCAAGACGCTGCAACCGTGCTTTCGGGGTCGCATAATCCGGGTCTTCTTTCCATTCCGGCTTGCCGATGACATCGCAGACATTTTTCCAAACGGCGGCCTGGGTAATGAAATATGTGTAGGAATCCGGGTCAGTTTCCCAGCCCTTGCATTTGAGAATACGGCCTGGCTGACCGCCACCAGAATCGTTGCCCGCCCTGGGCACCGCATCCCCGAAAGGAACGCCACTGCCGGCCTGCGAGTATTCATCCAACGGGCCATGGGCCAGGCGTTGTTGGTCGCGTAATTTGACCCGGCACAGGTTCAACACGCCGTCCTGCATGGCACACTCGACCCGTTGCCCCTTGCCGGAATGTGTCCGGTGAAAAAGCGCCGTAACAATCCCGAACGCCAAATTCAAACCGGTGCCGCTGTCACCGATCTGAGCGCCGGTGACCATTGGCACTTCGCCCAACATGCCAGTTGTCGAAGCCGAACCGCCAGCGCACTGGGCGACGTTTTCATAGACCTTACAATCAGCGTAGGGACCGGGGCCGAAACCTTTCACCGACGCGTAGATCATGCGCGGGTTAATTTCCTGGATGCGTTCCCAGGAAAAACCCATGCGGTCGAGGGCGCCGGGTGCGAAGTTCTCCACCATCACGTCGCATTCTTCGATCAACTTGGTGAATATCTCTTTGCCTTTGTCGGCCTTGGTGTTCAGCGTCACGCTGCGTTTATTATGGTTCAGCATGGTGAAATAGAGGCTGTCCACGTCGGGAATATCTTGCAGCTGACCGCGCGTCGCGTCGCCGACACCAGGACGTTCCACCTTGATCACATCGGCGCCGAACCACGCCAGCAATTGGGTGCAGGTGGGGCCTGATTGAACATGGGTCATGTCCAGAATTCTGACCCCTTCTAGAGCTTTCATAGTGCGTTCCTGTTAATGAGAGTTGAATTGATGTCGCCCGGTCATTTCTTGGACACGACGCTTTGTGGATTGAGATTGCCGATGCGGCCGCTTTCGGTGCCGGCTTTCTCGTCAATCACCGCATTTACAAGGCTCGGCTTACCAGAATCCATGGCCTCGTTGACAGCGCGTCTCAAATCATCAGGTGATGTTGCAAGGAAGCCAACACCGCCAAATGCTTCCATCATCTTGTCGTAACGAGCCTCTTTCACGAAGACGGTTGGCGCAACGTCCGCCCCCCCAGTGGGATTAACATCCGTTCCCCGGTAAATGCCACCGTTATTGAAGACAACCACGCAAATCGGCAGGTTGTAGCGGCAGATCGTTTCAACCTCCATGCCCGAAAAACCGAAGGCACTGTCGCCTTCGACCGCCAGCACGGGATGGCCCGTCTCAACAGTCGCCGCGATAGCTTGACCCATGCCAATGCCCATGACGCCCCAGGTCCCGACGTCCAGGCGTTTTCGCGGCTTGTACATATCGATGATACTGCGGGCGAAATCGAGCGTGTTGGCTCCTTCGTTGACCAGGATCGCATCCGGCCGTTCTTTGATGATCGTGCGCAGTACACCGAGCGCGCCTTGGTAATCCATCGGCACATTATTATTCTGCAACTTAGGCGCCATCCGCTCGATGTTGGTCTCTTTCTTCGCGGTAATAGCATCGGTCCAATCGGCGGGCGGAGCGCCCCAGTTTTCGCCCATGCCATCAAGCAACGCCTGGACGCAGGAGCCGATATCGCCGACCACGGGGGCCGCGATTTCGACATTGCTGTCCATCTCTTTAGGCTCAATGTCGATGTGCACAAATTTCTTGGGTATATCACCCCAAGACTTACCCTTACCGTGAGAAAGCAACCAGTTGAGACGGGCGCCGATCATCATCACGGTATCAGATTCCTTCAACACCAATGAGCGGGCCGGGCCCGCGGAGAGCGGGTGGTCATCGGGCAACAAGCCCTTGGCCATGCTCATGGGCAAATAGGGAATCCCGCTTTTCTCCACCAGGGCGCGAATCTCGTTATCAGCCTGCGCGTAGGCGGCACCCTTGCCGAGGATGATCAGGGGGCGCTTGGCACCCTTCAGGACCTTGAGGGCACGCGCAACGGAGTCAGGCGCGGGCAGCTGGCTCGGCGCGGCATCGATAACCTTGACCAGTGATTTGGCGCCGGCGTCGGCGTCCATGGTCTGGCCCAGGAGCTTTGCCGGCAGGTCAAGATAAACGCCTCCGGGACGGCCGGAAACGGCCGCGCGAATGGCGCGCGCAATGCCGATGCCGATGTCCTCCGCGTGCAGCACGCGGTAGGCCGCTTTACAGAGCGGCTTGGCGATGGCCAGTTGGTCCATCTCTTCATAATCGCCCTGCTGCAGATCGACGATTTCGCGCTCTGACGAACCGCTGATCAGAATCATCGGAAAGCAGTTGGTCGTGGCGTGAGCCAATGATGTCAGACCATTTAGAAAACCAGGCGCAGAGACCGTCAAACAAATGCCGGGCTTTTTCGTCAGAAAACCGGCAATCGCGGCCGCATAGCCCGCGTGCTGCTCGTGCCGGAACGAAAGAACGCGCAGGCCCTCGGCCTGCATATAACGGCCCAAATCCGTGATCGGAATGCCGGGTACGTTATAAATCGTATTGATATCGTTAAGCTTGAGTGCGTCGATAACAAGATGAAAGCCGTCCGTCAGAGTCCCGGCCTCGGGATCATCGTTGGCTTCTTGGGCTATGGTATCAATTGCCGTGCTTGATCCTTTGCTCGACATGGGTTTCCCTCCTTAGGTGAGGGACCGTTCCGGCCTTCCCCGGCCGGTTCGATCCTTTATTCCAAATAATCTACGTATTTTTCTATGTGCCGAGCCAAATTCATTGAATGCTCGCGCACCAATTTGGCGGCCAAATCAGAATCCCGGTTTTCCAAGGCTTCAATGATGTGCATGTGATCAATGATCGAACGGTTCGCACGGTCTTGATCGGCGATGGTTCTTGCCCGGATGGACCGCATATGAATAAACAGGTTTTCGGCGAGGACGCACAATAATTCGCATTGGCTCAATTTCAGGATCGCCTGGTGAAATTCGATATTGGTTTCGGAATATTCGTCGATATGGGCCTGAACCTGCTCGTCTTCGTAAGTCGTAAACAATGTCCTTAGAGACGAGATGTCACTATCGGTAGCTTTTTCGATCACTAACCGCGCCGCCGTGCTTTCCAAGGCCGCCCAGACGGTTACGACTTCTAAAATTTCCGCTTTGGTTTTACGCACGATATAAACGCCCCGCCGGGGTACGATATGAACCAAGCCTTCCTGTTCCAAGCGGGCGAGTGCTTCACGAACCGGGGTACGGCTGATTTCAAGTTGTTCCGATAACCGGCGTTCATCCAGACGCAATTCGGCGTCTTCAGCGTAGATATTCATCGACGTAATCGCCTGTTTCAAGGAGCCGTAGATTTTGTCCTTGAGGCTGAAATTAGAGTCGATGGGTTCAACGTTTAATTCGGCTAGGGCCAATGTCTTTATCCGGCAATTTAAAATTCTTCACAAATGGCATCCATATATGGACGGGACGGTAATACAGCCATATCCTGTAAAATACCCCCCTGTGGTATACTGTACACCAGAGGGGGAATGTGGCAAGTGTCAAACGCTTTAGCCCGCAGTTTAAATGACTTTTGGTTCGGCGATTGCTACGGCTTTTTTCTTTATTGAGCCTTTTGAGGCCTAGCTGGCGGCGGCCGGTTTCTTGATTTTATCGTAAATTATCTTCATTAACGGAAGAGTTATAAAAATCAGGGCGATGACAATAATCACGGCGGCGAACGGGCGGGTGAAGAATATTGAGAACGAACCGCTCGAAATCAGCAATGATTGCCTGAGCGCCGGTTCGGCAAGAGGTCCAAGAACAATAGCCAGCACCGCCGGGGCCATCGGATAATCCAGCTTGCGCATCAAATAGCCGACGACGCCAAACAACAGCATCAGCCAAACATCATGCATGTCCAGCGTCGGCACGAAGCCGCCGACGATGCAGAGGATGAAAATGATCGGCGCCAGAATCGTGAATGGCAACCGCAACACCCAGATAAAGGCCGGGATAAAGGCGATATTGATCAGCAGTGAAAATAGGTTGGCGGCATAGAGGCTGGCGATAAACCCCCAGACAAAATCGGGATGGTCGATAAACACCATGGGGCCCGGCTCCAGGCCCCAGATCACCATGCCGCCCAGCAGGATCGCCGTCGTCGGCGAACCGGGGATGCCCAGCGTCAACATCGGCAACATGGCGCCGGTGGACGCCGCGTTATTGGCTGTTTCCGGCGCGACCACGCCGTTGATGTTGCCCTTACCGTAACTGCCTGGATCTTTCGCCGTGATCTTGGCGATGCCGTAGGCCATCAATGCGCCGGGAGTGGCGCCGGCGGCCGGCAGGATGCCGACGAAATAGCCGAGGAAAGAGCCCATCAACATCGTCCTCCAGGTCCCTAGCAGTTCTCTAAGGGTGTCCTTGATTCTCTGGTAGCTGACGGTGGCCTGCGAAATCATCACCTCGCCTTGGGAAATCTCGATCGTCCACAGCATCTCGGCGATACCGTAAACGCCGATCGCCAACACCAGGAAGTTGATGCCGTGGAAAAAACCAGGGATGTCGAAAAAGATCAGCCGTGGCTGGCCAGAAATGATGTCGAGGCCGACGGCGCCGAACACCAAACCAATAAAAATCGAAAACAGGGTTTTCGGAATATCATCGCCGCCGAGACCGACGAAGGTGGCGAACGCCATCAGCATTAAGGCGAAAATTTCAGGGGCGCCGAAGGTCAGCGCGACTTCGGCCAGGGGCGGCGCGAACAAGGTGAACAAAACGACGCCGACGCTGCCGCCGACGAATGACGCCGTCGCCGCCGCCACCAACGCCTTGTCAGCCTTGCCCTGCAACGCCATGGGCCGGCCATCAAACGTCGTCGCCACCGCCGTCGAGGCGCCCGGTATGCCTAACATGATCGAACTGATGGCGCCGCCGTACATGGCGCCGTAATAGATTGCGCCCAGGAAAATGATCGCCCCCGTTGGCGGCACCAGGTAGGTCATCGGCAACAGAATGGCGACGCCGTTGACGGAACCCAAACCAGGCATAGCGCCGATAAACAGCCCAACGGCGCAACCGAGGACGATCAACATCAAATTCAGCGGCTCAAAGGCAATGGCGAAGCCGTGAAGAAGGAGTGATAGAGTTTCCATGTTGGGTAGAGTTGAAATAGGCGATTAAAAAGATTAATAGAAAAAATCAAAAATCGGCAAAAACAACGGTTCCGTATACCCTTTCGGCAGGGTCTTTTGCAGTGCGATCTCGAAAAACAGGAAGGTAACCACCGGCGTCACGGTCGCGAAGGTTCCTGTCAGCCGCCACGAATGGCCGCCCATAAACCGCAAATAAAAAATCAGGAACGCCGGGATTGCCCCGTAGGCGCCAACAACATGAAACAAGCCGACCATCGCGGTAAGGCTGCCGGCGTTCAAGAGGAACAACTTGAACGCACTCTCGGTCATAAAGGGTTCTTCGGATTGGGATTCCGGGGTCAGCCGTTTGGCGCCCCGGATGACGATGGCGATACAGCTCAGCAGCATCCCGGCCGCAAGCCAGAACGGCCACGCGCCGCCGCCGGGTCCTTCGCCGGCAATCCAGCCGACGGGCAGTTCGGCGCTTTTCCACATCAGATAAAGGGAGAAGACACCCATTACGAGTCCCATGACAAGTTCAGCCATGCGCATAACCGGTATCCCCCCCTTTTGTATCTGCGTGTCGTAGACTAAATCGTCAGACTACTTGATGGCGCCCATTTCCTTCAGGATTGCTTTCTGGACGGCATTTTCCCTCATCCAATAACTGGTGAGGGCAACACCCGACAGGAACCCACCTTGGAGGCTCTTCTTCTTCATGTAGCCCTGCCACTCGGAGGAGTTGAAGACCTTCTTGAAAAGACCCTGGTAGTAGGCCTTGGCGTCTGAGCTCATGTCGGGCGCACCAGCGACGGTACGTTGCATGAAGTAGACGAAGTCCTTGCCCAGTTCCTTGAAGGTCGGCGCGTTGGGGAACAGCGGCAGGCGCTTCGGCGTGAAAGCACCAATGGGAATGGTCTTGCCGGCCTGATAGAAGCCGAGCTGTTCGGACGGGTTGTTGACGGTGGAATTGGCGTTGTTACCCGCCAGTTCCTTGGCCACGCGTCCACCACCCTTATAGGGCACGTACTTCATGTTGAGGCCATAGGCCTTGTTCAGGAAGTCGGTCAGGATGTTGTCTTCGGAGTTCTTGCCGGTGCCGGCCATGATCCATTTGTTGCCGGCTTTCTTGGCAGCGGCGACGAATTGTTTGACGTTGGTGATACCGGAGTCCTTGTTGACCCACAGCAGGAAGGTGTCTTCGGCCATCCGGCCAATCGGCGCAAATCTCATGGTATTGACGCCCAGACCCGGTTGAAGCATCGGCGTGGTGTAGAAGCTGTTCAGGGTGAACATCAGAGTGTGATCCGGATCCTTGGCGTTCTTGACGTGAACCAAGGCTTCGGCGCCGGAACCACCCGGCTTGTTGACGGGCGTAAACGGCTTCGACGACATTTTGTTTTTGGCAATAATGGTCTGGATAAACCGCACCGCCTTATCGGCGCCCCCACCCTTACCAGCCATGACGATGAATTCGACCGGCTTTTTGGGCTCCCATGCCTTCGCGGAATCAGTAGTCGCGACCGTGAATCCGAGGCCGACGCCTAGCGCAAGACCCAGACTTAAAACTTTAGTTCCAAAATTTCGCATTATTTTCTCCCTAGTTTGAAAAGCCCGCCGTTTGTCGAATTTATTTCGACCTCAGCGAACGCTTTGGTGCCTTTGACCTGAAGCCAAACCCCGTTCTGTACTCAGACGGCGCCTAGCTTCTTTTATTATCGATACCCCTCCTAAAAGACGCAAACCAAACTTCTTGGTATTTGGTATACCAGGGGACTATAACCATACTAGTTTAAACCATACAATAAGTTTTCAGGGTCGTATTTCTAAAAAAAATATGTAAGACGAAAATTCACCCCAGAATAATCTAGATCGGGTATTTTAAGCGAAATACGCCGGACACTGGGAGGAGCCATCAATGAACCTGCATGAATATCAGGCCAAGGAGCTGTTGAAGACATACGGCATGCCGGTACCGCCGGGGATCGCCGCCTCCACGCCGGACGAGGCGGACAAGGCCGCCGCCACCCTTGGCGGAACCGCCTGGGTGGTCAAGGCCCAGGTCCATGCCGGCGGCCGCGGCAGAGCCGGTGGCGTCAAGATCGTAAAATCCTCCAAGGCCGCGGGCGAAGCTGCCGCCAGTATGTTGGGCACCCGGCTGGTGACGGCGCAAACCGGCGCGCTGGGCATAGAGGTCAAACGGGTTTACGTGGAACAGGCCTGTGAAGTGGCCAAGGAAATTTACTTGGCCGCCTTGGTCGATCGATCGATTGGCCGCGTCGCCTTCCTGGCCTCCAGTGAAGGCGGCGAGGATATCGAGGAAGCCGCCGCCGCGGCGCCCGATAAAATCCACAAATTGGTGATCGACCCCAAAACCGGTCTCAACGACACCGACGCCAAGGCGCTGGCTGCCGATCTGGGCCTTTCGGGCGAGACGGCGGACGCCGTCGCAACGGCCATGGCCGCTGTCTATAAGGCGTTTCTCGAAAATGACGCCAGTCTGATCGAAATCAATCCGCTGGCAGTTACCGAGGCGGGCGATCTTTTTGCCCTCGATGTCAAGATGATCGTCGACGACAACGCCATCTACCGGCATCCGGAATTCGAAAAGCTGTGGGACGAGGCCGAGGTTTCGGCCGAAGAAATCGAAGCCCACCGCCATGAGCTAAACTACGTCCCCATGGACGGCAACATCGGCGTCATGGTCACCGGCGCCGGGCTGGCGCTGGCCATTCTCGACATGCTGAAGGACCAAGGCGGCGAGGCCGCCAACTTCATGGATGTGCGTCCCGTCGCCACCCGCGAACAGGTCGCCGCCGGCATAAAGATGCTGCTCGCCAACGCCAAGGTGAAGGCAATCCTGGTCGTCACCATCGGTGGCGGAGTGTTGCGGTGTGACACCATCGCCGAAGGCATCGCCATCGCATGCAAGGAAGCCGGCAATCATGTGCCGATGATCGTCCGCGCCGCAGGCACCGGCAAGGAACTAGCCGAACTGGCGCTCAATAACCAGGGCGTCCAAGTCACCTACGCCACCGATCTGGCCGAAGCCGCCCAATTGGCCATTATCGCGGCAGGAGGGACCTAAGACATGGGCATTCTGATCGACGGTGATACCAAGGTCATTTGTCAGGGGCTGACCGGCGCCACCGCGACGCGGCTGTCTGAGCGTGCCATCGCCTACGGCACCAAGATGGTCGGCGGCGTGGTGCCCGGCAAAGGCGGGCAAAGCCACCTGCATCTTCCGATTTTCAATACCGTGGCCGAGGCGGCGAAGGAAACCCAACCGGACGCATCCGCCATCTTCGTGCCGCCGGTGACCGCGGCGGCGGCCATGATCGAAGCCATCGAGGCGGAAATCCCGCTGGTGATCTGTGTCACCGAACGGGTGCCGGTGCTGGACATGGTCCGCGTCAAAAGTGCACTCGAAGGCTCCAGCACCCGCCTCATTGGCCCCAACAGCCAAGGCGTGATCACGCCCGATGTCTGCAAGATCGGGGTCATGCCCGAACGTCCGCATACCCCGGGCCGTGTCGGCATCGTTTCCAGATCGGCGACCTTGAACTACGAAGCCGTCGACCAGACAACGACGGTGCATTTAGGCCAATCGACCTCGGTGGGTATCGGCGGCGATCCGGTCTACGGCATGAGCTTTATCGATTGCCTGGAACTGTTTTTCGCCGATGACGCGACCGAGGGCGTGATCCTGATCGGCGAGATCGGCGGCACCGCCGAAGAAGAAGCGGCGGCGTTTCTGAAATCGGCGAGTTCGACGAAACCCGTGGTCGCCTATGTCGCCGGCATCAACGCGCCCACCGACCGCCGCATGGGCCACGCCGGCACCGTCGATGTGTTCGGTGAGGGCAACGTCACCGCCAAGATCGAGGCGCTAGACACTGCTGGCGCCATCATCGCGCCTAGCGCCGCCGATATGGGCACGACCATGCGCAAGGCGCTTGGTGGGCGTTAAGGACGCGGCCGTTAGATCGAGGCTCAGCGCCGACGCCGAGGCCATTACGGTATTATGGCAAATGCTGTAGGAATGTCCCGAAATGTCCTGTTTTTCCTAAAATGCTCCGGTCGCGGCTCGTTTGGTTTAACATCATTTAACATATTGTTATGCTGGAACGCCACCTTGAAGCGCCATCCCCTGGGAAAGCCGTGGGGTTTATCGCGGCATCCCTTTTCGGCATGGCCGCACACCTGACGTTTTTAATCGCCTTGGGGGCGCTCGGCGTCTGGGCGATAGCGGTGCTGCTCCGCCGTCCCGGTGGTGCGGACCCTGGCCCACCTTACCGTTCTTTTCGGCGTTCAGGTCATTGCCGCGACGCTCTATGGCGCCGTCGCCTGGAATAATCTGGTCATCGGGGGCGGCGCCTTCATTCCGGCATCCGAATCCGTGGACATCAGCAATGGGCCGACCAGGACCCCGGCCCAGAATAATGCCTTGGAAAACCCGATGAGGACGGCCAAAGGCAACGCCAGAATGATGAGCAGGACATCTAATGGCCGTGTCCAATGCAGCGTCCCGCCATCCGGCCAGTTGGCGCGGGGCAAACCGACATCAAACCAGGCCCCGGTTTCGAGCAACCGTTGGATGCGCACCAAACGCGCATAGCCATCGCTATCGACCAGATTGCCGAAAGTAACGACGCTGTCGCCGACCAGCCACCAAACAACATGAACGAACGTGACCGAGGCGATGACCATCACCACGGCGCCCGCCCCCTCTCCCATTTGTCGCCATTTAATCACGGTGATGCCCAACTTTTGCCACGCTTGGATATTAAATGGTTCCCCCTGAACTAGGCGGAAAAACGCAACGATTTCTTAGGGGTTGCCAGTATATATCTGATTCTGTTAGGAGAATCACAACAATCCTCTTAACCGGGCCTTCAATTTATAAAAAACCGATGGCCATGAGGGAAATTTTAAAGCGGGAGTCAACCGCATGCTCTTGAAGGGACCATTGGTAGTGGCGGCCTTGTCCGTCGCCGTTGCCGCCTCAGCCAGGGTTATTTTGGACGACGCGCCCGTATTTGAGCGCGCTGGCGACACCCTGTCTCTGGCGCCCATATCGCTGGGCAACCCCAGCGCCGCGGCAACCCTGACCACCCGCTGGGCCATCCAACCGCAGGAATCCGAGGCCAAAGCCGCCTCGCCGATTTTTCAAATACCGCTTCGCATCGGCGCGGGCGACACCCTGGCCGGATTGCTGACCGGCGTGGGTGTCACCAATACCGATGCCCACGCCGCCATCGCGGCGCTGTCGAAACGCTTTAACCCCAGGCGCATTAAAAAGGGCCAGCAGATCGCCGTCCGCTTCATCGCTCCGGCCCTGGGCACCCCGGAATCCCGGTCGTCTCGACTAGGGCGTTTTGTCGGTCTCCGGGTCGAGCCTGACTACAACACCGCCTTCGAAGTCGTTAGGAACCCAGCCGGTGGCAGCTTCACCGCATCCAAAATCGAAAAAAACCTGACCCGCACCCTGACCCGGGCCGAGGGCGTCATTACATCCAGTCTCTATGTTTCCGGGCTGAAGGCGGACATTCCCAACCCGGTGCTGGTGGAACTGATCCGGGCGTATTCCTGGGACGTCGATTTCCAGCGCGATATCCGCTCAGGCGATACCTTCCAGGTGATGTATGAGCGCGTCTACGACGAACACGGCAATCACGTGCATTCGGGCAATATCCGCTTCGCCCAACTGACGCTTTCGGGCAAACGCCATCCCATTTACCGGTACCGGAGCAAAGACGGCGACGATGATTATTTCGACGAGAGAGGCCAATCCGCCCGCAAGGCACTGATGCGCACCCCCATCGACGGGGCCCGGCTGTCGTCGGGCTTCGGTCGGCGGCGCCATCCGATCCTGGGCTACAACAAAATGCACCGCGGCGTCGACTTCGCCGCGCCGCGCGGCACCTCCATTTATGCCGCCGGCAACGGAACGATTATTAAGGCCGGCCGCAACGGCGCCTACGGCATTTACATCCGAATTCGCCATAACAACCGCTATTCGACCGCCTATGGACACATGAAGGGCCTGGCGCGTTCCGCCCGCCGGGGCAAGCGGGTGACCCAAGGCCAGATTATCGGTTATGTGGGCACCACCGGGCGGTCCACCGGCCCGCACCTGCATTACGAAATCCTTAGCAACGGGCGGCGCACCAACCCGATGAAGATCAAAATGCCGTCGGGCCGCAAACTGAAGGGCGGCGCGTTGGCGGCTTTCCAGGCGGCACGAGCTTCCATCGACACCGCCTTTTCCGGGCTCGCCCCAAAAAAGGTGGCAAAAGCCGGAAATTAGTCCCGACCCCTACCACAACCTCTTGATGCCGAAATTTTCGAAATCGGCCTCGTTGCTAATCAGCTGCAAATCGTGGGCCTGGGCCTGGGCGATCAGCATGCGGTCGAAGGGATCGCGGAGCGGCCCCGGCAGGCTTCCCGCCCGAACCCCATCGGCAAGGCCGATCACCAGTTCCGAAAATCCCTGCGCGGTCACACACGCGGCAAAATCGGCGGCGACATCGACGGCGCCGGGCAGTTTGCCGATGCGGACTTTGGTGGTAATTTCCCAAGCCGAGGCGGTGCTGACGAATATGCTATTCTCCTCATCGGCGATAAGATCGCGGGCCATTTTTGACAGCCGCGTATCACCGTCCAGCCACCACAGAAGCGCATGGGTGTCGAGAAGGGCGCGCACTGGTTATTGATTCCATCCATCTTGTTCTTCGGCCGGCAACGGCTCGAAGAACGCCTCATCGGTCCGCGCCCGGCCGCGCATGGACCCGAACCGGCGGCCTTGTTCCGGCGCATCGACCGGCACCAACCGAACCAGGGGCGTTTTGCCACGGGCGATAACGATGTCCTCACCGTCACACGCCCGCTGGATCAACCGCGATAAATACGTCTTGGCAGCATGAATGGTGGTCTGAGACATGACGGAACGCCAAATTAATTAACTTAGTTTAATTAACTTTTATTTATTATGTAGAAATCAAACATTCCGCCGAATGTCGTGGAATCTCATCTTTCGACAAGCTCAGGATGAGTGCCTTATCCTGCGAAGCCCGCACCAGCGGGCGTCTCGAAGGATGGGAACTAAGCCGCTTCCGCCTTAATCCCGTTCAGCGTCAGGCCGTCCTTGCCGGCCGACACTTTGACCTCTTCGCCGTCTATGATCCGGCCTTCCAAAATCAGCGACGCCAGCGGGTTTTGCAGGGATTTCTGGATCACCCGCTTCAGCGGCCTGGCGCCGAAGACCGGGTCATAGCCTTGATCGGCGAGCCAGGCCCTGGCCGCCTTGTCCAGGTTGAGGCTGAGGTTGCGCTCGGCCAACATGGCGCCGAGATGGTCGAGTTGGATATCGACGATGGTGTCCATGTGTTCGCGGAACAGGCGGTGGAACAGGATGGTTTCGTCGAGCCGGTTGAGGAATTCGGGGCGGAAGGTGGCGCGGACGACCTCCATCACTTGGTCGCGGGCCTCATCGGAATCATGGCCTTCTTCCTGGGCCGCCAAGATATCGCCGCCCAGGTTCGAGGTCATGATGATCAAGGTGTTGCGGAAATCGACGGTGCGCCCCTGGCCATCGGTAAGGCGGCCGTCATCCAAGACCTGAAGCAGCACGTTGAACACGTCCGGGTGGGCCTTCTCGATCTCATCGAACAGCACCAATTGATAGGGCCGGCGGCGGACCGCCTCGGTCAAGGCGCCGCCTTCGTCATAGCCGACATACCCCGGCGGCGCCCCGATCAGGCGCGCGACGGCGTGTTTTTCCATGTATTCGGACATGTCGATGCGGACGATGGCCTGTTCGTCATCAAACAGGAATTCGGCCAACGCCTTGCACAGCTCGGTCTTGCCTACGCCGGTGGGCCCTAAGAACATGAACGAGCCGGTCGGCCGGGAGGTATCCTGGAGCCCGGCGCGGGCCCGGCGGACGGCGTCGGAAACGGCGGTGAGCGCTTCTTCCTGGCCGACGATGCGGTCACGCAGGCTTTCTTCCATATGCAGCAGCTTGGCGCGCTCGCCTTCCAGCATCTTGTCGACCGGGATTCCGGTCCAGCGCGACACGATATAGGCGACGTGCTCCGGGGTCACCGCTTCCTCAACCATCAACGCACCGTCTTGGTGATCGTCGTTGTCGGCCTTGGCGATTTCGGCCTCCAGGCGCGGGATCAGGTCGTACTGCAGCTCGCCGGCTTCTTCCAGCTTGCCTTCGCGCAAGGCCCGTTCATGGGCGATGCGGGCGCGGTCGAGCTCTTCCTTGACCTTGGTGACGTCGGCGAGCGCGCCTTTTTCCGATTCCCATTGTAGGGTCAGGGTGTTGGATTCACCCTCGAGCCCGCTTAAATCTTTCTCCAACGTCTTCAGCCGGTCCTTCGACGCCTTGTCTTTCTCTTTCTTCAGGGCCTCGCGCTCAATCTTCAATTGAATGATGCGGCGGTCAAGCTCGTCGATCTCCTCGGGTTTGGAATCGACCTCCATGCGAAGTCTTGAGGCAGCCTCGTCCATCAGGTCGATGGCCTTGTCGGGCAGGAACCGGTCGGAAATATAGCGGTTGGACAGCGTCGCCGCAGAGACCAGCGATGAATCCAATATCCGGACGCCGTGGTGCAGCTCATATTTTTCCTTGATGCCGCGCAGGATCGAAACGGTGTCTTCGACGGTTGGTTCGGACACGAACACCGGTTGGAACCGGCGCGCCAGGGCGGCGTCCTTTTCCACATGCTTGCGGTATTCATCCAACGTCGTCGCCCCAACGCAGTGCAGATCGCCGCGGGCCAAGGCCGGTTTCAGCAAATTGGATGCATCCATGGAGCCTTCTGCGGCGCCGGCGCCGACGATGGTATGCATTTCGTCGATGAACAGGATGACTTCGCCTTCCGACGCCGTGACTTCGTTCAACACCGCCTTCAAGCGTTCCTCGAATTCGCCCCGGAATTTGGCCCCGGCGACCAGGGCGCCCAGGTCCAATGCCATCAGGCGTTTGGTTTTCAGATTTTCGGGAACGTCACCCTGGACGATGCGGATGGCCAGGCCTTCGATAATGGCGGTCTTGCCGACGCCGGGCTCACCGATGAGGACGGGATTGTTCTTGGTCCGCCGCGACAACACTTGAATAGTCCGGCGGATTTCCTCATCGCGGCCGATGACCGGGTCGATCCTGCCTTCGGCGGCAGCGTCGGTCAGGTCGCGGGCATATTTATTGAGCGCATCGAAATTGTCTTCGGCGGTGCGGCTGTCCGCCGTCCGGCCCTGGCGGAAATCGTCAATAGCACTATTCAGGTTCTGTGGGGTGACGCCAGCCTCTTTGAGTGCCTTCGCCGCCGGGCTTCCCGCCGCCAGGGCGATGGCCAACACCAGTTTTTCAGCGGTCACATAACTGTCGCCCGATTTCTCGGCGATCTGGGAGGCGGACTCAAACAACTTTGCCGTTTCCGCCGCCAGATGAACCTGTCCGGCGCCGGGGCCTTCGACCTTGGGCAGCTTGTCCAGTTCCGCCTTGGTCGAGGCCAACACCTTTTTAGGGTCGCCACCGGCGGCCGCGATCAGGTTTGCCGCAAGGCCTTCTTTGTCATCCAGCAGGCATTTTGTTAGGTGCAGAGACGTTAACTGCTGATGATTTGAGGTCTGCGCCAACGTCTGCGCGGATTGAATAAAGCCGCGGGCACGATCGGTAAAATTTTCAAATTCCATCGTCTTCAAACCGTTTTCCAAATTGGATATTCCTAAATATGGGCGAAAAGACTGGCTGCGCAAGCGTTCCGCCGTTGACGAACAGTCTTGGCAAGCGCAATCTTCGCCTCCATGACCTCCACCGTTGCCAAAATTTGCCGATATCCGGTGAAAGGGCTGAGTCCCGAGGCGCTGGAGACCGTGACCTTGGCCGAAGGCCGGGGGCTGCCCCAGGATCGGCGATTTGCGTTGACGCCGGGCACCACCGCCGTTGATGGCCCCACCATCCCATGGATGCCGAAATCCGGGTTCCTGACGCTTCTCAATCATGAAAAGCTGGCCAAACTGACGACCCGTTTTGATGACGACACCGGTATGCTCAGCATCGAGAGGGGCGGCAAACCCGTCGCCAAAGGCAACATTACGACTACCGTCGGGCGTGGCATGATCGAGGATTTTTTCGCCGCCTATATGGGCAAGGACGCCCCCGGCCGGCCGCGGCTGGTGGAATCCGAACCCGGGGCGATGCTGTCCGATCACCGAAACGCGGTGGTGTCTTTGATCAATCTGGCCAGCGTCAAGGACCTGGAACGGGTGACCGGCGCACCCATTGACCCGCTACGTTTTCGCGGCAATGTGTATCTGGACGGCCTTGATGCGTGGACCGAATTCGATTGGGTGGAACGGCCGATCACCTTAGGCGATGTAAAACTGACCATCACCAACCGCATTGACCGCTGTGGCGCCACCAGTGTCGACCCGGAAACGGGGGAACGGGACCTTAATCTGGTGAAGGACTTGCAGCGCGGCTTCGGCCACATTGACATGGGCGTATACGCCTCTGTCACCACAGGCAGCGCCATTGCCACGGGCGATCATCTACGCTTGGCGGATTAGGCCAAAAAAAAGACTGTTAAATTAGGAGGCGGCTTTTTTGGGCGCGGTCTCGGGTGCAGCCTCAACGACGGCCTCAACAGGGGCCTCGGCGACTTTCTGCGCATTGGCTTCCTGAGATTCACGTTCGCTGACGGCAGCGGCCAATGCCGCCGGGGAGGTATCGATGACTTCCACCTCCCCTTTGTCGGCTTTACCATCGGAAACAGACGATACGGCTTGAGCCACTCGGGGCTCCTGGGTCTTGGCGTTGCTGCCCTGGTCCTGCTTTTTGCCTTGCGATTGTCCTTGCCCTTGGGTTTTGCCGCCGGGGTTATTGCCATCGGTATTAGATATCCGATGATAATGTTCGGCGAATTGGTAATACGCTTCTGCCGATACCCAGTCCCCGGACGAACCCGCGTCACGGGCCAGGGTCAGATACTTTTCCTGTACTTGTTGGGCAGAACCGCGAATTTTGACGTCGGGGCCGTTGCTTTCGAAGCTATTCCTGCCGCCCCCGCCACCGCCGGAATTACGTTTTCCGCCGCCTCGGGAACGCGAACGTCTATTATTGGAACCTTGTTGTTTCATGTCACCTTAGCTTTTTTAGAGTGCCAGACAATTCCCGCAACCATTAGCCCGAACAACGCCCCGGACCGTGTTAACCGACTCTCCTAAAAAATCATAACCGGAGAAACGATTTTAGCTTGGGAAAATGATAGGGATCAGCATCGCCTTTGCGTATGGACCCCCTTGTGGCAAAACGTCTGCCTAACCCCTGGAAGGTAGACGCAAAGCGCTTAAATTCCAACCTTTTTCTCAAAAATTATTGAGAGCCTCGATGACCCGGGGTAATCCGGACAAGTCTTTGTGAACACAAATGGTTTCCAATTCGTGCCGACGCAAAATCCGACTTACTGCATTCGCCTGGGTGGCGCCGATTTCAACAAAGGCATGGCCATCCGGCTTCAACAACCGGCGCAGGCCGGGGGCCAGGGTTTGATAACAATCGAGCCCATCGGTGCCGCCGGAAAGCGCCAGGCGAGGCTCAAACCGGGTGACCTCGGGCTCTAGGCCGGCAAATTCAGAGTCCGCGATATAGGGTGGATTAGCGATGGCCAGGTCAAACCGCCCGCTTATTACGGCGTCAACATTGGCATCCCAATCAGACCGTTGGAACCGCGCCCGTCCGTCCATATCTAACCGTTCGGCATTGCCGCCAGCGACATCGAGAGCGGCCTCGGAAATGTCTACGCCGAGCCCGCGCGCCCGTGGCAACTCCGACAACAATGCCAGCAACAGACACCCGGTGCCGGTGCCGAAATCGATGATTTCCAAATCGGCGTCGCGATCCTTGATATAAGCCAGCGCCGCTTCGACAAGCGTTTCGGAATCCGGACGCGGCACCAGAACGTCATTGGTGACGGTAAAGTCCAGGCTCCAAAATTCGCATTGCCCGGTAATCGCGGCCAATGGCTCGCGCGCCTCGCGGCGGGCCACCAGGATGTCCAGGGCTTGGCGTTGATCGGGGCTAAGCGCATGCTCGGGGCGGGAAAGAATTTGCCCCTGTTCCCAACCCAGGGCTTGAGACGCCAACAACCGGGCGTCCAGGCGGGCGCTTTCGATACCGGCCGCGTCAAGCCGCCCGGCGGCGGCACTGAGCACATCACCAAGCGTGCTGCCCATCACGACAGCTCCGCCAGCCTGCGCGCCTGATCCTCGGCGCTGAGCTGGTCGATTAACTCCTCTAAATCGCCGTTCAACACGCTATCCAGCTTGTGCAGGGTCAGGTTGATGCGATGATCGGTGATCCGGCGTTCGGGAT
The DNA here is from genome assembly GCA_002938315.1 of Alphaproteobacteria bacterium MarineAlpha3_Bin2. Classification (GTDB taxonomy): domain Bacteria; phylum Pseudomonadota; class Alphaproteobacteria; order Rhodospirillales; family Casp-alpha2; genus Casp-alpha2. Next base: position 31,567 of record PTLL01000005.1, on the reverse strand, counting down.
AATTATAGGTTCGGATGCGTTCCGACCGGTCTCCAGAACCGACCTGGCTTTTACGCGTGGCGGCGCGTTCGTCGTCGACCTTCTGGCGTTCGGCATCATACAACCGAGACCGCAAAACCCGCATGGCCTTGGCCTTGTTCTTATGTTGCGATTTTTCATCCTGTTGCGAGACCACGATCCCGCTGGGAAGATGGGTGATGCGAACGGCGCTGTCGGTGGTGTTGACCGATTGACCGCCGGGACCGGACGCCCGGAAGACGTCAATGCGGAGGTCCTTCTCCTCGATCTTGATATCGACTTCCTCGGCCTCGGGCATCACCGCCACCGTCGCTGCCGAGGTGTGAATGCGGCCGCCGGATTCAGTTTCCGGCACCCGCTGCACCCGATGGACCCCGGATTCAAACTTCAGGCGGGCAAAAACCCCGCGCCCGGAAATAACAGCGAAGGCTTCCTTGTATCCGCCGATGCCGGTCTCGCTCAGGCTCATCAATTCGAATTTCCATCTCTTCGATTCGGCGTATCGCTGATACATGCGGAACAGGTCGGCAGCGAACAACCCGGCCTCGTCACCGCCAGTCCCGGCGCGCACTTCTAAGATGGCATTTTTGGCATCGGCGGCGTCTTTGGGCAGCAGCATCACCTGGAGCCGCTTTTCCAGTGCCGGGATGGTCTCGTTGAGCTCGGTGAATTCTTGTTCCGCCATCGCCTTCATTTCGGCGTCGCTGTCCGCATCGGCGATCATAGACGCCAAATCGAGGGCTTCGTCCTTGGCCTTATTGATCTCGTTAATGGCCTCGACCACCGGAGTCAGATCTGCGTATTCCTTGGACAGCTTGGCGAAGTCTTCGGCGGAGGGCGGATCGGCGCTGGACATCAGGGCTTCCAGCTCTTGGTGGCGGGCCACCACCCGGTCAAGGTTTTCGTTCAAACTCATTATTCCTTCCCCTCGCCGTCTTTACCGCCAAGACCGAATAAGCGGCGGATAATATCTTCCGCTGCCGCCCAGCCGCCACCGGACGCGGCCTCCCCCCGCATCGCTTCGGACGGTTTATGCAATAGCCGATTGACTAACAGCCGCGTCGCCTTTTCGGCATCATCACCAGCTTCCGATAGCACCTGTTGGCGAACGTCTTCGAAATGACGGCGTAAATCCCCCAGCGCTGGGACCGCGCCCCTTTCTGCACGCCCACGCAGAAAACTTTCGACCTCGGCATCGACAATGCCGCCGGCGATTTCGGCTTCGGATTCCCGCGTTGCCCGGCCGTCCATGACCACCCTCTCCAAATCGGCCAAATCATATAGAAAGGCTTCGTCGATGCGATTGATGGCCGGGTCGATGTCACCGGGAAGCGAGGTATCGACCAGGAACACCGGACGGTGGCGGCGGCGATGGATGGCTACCTGCATCATGTCAGACGTGACCACATGGCGGCGCGAGCCCAGCGCCGTCAGCACGATATCGGCATCGTCCAGCAGCCGTCCCAGATCATTGAAGTCACCGACATGGCAATTTAATTCCCGGGCCAGCGCCTCGGCCCGGGCGGCGGTGGTGTGAACAACGCTGAGGTCACCCAAGCCTTCCTCGATCATGGCGCCTGCCACCAATTCACCCATTTCACCGGTGCCGATCAACAACCCGGACCGTTTTTTAAGATCGCCGTGCAGGTCTTGGGCCAGCCGGGCTGAGGCGGCGGCGATACTGACTGGACGTTCGCCGATCTTGGTTTCGTTTCGCGCCCGTTTGGAAGCGGTATAGGCGGCCTGCAGGATGGCTTCCAACCCTGTACCGGTCATCCCCGCATCGGCGGCCATGCGGTGACATGATTTGACCTGGCCCAGGACCTGGGGCTCGCCAACGACCAGGCTATCCAGCGATGCGGCGACCCGGAATATCTGCCGGACGGCCTCATCCCCGGTCAGGGTGTAGGTCTGTCCGTCCAGGTCTTCGGCTTTCAACTCGGCGTGCTCTGCAAAGATAGTGAGGATGCGTTTGGCGGCATCTTCCGGGTCATCGTGAACCGCCTGGATTTCGACCCTATCGCACGTCGACAGCACCATCGCCTCACCAATTCCGGCGGCGCGCAGCTTCTCCAGGACGCCTGGAACTTGGTCATCCTCGACAAACAGGCGATCACGGATGCTCATCGAGCTGGACCGGTGATTGGCGCCAACCACCATAGCCATAGGTATGTGTGTTTCAGCCACGGTCATAACCCAGCTACCGGTACCGGGCGAGGTGCTCTTGCAACGACGAAAGTCCGACTTCCGCCTCCTCGCTGGTTTCCAAGTCGCGAACCGTGGCCACCCCTTTCGCCAGTTCATCCTCGCCAATGATAATGGCGGCAATGGCACCCGCCTTATTGGCTCGGTTCAACCGTTTCTTGAGATTGCCCGAGAACCCTAAATCGATGGCCAACCCGGCATGGCGCAGTTGCTGGGCAATTGAGAGTGCCTGGTCCTTGGTCTCATCGCCGACCGGGATGACGGTGATTGGCCGGGGTGAGAGTGGCGGTTCGGCGATCATCATCGACAACCGCTCCACGCCGGCGGCCCAGCCGGTGCCGGGGGTTTCCGGCCCGCCCATCTGCTTGATCAGGCCGTCATAGCGTCCACCGGCCAACACCGCGCCCTGCGCACCGAGCTGATCAGTGGCGAATTCGAACGCCGTATGGCAGTAATAATCCAGCCCCCGGACCAAGCGCGGATTGATCTCGAAGGAAATTCCGGCCGTCTTCAGACCATCGCGCACACGCCCAAAAAAGTCCTGCGAGGATTCGTTTAGGGCATCAGACAACAACGGCGCGTCTGCGACCGCCGCCTGGTCGCCTTTGTGCTTGGAATCAAAAATACGGAGCGGATTGTTCTCAAGCCGGGCCTGGCTGTCTTCCGACAATTGCTCACGAAAATCCTGGAGATATTCGACCAGGGTGGCGCGGTAGGCCTCGCGGCTTTCAGTATCGCCCAGGGTATTGAGCTGCAGCGTCACCCGGTCCATGACCCCCAGGTCGCCCAGGATATGGGCGCCCAGCGTAATGGATTCGACATCGCCAAGCGGATCATCGACCCCCAGCAATTCGATTCCGAATTGATGGAACTGGCGTTGGCGGCCCTTTTGCGGTCGCTCGTAGCGAAACATGGGGCCCTGGTAATACAGCTTCACCGGCAATGGCGCGGACCGAAGGCCGGAAATAAACGCCCGCGCCACCCCCGCCGTGCCTTCAGGACGAAGCGTTATGCTCCGGCCTTTGCGGTCATCAAAGGTATACATCTCCTTGGTGACGACATCGGAGGTCTCGCCCAGGGTGCGGCTAAAAACGTCGGTGGCTTCGAAAATCGGCGTCGATATTTCGCCATAGCCGTACAGGCCGGCGATGGCGAAGGCCGTATCCGTGACATGACGGTGACGACGGTGATCTTCGGGGAGGATATCCCGGGTGCCGCGTGGAGGCTGCAAGTCGGACATCAGGCTCTAACCCGCTACTGGGCGGCAGCCGACGGGGTAGATGGGCCAGCCTTTCCGCTGCGGCGTTTATAATGGCTATCGACATAGTCATCGACAATCTTCTGAAATTCCTCGGCGATGTTTGGCCCGCGCAAGGTTACCGATTTTTTACCGTCGATAAATACCGGTGCCGCCGGTTCTTCACCGGTGCCGGGTAAACTGATGCCGATATCGGCGTACTTGCTTTCGCCCGGCCCGTTGACGATACAGCCCATCACGGCCAGGTCCATTTCCTCTACCCCTTCGTAGGCCTCACGCCATTCGGGCATGTGGTCACGGACGTGGGTCTGAATTTTTTCCGCCAATTCCTGGAACACGGTGCTGGTAGTCCGACCACAACCGGGACACGACGTCACCAATGGCGTGAACGAACGAAGCCCCATGGTTTGCAAGATTTCCTGGGCGACGATGACCTCACGGGTACGATCGCCGCCGGGTTCCGGGGTCAAGGACACCCGGATGGTGTCACCGATGCCGTTCTGCAACAGCACCGCCATCGCCGCGGTCGAGGCAACGATCCCTTTCGAGCCCATACCGGCCTCGGTCAGGCCCAAGTGCAATGCATATTCACAAGATGCCGCCAAGTCCCCGTAGACCCCGATCAGGCTTTGGACATCGCTGACCTTACACGACAGCACGATCCTATCCGCGCCCATTCCCAGTTCCTTGGCTCGGGCCGCGTTTTCCAGGGCCGAGGCGACCAACGCCGCGCGGGTGACTTCGGGAAGCTCCTTGGGCTCGGCCAAGGCGGCGTTTTCATCCATCAGGCGGGCTAAAAGGTCCTGGTCCAGGCTGCCCCAGTTGACGCCGATGCGCACGGGGCGGTCATAGTGCAACGCCGTTTCGATCATCGACGAAAACTGGCTGTCTCGTTTATCCTTGAAGCCGACATTGCCCGGATTAATCCGGTACTTGGCCAACGCCTCTGCACAGGCCGGATGGGATTCCAGCAGCTTATGACCGATGTAGTGGAAATCGCCGATCAGCGGGATATCAATGCCGCGCTTGTCCAATTCGTCGCGGATGTGGGGAACCGCTTTCGCCGCCGCCGGGCGGTCGACGGTCACGCGCACCAGTTCTGACCCGGCCCGGGCCAGCGCTTCCACCTGGTCCACGGTCCCGGTGACATCGGCGGTATCGGTGTTGGTCATGGATTGCACAACAATTGGGGCATCGCCCCCTATGGTCACGGGTCCAATGGTCACCGGGATGCTGTTGCGCCGCGTCCCTAATTTTTTCGTTTCGGACGTCACCTTATCATTTCCTTTTTCAAAAGCGCTTATTCACCTGTCGCCGTTCCCGCCTTGAGCTTGTCTGCATCCAAAACGACGTTGCGGCGTACCGTTCCCTCACCGCCGATGGACGGCACCGGAATACCATCAACCAGTATTTCCAGGGCGCCGGCATTGCCCGTAGAAAGTTTTAAACCCGAACGGTTGGGTACGGCGTAACTGTCACCGGCCCTCAGCAAGCGGGTCACCAACAACACGTTAACGGTATCATCCCTGACCTGGATCCAACTGTTCATTTTTGCACGAACGACGATTTGGTTCTGGGCACCGGATGGTGCCGTGGTCTTTTCCGCCTTCGGGGCTGTTGCGGGCAGGGCCGAGATTTGGGCAGCCGGCGTCAGTTGGCTGGCCGACTGTACTGGGGCAGCGGTTGAAGCCTGCGCCGGGGCGGCGGGTGGAATTATATCCATGGGTACGACGCTGGGCGCGCTGGGAACGTCAACCGGTGCCGCCGGGGTTGGGGCGGGTTCAGGGGTGGCCACGGTTTCCACCGGAGCGTCAGGTTCCGGGGTCGGCGTGGATGCAGGTGGGGCGGGTGTTTCTGCCGTTGTGACAATTGCGGTTACTGTTGTTGTTACCCCAGCTCTTTCAGTTGCTGGTACTTGCGTAGGTGCTGTCACTGTTTCAGTTGGTGTTTCCACCGGCTTTTCAGGCTTCGGTTCCATCTTCGCTTCAACCACGGGGGCGGGTTCCTTCGGCTTCCCGCTGGAGGCGGGCTGCTCTGCCATCCGTTTGGGAACTGGTGCAATCAGGTCTGCAATAATGCCTTCCTTGGAAGTATTCACGTACCAGGCGCCATAGGCCACGGCCGCCACCAGAATCCCGATGAAGATGATGGCGCCGCCCGGAATGCCCATCTCCGGAATCGGTTCGGGGAAATCCAGGGATGGTTCCGGGTAATCACCGCCGACTTGATTTTTGAAGCGCCGAATGACCTCATCGCTGTCGAGTCCTAAGTGTTCGGCATAGGCGCGCACGAACCCCATGGAATAGGTGTGGCCGGGAAGATCTTCGAAGCGGCCATCCTCGATCGCTTCCAGGTAGACGTAGCGAATCTTGAGAATATTAGCGATATGGCGAAGTTCATCGCCGATTCGCAGGCGCGAGGCTTTCAGGAGCGCACCGACGCCGGTGGCTCTTTTTTGTTCGTCCGTTTCTGCCTGTTCAGGAGAAGCCATATGGTCTATTCACAAATTTCCCGAAATTAATTGCAGAATGATCCCACGACTGGGCAAAGAACTTCAAGCGCGATGGCCCCTATTCTGCATCGAGCCCATAAGCGGTGTGCAGCGCCCTTAGGGCCAATTCTGTATATTCCTCGGCAATCAACACACTGACTTTGATTTCCGAGGTTGAAATCACCTGTATGTTGATGCCCTTTTCAGCCAGGGTTTCGAACATACGTTGGGCGACGCCGGCATGACTGCGCATCCCGACGCCGATCACTGAAATCTTGACAACGTTGGAATCCGACAACAAATCGGCGTATTCCAAAACGTCCTTCTTGGCCTCAACGGTTTCGACAGCGCGGTCCAAGTCGGCCTTGGCCACGGTAAAAGTCAGGTCCGTCGCTTGGCCGTCGGCCGAAACGTTTTGCACGATCATATCAACATTGATGCTGGCATCCGTCAGCGGCCCGAAGATGGCCGCCGCGATGCCGGGTTTATCGGCAACCTGGACGAGGGTGATTTTGGCCTCGTCCCGGCTGTAGGCAATTCCGCTAACCAATTCCTGTTCCACGATTTCATCCTCATCGACAACAAGGGTTCCAGGGACATCGGAATAACTGGATCGAACATGCAGACGCTGGCGGGTCTTCATCGCCATTTCCACAGCCCGTGTTTGCAACACCTTGGCGCCCAACGACGCCATTTCCAGCATTTCCTCGTACGTTATCTTCTCAAGTTTACGCGCATTGGCGACGATTCGGGGATCGGTCGTGTACACCCCTTCAACGTCGGTATAAATATCACACCGATCAGCGCCAAGTGCTGAGGCGACGGCGACGGCGGTGGTATCGGTGCCGCCCCGCCCTAAGGTGGTTACCCGACCATCGGGGCCAAGCCCCTGAAAGCCGGCGATCACCGGCACGCCGCCTTCGTTGATCGTTTGTTCAAGCCCTTCGATTTCGATTTTTTCGATTCGCGCCCGGCCATGAACGCCATCGGTGTGGATGGGGATCTGCCAGCCCAACCACGAGCGCGATTCGACGCCCATTTCCTGAAGGCTCAAGGCCAACAGCCCGGCAGTCACTTGTTCGCCGGTAGCCAGCACCGTGTCATATTCCGGCGAATAATGGGCACCGCCGGCATCGGCGGCATAACCGACAAGCTGATCCGTAACCCCGGCCATCGCCGACAACACCACGCAGACCTGATGGCCTTCGTCGAGCTCACGTTTGACGGTGGCCGCGACGGCCTTGATCCTGGCGATATCGGCAACGGAGGTGCCGCCGAATTTTTGTACGATTCTGGCCATAACAATATAGATTCAAAAACTTAATTGGTTTTCAGGCGTTAAACGGCGCATACATACGCTATTAGAGTGAACAGAGGCAACCCACCCATGGCCCAGGCGGCAATGAAAAAAAACCGGAAAAACGCCTCCCCGGCCCCGTCGACGGCATCCCCGGATGAAATTGCCCGTTTCACCGCGATGGCCGAAGCCTGGTGGGATCCAAAAGGCGACTTCGCGCCGTTGCACAATATCAATCCGGTGCGCCTGGAATTCATCCGCGATCATCTCGCCCGCCATTTCGACCGCGACCCCATGGACGCCAACCCTTTGGACGGCCTCGACATCATCGATATCGGCTGTGGCGGGGGCCTGCTGGCGGAACCAATGCGCCGGCTGGGCGCCACCATAACCGGCATTGACGCCGGCCAGAAAAATATCGAGGTCGCCCGCCTTCACGCCGATCAATCGGGCCTGGATATCGATTACCGCCACCAATTGCCGGAAGACCTGGGATCGGAGAAGGGCCGCTATGACGTCGTTCTCAATATGGAGGTGGTCGAGCACGTCGCCGACCTGGACGGTTTCCTTGGCGCCGCGGCGGGCCTGATCCGTCCCGGCGGCGCGATGGTGGCCTCAACCCTGAATCGGACCCTGAAATCACTGGCATTGGCGAAAATCGGCGCCGAATACGTTCTCCGGTGGCTGCCAGTGGGCACCCACGATTGGCGCAAGTTCGTCCGGCCATCGGAATTGGCGGCCGGGCTGAAGGATCACGGCGTCGAGATCACCGACCTTAAAGGCATGACCTACGCCCCCATTGAGCGTGACTGGCGACTGAGCCAGAATCTGGACGTCAATTACCTGGCCTTCGGCGTGAAGCGTTAAAAGCTCCCTGAATGACCATATCCCGCGATTACAAAAACGTCGGCGTTCTGGCCATGTGTCAGGCGCTGTTCATGAGCGGATTGTCGATGCAGATTATCTTGAGCGGCCTGGTCGGCGCCGCCATTGCCGAGGACAAGGCCTTGGCGACCCTGCCCATTTCCGCCGTCATCATCGCCTCGACCCTGACCACCATTCCGGCATCGTTGTTGATGAAACGCATCGGGCGCCGGGCCGGGTTCATATTGGGAGCCCTGATCGGGCTCACCGGCGCCGCCGTCGCCTGTTACGCGCTCATTATTTCCAGTTTCTGGCTGTTCTGTTTCGGCATGTTTATTTTCGGCATAAATGCGGGCTTTGCCCAGTATTACCGCTTCGCCGCCGCCGACGTTGCCCAAGACCATTTCAAAAGCCGGGCCATATCCTGGGTGATTTCGGGCGGCATCGTTGCGGCCTTACTCGGACCCGAGTTGGCAAAACGGACCCACGACCTGGCCGCTGGTACGCCGTTTGTGGGGGCTTACGCCGCTATCGCCGGGTTGGCGATTGCGGTCATGGTTCTGCTGGCCTTTCTCGACATACCGCTCCCCGACGAGGCCGAGCGCCTGGAAAGCGGGCGGCCGCTGGGCACCATCGTCCGGCAGCCAGCGCTAATCGTCGCCGTATTGGTCGGCATGATCGGCTACGGGGTGATGAGCCTGCTGATGACGGCGACGCCGCTGGCCATGGTCGGCAACGGCTTTGTCATCAGCGACGCGACCTTTGTCATTCAATGGCATTTGGTGGGAATGTTTGCCCCCGCATTCTTCACCGGTCATTTGATCCAGCGGTTCGGCGTCGTCAGGGTGATGCTGGGCGGCACGGTCTTGCTTGCCGTTGCCATTATTTCCGCTCTGTCGGGAACCGATTTAGTCCACTATTGGCTGGCCCTGTTCGCCCTCGGCCTGGGCTGGAACTTCACCTTCATCGGGGCCTCGACCCTGCTGACCGAAACCTACGAACCGGCCGAACGGGGCAAAGTGCAGGCGCTGAACGATTTTATGGTGTTCGGGACCGTCGCCCTAGCGTCGCTGACATCGGGGACCATCCTCTATTTCCTCGACTGGAATGCTGTCAATTTCGCCGCCATCGGACCGATCAGCGTCGCCGTGCTGGCGGCATTATGGCTGCGGTTAAAACGCCGCGCCGAACAGGTGGCTTGAGGAAAGGGTATTAGGCTTTAGTCGTTGCGGCGGCGGGGGGTGGGAAAGCGGAAATACTCGACACCCTCATAATCCAGCTCGTCGGCTTCTTCTTCGGTAGCCTCACCGTAGATGCCGTGTTCTTCGGATTCACCAAAATGGATGCGCTTAGCTTCCTCGGCGAATTCGTCGCCGACGTAATCGCAGTTCTCCTCGATCTCCTCGCGCAAGTCGTCGACGGCTTCAAGGATTTTCTCCACCACTTCCTGCGCCCGATATTCGGACCCGAGACCTTGAGAAGGTTCGGAACGGCCACGGGCGATATTGGGTGCCATCGGCGCCTTGCTGACGCCGGTGGTGCCGCAATGCGGGCACGACACATCACCCGATGCCTGTTGGCTGTCGTAGGTGGCGCCGTTAAGGAACCAAGCCTCGAAGGCATGGCCCCGATGACATTTTAGCTCGTAAAGAATCATGGCTTACGGCCACCTCACTCGTGTCGCTGGGGTACTTTCTTATCTTAGCGGTTATACTTACTAATGGCATAGAATAAAACGGTTAAGAAATGAAAAACTCAAATTCCCTTACAGATGCGGAAACCCGGAGCCGCCACCTGCGAATTACCGAGCCGTCGGCCTGGGTCAAGCGGTTCGCCCCGTTAATCCCCGAAAACGGCGCGGTGCTGGACCTTGCGGCGGGCGGCGGGCGCCATAGCCACCACCTGCAACGCCTCGGCCACGCGGTGACCGCCATCGACCGCGATATCTCCGGGCTTGGTAGCCTCGACGGCGCCGAGGTAATCGAGGCCGACCTGGAAGCCGAGCCCGCACCCTTCGCCGACGGCGGCGCCCTTCATGGCCGTACCTTTGGAGGAATTTGTGTCATTAACTACCTGCACCGGCCGTTGATGCACGATCTTGTCGGGGCGCTGGCTCCCGGCGGCGTGCTGATCTACGAAACCTTCGCGCGCGGCAACGAAGCCTTCGTCCGCCCCCGCAACCCCGACCACTTGTTAAAAAGCGGCGAGCTGCTGGAACTGGTCCAAGACCGCCTGCAGGTTATCGCCTATGAACACGGGATCGACGAGGCGGCGGAAATCCCCGGCGTCAAGGAACGCATCTGTGCCGTTAACGATTTAGGCGTCAGCGACCGCGACGATGGTGAGCCCGCCTCGCATCCGGTCCCTCCCGGAGATTAAGTAAAAGCCCTGTCGTGCAACAGCGACGGTAGCGTCGTGCGCGCCTTGGTAACCTCGGCCGGGTCGATTTCGGCGGTGATGACACCGGTGTCGGCGCCGCCGTCGGCCAGAATGTCGCCCCAGGGATTGATAATCAGCGAATGGCCGTAGGTTTTGCGGCCGTTTTCATGGTCGCCGCATTGCGCCGGGGCGAACACATAACAGCCGTTTTCTATAGCCCGGGCCCGCAACAACACATGCCAATGGGCCGCGCCGGTGGTCCGGGTGAACGCCGACGGCACCGACAGGAAGTCTGCGCCGCCGTCTTTCGACAGCGCCCGGTACAGATGCGGAAAGCGCAGGTCGTAACAAACCGTCATGCCGAGTGTCCCCCACGGCAGGGTCGCGGTCACCGCCTTTTCGCCTTGGACATAGGCTTTCGATTCCCGATGCACCTCGCCATTGCCGAGATCGACGTCAAACATGTGGATCTTGTCATAACTGGCCTGGACTTCGCCTTCGGGGTCGATCAGGAAGGACCGGTTGATCGCCCTGGGTTTCTCGGTCTCAGCCTCGTCGCCCCCCCCGTCGCCCATCACCACGAGAGAGCCCGCCAACAGCCAGATGCCTGAACCCGACGCCATTTCCTGAAAGGCCGATAACCCCCCGTCACCGTCACCGGCGGTGATTTTTTCTACGCGCAGCTTGCCCTTGTTCTCCATCAGGTTGACGGTTTCCGGCAACAGCACAAAATCGGCGCCGGCCTTGGCGGCGTCGGCGACCAGAGCGCCAACAACGTTGATATTTTCTGAAATCTCGCGGCTGGAAGTTGTCTGCACGCAAGCGACGGTGAAAGGGCCGCTCATCGCCGTCACAGCCCTAACCGGGCGGCCAGTTCGTCGTCGGCGTCCATCTCCATGATCTCCATGCAATCGCCGAGATGTTCGCCATCGACAAAAATCTGCGGCACCGAGCTCTTGCCGGAACGTTCGGTCATTTCCCGGCGTTTGTCGGACTTCATCTTGACGTCGATTTCTGTATAGGCGACGCCTTTCTTTTCCAGCAGCTTCTTGGCGGCATGGCAGAACCCGCAAAAGGGCGACGTGTAAATTTCGATCTCGGCCACGGCGGGCTCCTCGTCATTTGCTGTTTCGCGGAATGTATATAGGGATATTACCCGCCGCTTGGAAGGCCCGTGATTAATCCGCCGCCCGCACCACCCGGGCCAGGGTCAGCACATCGACCGCCGTGGCGCCGCCCTTAAGCAGGGTTTTGGCGCAGGCCTGGGCGGTGGCGCCGGTGGTCAGCACGTCGTCGATCAACAGAACGCGGCGATCGGTGAGGTTTTGGCGCCGGGCCGGATTGACCTTGAAGGCGCCCTGTACATTGCGGCGGCGTTTCGACCACCCCATCCGCCCTTGCGACGGCGTCCGCTTTTCCGCACCAGCAAATCCTGCACTACCGTCACCGCAGACACCTCGCCAACCACGCCTGCCAGCAACGCCGATTGGTTGTAGCGCCGCGCCAACAGCCGCGTCCAATGCAGCGGCACCGGGGCGATGATATCGGCGTCGTCAATCAATTCGCGGCCGGCGCGGTATCGGTGCGGTCGCCATGCTTGAGGGCGAGGACAATTTTGCGGCTGAAATCCCCATAGACCATGACGGCACGGGCGCGTTGAAACGGCGGACGGTCGCGCACACTTGCCCCGCACAGCACGCCATCCGTTTTGCCGGGCCAGGCGTCGAGTTCGAATTTAAACGGCAGCCCACAGGCCGAACCCTGCGGATCGGAAAGGAAATCAATCTGTTGCCAGCACGCCCCGCACAAGACGCCCGGGCTTTCGACGGCGGCGTTACACGACGGGCATTGCGGCGGCAACAGGACGTCCAACGCCCGGCCGGCGATGTGCCGGAAATGGGAAGTGTTTATGGTGCCGCCCCCCTGTGTCATACATGCACCATGACCGACTCGATAACGGTATTCAACCGCCGCGCCGTCCGCCGCCACCGCGACCGGGCCGCAAGAGGGGGCGGGGAAGACAGCGACTTGCTGTTTCGGGAATCCGCCGAGCGTCTGTTGGACCGGCTCGACGACGTCACCCGAAGCTTTCCGCTGGCGCTGGAATTCGGCTGCCGCTCCGGCGAGATGGGCAAAACCTTAAGAGGCCGTAGCGGCATCGACACCCTGGTCCAATGCGATTTATCCGAGGCCATGGCGGCCCAGGCCGGCGGGATGGCGTTGGCCGCAGACGAAGAAGCGCTGCCGTTCACCGATGCCGTGTTCGATCTGGTCATCGGCAATCTGTCGCTGCATTGGGTTAACGATCTGCCCGGCGCGCTCATTCAAATGCGCCGGGCGCTGAAGCCGGACGGCCTGTTCCTGGCGGCGATGTTCGGCGGCGACACCTTAATTGAGCTTCGCCAGGCCCTGGCCGAGGCCGAAATCGCCGAGGAAGACGGGCTCAGCCCCCGCGTCTCGCCGATGGCCGAGGTCCGCGATTTGGGCGGCCTGCTGCAACGGGCCGGGTTGGCGCTGCCGGTGGTCGATAGCGAGACTCTCACCGTCATGTATCCGGACCCGATGGCGTTGATGGCCGATCTCCGCGCCATGGGAGAGACCAACGCCGCCGTTGAAAGCCGCAAGGGGTTCACCCGGCCCGCCACGCTGGCGGCGGCGGCGGCGCGGTATTCGGATTTGTTCGCCACAAGCGACGGCGCTATCCCGGTGACTTTTCAGATCATCACCCTGACCGGCTGGGCACCCGACGCCTCGCAGCAACAGCCCTTGCAGCCCGGCTCCGCCACATCCCGCCTCGCCGACGCGCTGGATGCCGAGGAACACCCGCTGCCCGACAAGGCAAGGCCGACGTAAACCCCTCCGCCCTTACGCGCGGACCCCGCCTTTCAGCAGCGCCCGGGCGTCGCCGTCAAACAGGCCTTTGGCCGTCGAGGATTGTCCGCTTTTCCCCATTAGCACGGCTTTGGCGGCGGCGCCTTCGATCTCGGCATTGCTGACCTCGGCTTGGCCGAATTCGGAATTCTCCAGGCGGTCATCGACGTCGATCACGAACATGAATTCGCGGCCTGGCTGGAAATCGGAAAACTTGAGCACTACCACTTCGCCGCCGTCATCCACCGGCGTCGCGCCCTGGAACCCGACCGCGCCCCCGGCTAAATCTGAGACCGCGACAAACGGCGTCGCCATGGAGGCGCCGGGGCCGCCGTATTCAGTGTCGAAGATCAACCGGCCCATGGACCCGGTCAGCCGGATCACCAGCGAGACCAATTTAAGCGGCCCCTCGCTTTTGTTGTGGATGGCGAAAATGTCACCATCGGAATCGAAAAACCGGATTTCGACCTTGGCGCCGCAGGAATATGCCGGGGTCGGTCCCGACACCAGTAACACCATCGCCAAAACGCCCAAAATCAAGCTTCTGATCATTGCGGCCTCCCCCGGCTAACCATAAGACTAACCATAAGGCCAATCATAACAGAAAACCCCAGCCATTGATCCCTACCCCATCAATCCCTACATTCCGGCGATGAAGTTTCCTGACCCCCTCCTCCGTGGCCGACTGATCAAGCGCTACAAGCGGTTCATGGCCGATGTGGAACTGGAAGACGGCAGTGTCGTCGTCGCCCACTGCGCCAATTCCGGTTCCATGCTGTCGGTCAACGAGCCGGGCGCGGAAGTCTGGATTTCACCGGCCCGCAACCCGGACCGCAAGCTCAAATTCACCTGGGAGATGATCCGCATTGGCCGCACCCTGGTCGGCATCAACACCAGCCACCCCAACGGACTGGTCGCCGACGCCATTGCCGCCGGTCGCATCCCGGAACTGGTCGGCTATGCGTCACTGCGCCGCGAAGTCAAATACGGCGAAAATTCCCGCATCGATATCCTGTTGGAAAAAGAAGGGCCCGATGCAGGCGAAAAATGCTACGTCGAAGTCAAGAACGTGACCATGAAGCGGGATTTGGCAAAAAACGCGCCGGTGGAGTTCCCCGATGGGGTAACCGCGCGCGGCGCCAAACATCTGGTCGAGCTTGGCAATATGGTCCGCCAAGGCCACCGGGCGGTGATGATGTACCTGGTCCAGCGCACCGACAGCCCCAGCTTCGTCATTGCCGCCGATATCGATCCTAAATACGCCAAGGGCTTGGTGACGGCGCGCAAGGCCGGGGTCGAGGTGCTTTGTTACGGCTGCCGGGTGACAAATCAAAACATCACGGTCACCGGCCCCGTCCCATTGGCTTTTTAGAAAAAGGTGGCATAATTCAATAATGCAGGAAATGACCGCTAATGTCGTGGCGTCCGACGGCCGTCACATCAAGATTCATACGCCCGAGGATTTCGACTCCATGCGCCGTGCCGGGCGGCTGGCCGCCGAGTGCCTGGATTTCATCACGCCTCACGTGAAACCCGGCGTCACCACTGGTGAGCTGGACACGCTCTGCCATAATTTTATCGTCGATCACGACGCCATTCCGTCGCCGTTGAATTACCGGGGCTTCCCGAAATCCATCTGCACCTCTATCAACCATGTCGTCTGTCACGGCATTCCCGGCGACAAGAGGCTGATGGAAGGCGATATCATCAACATCGACGTTACCGTGACCCTGGACGGATGGTTCGGTGATTCCAGCCGCATGTTTCCGGTCGGCAAGATCGGCGTCAAGGCGAGGAACCTGATCAGCACGACCTTCGAGGCGATGTGGAAAGGCATTGAGGTGGTCCGTCCCGGCGCCACCTTAGGCGACATCGGCCATGCCATCCAAAGCCATGCCGAGGCCAAGCGTTATTCCGTGGTCCGGGATTTTTGCGGCCACGGTCTCGGCCGGGTTTTTCACGATGCGCCCAATGTCACGCATTACGGCACCCCCGGCGAGGGGGATGTGCTCAGGGAAGGCATGTTCTTCACCATTGAGCCGATGATCAATACCGGAGATTTTAATGTAAAAATCCTCGATGACGGCTGGACGGCGGTAACCAAGGACCGATCCCTGTCGGCCCAGTTTGAGCATTCCCTTGCCGTTACCGCCGACGGCTATGAGGTCTTTACGCAGTCACCGACGGGGTTGGACCAGCCGCCCTATGACGTTTAGGGGCCTGAAAGCCCGTGGCAAATAAACCCGACACCGCCGGCCACCGCGGCCGGCTTAGGGCACATTTCCTGAAAAGCGGCGCTGACGCCCTTCCCGATTACGAATTGCTGGAATTGCTGCTGTTCCAGGCCGTGGCCCGCCGCGATACCAAACCCATCGCCAAACGGCTGCTAAAACATTTCGGCAGTTTTTCCGAGGTCATCAGCGCCGAGGAAAGCGCCCTGAAAGAAATCGACGGCATCGGCGAGGCGGTGGTGGTGGCGCTCAAGACTGTACAGGCGGCGGCCTTGCGGCTATCTCGCGAAGAGGTCCTGAACCAACCGGTGCTGTCGAGCTGGAACAAGCTGATTGCCTATTGCCGCGCCTCCATGGGGTTTGAGAAAAACGAACGCTTTCGCATCCTGTTCCTCAACCGCCAGAATGTGCTGACTGCCGACGAGATCCAACAGACCGGCACCGTTGATCACACACCGGTCTATCCCCGCGAAGTGGTTAAGCGGGCGTTGGAATTGGGCGCGACGGCGGTGATCATGGTCCACAACCACCCGTCCGGCGACCCGACGCCGTCGAAGGCCGATATCGACATGACCAAGGAGGTCCAGGACGCCGACGCCAAGCTCGGCATCATGCTGCACGATCATCTGATCGTGACCAAGGCCGGGCATTCGTCGTTCAAGGACATGGGACTGTTGTGAACATCTATCGCGTCTTCGTCCCGTTTGCGCTCGGTTATTTCCTGTCCTACCTGTTGCGGGTGGTCAACGCCGTAATCGCGCCCGACCTGATCGCCGAGTTGAACCTGACGGCGGCCGACTTGGGGCTTATGACCAGCGCCAATTTTCTCGCCTTCACCATCGTGCAACTGCCGGTGGGTATTTTGCTGGACCGTTACGGCCCCAGGCGGACGGACGCCGCCTTATTGCTGTTTGCGGGGCTGGGCTGTTTCATTTTCGCCAATGCCGCCACCGCCGGAGGTCTGATCGCCGGGCGCGCCTTGATTGGGTTGGGCACGGCGGCGTGCCTGATGGGGGCGTTTAAAGCCTTTGCCATGTGGCTGCCGAGCGGACGCCTTCCCTTTGCCAACGGCCTGCAAATGGCGGCGGGCGGCTTGGGTGCCGTTGCCGGCACGGTACCGGTGGAAATGGCGCTGACGGTGACCGATTGGCGTGGCATTTTTGTTGTATTTGCCATCATGTCTCTAGCCATGTCGGCGCTGGTGTTTTTCGTCCTGCCGAGGCGGAAAGGAGCGGAAACCCAGCCCGGCACCCTGAAAGAACAACTGGCCGGTTTTGGCCAGGTCTTCACCGCACCGGTATTCTGGCGCATCGTGCCGATGACGGTGGCGTCACAGGCCATGTTCCTAAGTACCCAAAGCCTGTGGTCCGGGCCTTGGCTTTCGGATGTCGCCGGTTTGAGCCGCGATGCCGTCGCCAATCACCTGTTTTGGATCGCGGCATCCATGGTCGCCGGGTTTTTAGGGATGGGCACCATCGCTGAACGATTAGGAAGAATCGGTATTAAAACCATGTACGTCGCCTTCACCGGCATGGCCATTTTCGCCGCCTTGCAGACGGTACTGATCGTCCAATGGACAGGCGCCGTGCTGCCGATATGGATGCTGTTCGGATTTTTCGGGACCGCTGGAATCCTGCCTTACGCGGCGCTGGGTCAGGAATTTCCGCCGGAATTGGCCGGGCGGGTGGTGACCGGGCTCAACGTGTTCACCTTCGGCAGTGCTTTCCTCGGCCAATGGGGCATGGGGGTGATCATCAACCAGTGGCCAACCAGCGCCAGCGGCGGTTATGCGGTCGAGGGCTACCAGGCGGCATTCATTGTCATGGCGGTGCTGCAGGTGCTGACCCTGATCTGGTTCTTGGTGTACAGAAAGACCTAGGGCACGTCGGGTTTTCAAAATCCCCAGAAACCTGTAAGATAAGCAATGCCGGGGCCGTCCCGGCCTTTGTTGTTTTTGAGGCATAAGAGAATTCCATGATTCCACGCTACTCCCGCCCCGACATGGCCGCCATCTGGGAGCCCGCCAACAAATTCCGCATCTGGTACGAAATCGAGGCCCATGCCTGTGATGCGCAAGCAGCGCTAGGCGTAATTACCAAGGAGGCCGCCAAGGCGGTCTGGGCAAATGGCAACAAGCCCTATACGCCCGACCGCATTGCCCGCATCGACGAGATCGAGCGCGAGATCCATCACGACGTCATCGCCTTTCTCACCGAGCTTGCCGAGCATGTCGGCGACGAAGCACGCTTCGTGCATCAGGGCATGACCTCATCGGACGTGCTCGACACCTGCCTGGCGGTGCAAATGACAGAGGCCGCCGATATCTTGCTGGCGGACGTGGACGCGTTGCTGGTGGTCATGGAACGCCGGGCGCGCGAACACAAAGACCATGTCTGTATCGGCCGCAGCCACGGAATTCACGCCGAGCCGACCACCTTCGGCATCAAACTGGCCGGCCATTACGCTGAATTTAAACGCAACCGCGACCGGCTCGCCGCCGCCCGGGAAGAAGTCGCCACCTGTGCCATTTCAGGCGCCGTCGGGACCTTTGCCAACATCGACCCTGCCGTCGAGGCCCACGTCGCCGAAAAAATGGGTCTCGCCATTGAAACAGTATCGACCCAGGTTATCCCGCGTGACCGCCATGCGGCATTTTTCAGCACCCTGGCCATTGTCGCCGGCGGCATCGAACGGTTGGCCACCGAAATTCGCCACCTACAACGATCCGAAGTCCGCGAGGCTCAGGAATTTTTCGCCAAAGGGCAGAAAGGCTCGTCGGCGATGCCGCACAAGCGCAACCCGATCTTGACCGAAAACCTGACCGGGTTGGCACGGATCGTTCGTATGGCCGTGGTGCCGGCGCTTGAAAATATCACGCTATGGCACGAACGCGATATTTCTCATTCATCCGTGGAACGCATGATCGCGCCGGATAGCACGGTGACATTGGACTTCGCCCTGGCGCGGATGACCTCGATGCTGGATAAGCTCGTCGTCTATCCAGCATCAATGCTGGAAAACCTGCAACAGTTCGGCGGCCTGCATGATTCCCAGCGCGTCCTACTAATCCTCACCCAAAACGGCGTCAGCCGGGAAGTGGCCTACGCCATCGTCCAGCGTAATGCCATGAAAGTGTGGCGCAGTTACGGCATCGACCCGGATAACCCGGATGGCACCGTCGAGCCCACGCCCGAAGACAAAGATGCCGCCGGGCACGAAAGCCGTTTCCTGTTCTACCTCACCCATGATGAAGAGGTCGCCGAGGCGCTCGGCGCCGACAAGCTGGCAGAAATGTTCGAAGGCCAGTCGACGGCCTTCCACACCAAGCATGCGGACACAATCTTCGAGCGGGTTTTCGGAAAGGCCTAAATCCGGCGCTTATACGCTGTCGGATTTAAAGCCGGTCTTGACTTGCTCCAGGGCGACCGGGAAAAGGCGGTCCATTTCGGCCCGAACCTCGTCTTCGGTAATCGCCGCGCTGCGGTCTTCGATATCCTTCATCACCTTGCGGATAACATCCTCGATACCGGGTTCATCAAAGTCCGACGCAATCACTTCCTTGATGTAGGCTTCGGATTCGTCCGTGGTCAGGCCGAATTTTTGCGCCAACCATTCGCCCAACAACCGATTGCGCCGAGATTCCGCCTTGAACTGAAGTTCCTGACTCATCTCGAAGCGCAGCTCTTCGCCTTTTCCCCGATCCTTTAAGGTATCAGACATTCCCTTATCCTCTTCGTTCAAAACCGTTACAGGTTATGTATAGTCGTTGACCTCCCAGAGCAACCGTCAGATTGAAAATAAGGCCCACCCATGTGCACTGTCGTACTTCTCCGCCGCCCCGGCCATGACTGGCCGTTGATCCTCGCCGCCAACCGCGATGAAATGACCGGCCGCGCCTGGCTGCCTCCCGCCCGCCACTGGCCCGACCGGGCCGAGGCAATCGCCGGACAGGACGTGCTCGCCGGCGGCACCTGGCTGGGAATGAACGACTGGGGCGTGATCGCCGGGATCTTGAACCGGCCGGGGTCGCTGGGCCCCGACGCGGCGCTTCGATCCCGGGGCGAACTGCCGCTAGAGGCCCTCGACCATGCCGAGGCCGCCGTCGCTGCCGAGGCCATGGCGGCGGTTGATGCCGAAAGCTACCGGTCCTTCAACTTAGTCATCGCCGACGCCGCCGAGGCCTTTTGGGTCCGCTCCCCCGGAAATGACGATTCCATCACCCTGACCGCCATCCCCGAAGGTGTATCGATGATTACGGCCCACGACCTAAACGACGCCACCTCGCCGCGCATCCAACGGTTCAAGCCTCAATTCGAAGCCGCCCGGCCGCCCGATCCCGACACCGGCGATTGGACCGCATGGCAGGCCCTGATGGGTGACACCGGGGATGCAGGCGGCTTCGAAGAAGGTATCGATTTTGGCCGCAACGCCATGGCCTTCACCACCGAGGCCACCGGCCCGGATGGCGGCTTCGCCACCGTGTCTTCATCGCTGATCGCGCTCCCCGACCCAACCCGCGCCAAGGGCCCGGAACCGATCAAGCCGAAGTGGCTGTTTGCGCCCGGACGCCCCGATCAAACGCCTTATGAGGCCATCGAAATTTAACCGCCGCCCCTGTTTGGCACGGGGCTGGGTAGCGTTGTTTTGGTTGGGGACACCTGCTATATCAAACTTTCTCAAGCGAGTTTTCCGAGGGGGGTTGATGTGACCCCTTTTGTAGGATCAAAATTTCATGTCCAGACGCAAACGCATTTACGAGGGCTCTGGCAAGGTTTTGTTTGAAGGCCCGGAACCGGGAACCCTGGTTCAGTATTTCAAGGATGAGACCGCCGCCGATACCAAAACCGGTGCCAAAGCCGGGGTGATTGCTGGCAAAGGCGTGCTCAACAACCGCATTTCCGAACACCTGATGTCCCGGTTGACCGAAATCGGCGTACCCACCCACTTCATGCGCCGACTCAACATGCGCGAACAATTGGTGCGTGAACTGGAAATCATCCCCATCCAGGTGGTGGTCCGCAACCTCGCCGCCGGGTCGCTGGCGGAACGCTTCTCACTGACCGAGGGCACGCCGCTGCCGCGTTCCATCGTCGAGTATTATTACAAGTCCCCGACGGGGCCGCACCCCCTGGTGACCGAAGAACATATCACCGCGTTCGGCTGGGCATCACCCCCGGACATGGACGAAATCGTGCCAATGGCGCTCCGGGTAAACGATTTCCTCTCCGGCCTGTTCCTCGGCATCGGCCTCAGGCTCGTCGATGTGCGGCTTGAATTCGGCCGGCTGTGGGACAACGAGCAAATGGGCATCGTCCTCGCCGACGAAATTAGCCCCGATAACTGTCGGCTGTGGGACCTGAAAACCAATGAGAAATTGGACAAGGACCGCTTCCGCCAGAACTTAGGCCGCGTCGAAGAAGCCTATCAAGAGGTCGCCCGGCGTTTAGGCATCCTGCCCGAAGGCGGCCCGGGCGACATGCCGGGCCCGGAAGTGATGCAATGAAGGCGAAGGTCCACGTTACCCTCAAGCCAGGCGTCCTCGACCCGCAAGGCAGGGCCGTCCTGCACGCGTTGGAAGCCCTGGGTTTCGGCGGCGTCGATGGCGTCCGCCAGGGCAAGTTCATCGAGCTTGACCTGAAGGAATCCGACCCCAAAAAGGCCGAGGCCGAGGTCGAAGACATGTGCAAGAAGCTGCTCGCCAATACGGTGATCGAGGATTACCGCGTCGATATTTCGGAAGGATAAGCGCCCCTCCATGAAAGCCGCCGTCATTGTCTTTCCCGGATCCAACTGCGACCGCGACGTCCAAGTCGTGTTACGGGAATCAATGGGGTCCGAACCGTTGATGGTCTGGCACGGCGACGCGACGCTGGCCGATGTCGACCTGATCGTCGTTCCCGGCGGTTTTTCCTACGGTGATTACCTGCGTTCCGGCGCCATGGCGGCGCAATCGCCGGTGATGAAGGACGTCGTCGCCAAGGCCAAAAAAGGGGTGCCGGTGCTGGGCATCTGCAACGGCTTCCAGGTGTTGACCGAATGCGGGCTTTTGCCCGGCGTATTGATGCTCAACGCCGGGTTGAAGTTCGTCTGCAAGGACATTCATCTGCGCACCGAAGCCGCCGACACGCCATTCACGCAAGGGTATGACAAAGGCCAGGTCATTCGCGTTCCCGTCGCCCATCATGACGGCAATTATTTCACCGACGACGACACCCTGAAGCGCCTTAACGATGAAAACCGCGTCGCCTTCCGCTACGTCAATGCGGACGGCCAGACGAGTAAAGAAGGGGGAAACGGCGCCAACCCGAACGGTTCCATGGACGATATCGCCGGGATATTCAGCGCTGCCCGCACCGTTTTGGGGCTGATGCCGCACCCGGAACGCCTGAGTGATCCGGCCATGGGCGGCACCGACGGACGGCCAATGTTCGACGGCCTGGTTCAGGCACTCGGTTGATCCGGCTACGGACGCCCGGATGTTACTGCCCCTCCACGACACCAACCCCCTAAAGCATATCCGTTTTCAATACGTAACCGTCGGCATCATCGGCGTTTGCGTCGCCGTGTTCTTCTATCAATTGTCCTTGGGCGATCGCAGCGAACGGGCATTCATTTTCGGCTTCGGCGCCATTCCGGCGGTGGTGTTCGGCATCAAGACCTTGCCGGTGGAACTGACGCAGGCCCCGGCGGTGTTATCGCTGGTGACGTCAATGTTCCTGCATGGTGGATTTATGCATTTGCTCGGCAATATGCTGTTCCTGTGGGTGCTCGGCGATAATGTCGAAGATGCCTTGGGCCATCGCCGGTTTGTGGTTTTCTATCTGCTCACCGGCCTGATCGCGGTGCTTGCCCATGCGGGCACCGATACCGCCTCTCAGATACCGATGATCGGGGCTTCCGGCGCCATCTCCGGCATCATCGGGGCGTACCTGATGGTTCATCCCAAGGCCCGGATCAAGACCTTGGTCGGCTATTTCATTGTCAGCCTGCCGGCCTGGGTGGTGTTGGGGTTCTGGATCGGATTTCAGTTTTTTTCCACCGCTATGGCCACCGGTGGGGCGGGTGGCGGCGTCGCCTGGTGGGCGCATATCGGCGGCTTTTTCGCCGGCGTGATCTTGATTGTGCCGATGCGCCGCAAGGGCGTCGCCCTGTTCGACCGCGACAAGAAACGCTTTGAGCTTAAGCTCGGGGTGGAAAAGGCGCCGAAACGGCGATCCCGTATTCCCGACAGTGGCAGAGGACGGCGAAAATGAAAAGCAAGGACAACGGTGGCGCGCCCCCCGGACATCAGGAAATGATACAACAAACCGTCGCCGATCATCAGGCCGGACTGCTGACGGAAGCCGAGGCGAAGTACCGCCAAATTTTGGAGGTCGAGCCCAATCACCCCCCAAATTTTGCATCTGCTTGGCGTCATCGCCTACCAGACCGGGCGTAACCAGGACGCCGTAGACTGTATGTCCAAGGCAGTGGCGGCGGCAAGGACATCCCGTGCTCGGCGTACGCCACCTTCGGCACCGAGGAACTGTCCCGCGCCATGATCGAGGCCATGGATGGGCGCACCGCCTGCCTGCTCGCCAACCACGGTATGATCGCCGTCGCCGGTAACCTCAAAGGCGTGCTGACACGCGCCACCGAGGTCGAAACCTTGGCCCGGCAGTACTGCCACACATTGAAAATCGGCGAACCGGTCCTGCTCCCCGACGCCGAGATGGATGTGGTTCTGGAAGAATTCGTCCCCTACACCCGCGGCCTCGACGACCCTGATTGGGAATTTGAGTAAAAAACCCGGGTTTTTGAAGTCGTCGGCAGGCATTGCCACCCGTCGCCCATCTGCTAAAAAGGGGCCATGAACGACGCGTCTCCCGACACCGCCCCGATTACGCCGGAACTGGTCGAAAGCCACGGCCTGAGCGAGACCGAATACGACAAGATATTGGAGATTCTGGGCCGCGAGCCGAACATCACCGAGCTCGGCATCTTCTCGGTGATGTGGTCGGAGCATTGCTCCTATAAATCATCGAAAAAGTGGCTCAAAACGCTGCCGACCGAGGCGCCGTGGGTGATCTGCGGGCCCGGCGAGAACGCCGGCATCATCGATATCGGCGACAACCAGGCCGTCATCTTCAAGATGGAAAGCCACAACCACCCCAGCTTCATCGAGCCCTATCAGGGCGCCGCTACCGGCGTCGGCGGCATTTTGCGCGACGTCTTCACCATGGGCGCGCGGCCCATCGCCAACTTGAATTCGCTGCGTTTCGGCAGCCCCAATCATGCCAAAACCCGGCATCTGGTATCAGGCGTCGTCGCCGGGATCGGCGGCTACGGCAACTGCGTCGGCGTGCCGACGGTGGGCGGCGAATGCACCTTCCATGAGGCCTACGACGGCAACATCCTGGTCAACGCCATGACCGTGGGGCTGGCCGATGCCGATAATATCTTCTATTCGGCGGCTTCCGGCATCGGCAACCAGATCGTCTATGTGGGCTCGAAAACTGGGCGTGACGGCATCCACGGCGCGACCATGGCGTCGACAGAGTTTTCCGAAGATTCCGAAGCCAAGCGCCCGACCGTGCAGGTCGGCGACCCATTCACGGAAAAGCTGCTGATCGAGGCCTGCCTGGAATTGATGGCGACCGACTGCATCGTCGCCATTCAGGACATGGGTGCGGCAGGGCTGACATCGTCGGGCTTTGAGATGGCGTCGAAAGGGGGCATGGGCGTGGAATTGGATCTCGACCAAGTGCCGCAGCGGGAAGAAAACATGACCGCCTATGAGATGATGCTGTCGGAATCCCAGGAACGCATGCTGATGGTGTTGAAGCCCGGTTCCGAGGACCAGGCCCGCGCCGTGTTCGAAAAATGGGAACTGGATTTCGCCGTCGTCGGCACCCTCACCGACACCGGCCACATGGTGCTCAGACATGGTGGCGAGATCGTCGCCGACCTGCCCATCGACCCACTGGCGCTGGCGTCGCCGGAATACGACGAAACCGAGCGCCCGTGGACGCCAACACCGGTGCCGGATGCCCTCAATATCGACGACGTGCCTGCGCCCAACGACCCGATGGTGGCGCTGGAACGGCTGTTGGCGTGCCCGGATTTGGCCTCGAAACGCTGGATCTGGGAACAATACGATCACATGGTCATGGCCGACACCTTGGGCCACGGGCGACCCGGCGGTGGCGCCGCCATGATCCGCGTGCACGGCACCGACAAGGCACTGGCGATCACCACCGACTGCACGCCGCGTTATTGCAAGGCCGACCCCGTTGAGGGAGGTCGCCAGGCCGTCGCCGAGGCGTGGCGCAACATCACCGCCACCGGGGCGAGGCCGCTGGCGATCACCGATTGCCTCAACTTCGGCAACCCGGAAAAGCCCGACATCATGGGCCAGTTCGTCGGCTGCATCGACGGCATGCGCGACGCCTGCGAGACGCTGAACTTCCCGGTGGTTTCCGGCAATGTCAGTCTCTACAACGAAACCCAAGGCACCGCGGTGCTGCCGACCCCCGCCATCGGCGGCGTCGGCCTGATTGATGATTACACCACCGCCGCCGCGCCTATTTTTGCCGCCGAGGGCGAAACCATCGTGCTGATCGGCGACACCGATGGCCATTTGGGCCAATCACTGTATTTGCGCGAGATCATCGGCCAGGAAATCGGCAGCCCGCCACCCGTGGACCTGGAGGCCGAAAAGAAGAACGGCGATTTCGTCCGCCAACAGATTGCCGGTGGCACCGTCGGCACCTGCAATGATGTGTCGGACGGCGGGGTGCTGGTTGCCATCGCCGAAATGGCGATCAAAGGCGGCATCGGCGCGACCGTACAAGTACCCGATAGCGGCACCCCTGCCCATGCCTGGCTGTTCGGCGAGGACCAGGGCCGTTATGTGCTGACCACCGATGATGCAGATGCCCTGCTGGCCGCCGCCGACGTCGCCGGCGTGCCGGCGATGCAGATCGGCATTACCGGCGGCAAGGGATTGTCGCTGCTCGGCGGCACCAAGGAAACCGCGTTGGCGGCGCTGCGAGCCGCCAACGAAGGCTGGCTGCCCGGCTACATGGGCGGCGTGTGAGGGCTCTATCCCCATGAGCAAAACCGTCTGCATCGTTTGTTTCGATCACTTCACTGACATCGACACCTTCCTGCCGTGGGATATGTTGAACCGGGTGCGGCTCCGGGACGACGGCTGGGCCGTCAAACTGATCGGCGACAAAGCCCGGCACACCTCAATCGCTGGCTTGGAAACGCCCATGCACGGGGGCCTCACCGACGCCAACGCCGCTGATGCGGTGCTGTTCACCAGCGGCGCCAAGGGCATCCTGCCGCTGCTCGATGACGATGCCTGGCTGGGGGCATTTGACCTCGATCCCGGCCGCCAGATGATCGGCTCCATGTGTACGGGGGCAGCTGTTCCGGCCAAGTTAGGACTGTTGGATGGGCTGACAGCGACGACCTATCCGACGTCGGTGCCGCTGTTGCAATCCCTCGGCATCGAGATCGTCGAGGAACCGATGATCGTACATGGCAACATCGCTGCCGCCGGCTGCCTGGCGGCGCAAAACCTCAGCCATTGGGTCATCGAGGGGCGGGCCGGAAAGGCTACCGCCGACGATGTGCTGGCCTCGATCCTTCCGGTCGGCGAGGGTTGCGTTGCACTTTAACCAAAACTTCGAAAACCCATAAACAGCAAAGGGTTGACGGCGGCGGCGTAACGGCCCATATCCCCAAGACGAAAACAATAATTCGTTAGTTTATTTACCGAGGATTATCCCGATGGCCATGGAAGCCGCCGAAATCGAACGCCTGATCAAGGAAGGCCTGCCAGACGCCGACGTCACTATCAATGATCTGCGTGGGGATGGCGACCATTATGCGGCGCAGGTTGTGTCAGCTGCGTTTGCGGGAAAAAGCCGGGTCCAACAACATCAATTGGTTTACCAGGCACTGCAGGGCCGCATGGGTAACGAACTCCACGCGTTGCAATTGCAGACCAGCGCGCCTGACAACACGTAAAAGGAAAAATCATGAGCGATAACCCCGTTTTCGACCGCATCCAAAGCGAAATCGACGGTAATGCCGTCGTCCTGTTCATGAAGGGCAACCCGATGTTCCCGCAATGCGGATTTTCCGCCGCCATCACCCAGGCGCTGACCATGATGGAGGTCAAGTTCAAGGGCATCGACGTCCTCGCCGACGATGAAATACGCAATGGGATCAAGGAATTCTCGTCGTGGCCGACGATCCCGCAGCTTTATGTCAAAGGCGAATTCGTCGGCGGTTGCGATATCGTACGCGAAATGCATGAATCGGGTGAATTAAAGAAACTGCTGGACGACAAGGGCGTCGAGTACGCCTCTTAAAGCAAATCCCGAGCAAATGGACTCATTTGCGACGACGAATTTACGGTTAATAAAAAAGAAAAGGGCGTGGAAAATGCCCTAGAGAACCTCTGTTTCCCAGGGAGTTCTTGAGGGAGAAACCGCTTCGGCGGTTCTTTCTTTTTGCGGCTCCCACCCCGGAACCGGGGTGATTACAAGTCCCGGCGGCTGACCGGCATTTGCCGGCTGAGCGCGACGGCGGCGACCACGCAGACGGCGAAGATCAGGGTCACGGCACCGATCTCCTCGCCCAACAACACCGCCGATCCCGCCAGGGTCATGAACAACTGCAACAATTGCACCTGGGCGACGCGTGAGACTCCGCCCAACGCCATCCCCCGGTTCCAGGCGAAAAAGCCGATCAGTTGGCTGAACAAGGCGACGTAGCCGAACGCCGTCCACGTTTGCCAGGGCGCCTGCCAATGGATGTCCGGCCATACCCACACCACCGGTGGCACGATGAACGGCACACACCCCACCAACGACCAGCAGATCACCTGCCAACCGCCCAGCACCCGCGATAACTCACCACTCAAGGCATAGCCGGTACCAGCCGAAAGGGCGGCGGCCAGCATCCACAGGTCGGCGGCCTGCATGCCGCCGCCGCCTTCGACCACGGCGAAGGCCACCACCGCGCCGCTGCCTACCAAGGCGACCAGCCAGAACCCGGGGCTCGGGCGCTCCCCGCAAAACATCGCCGCCGCCAGGGTGGTGGCGAACGGCAAAATGCCGAGCACGACGCCGCCGTGCGACGCCGGCACCGACAGCATGGCAATGGACATGAACAGGGGAAAACCGATAACCAGGCACAGCCCGGCGACGATCAGCCGTTTCCAATACCGCATGGGCGGCACCGGTTGGCGTGCCACCCGCAAAATCACCGCCGCCACCAAAGCCGCGACCACGGCGCGGCCGATGCCGACGGTGACCACGTCGAGGCCACCGGAAAGAGCCATGCGCGTCACCGGCAGCGTCATCGAGAAAATGGCGACACCGATAAAGCCCAGTCCCAGGCCTTTGATTTCGTCACTCATGACTCTATTTGTCCCTGTCGCGGCTTCGCCGCTCCTCGCCTCTTGTTGTTACCCCCAACAAAAAAGGGCCGCATCGTTCCCGACACGGCCCCTGAAGTACATTCCCGGTCGGCGTTAGCGGGAATAAAACTCGATCACCAGGTTCGGTTCCATGGTCACCGGATAGGGCACGTCAGACAATTTCGGGGTCTGCATGAAGGTGCCCTGCATTTTCTGGTGGTTGACGTTCATGTAATCGGGCACCTCGCGTTCGGCGCTTTCGATGGCCAACAACACCAGCGGCAGCTGGCGGGATTTCTCCCGGACCTCGACCACATCGCCTTCCTTGACCAGATAGCTAGGGATGTTGACCCGCTTGCCATTGACCATGACGTGGCCGTGGTTGACGAACTGGCGCGCCGAGAAAACGGTCGGCACGAATTTCATCCGGTAGATGACGGCGTCAAGACGGCGTTCCAAAAGCCCGATCAGGTTTTCCGAGGTATCGCCT
Source organism: Alphaproteobacteria bacterium MarineAlpha3_Bin2 (assembly GCA_002938315.1). Classification (GTDB taxonomy): domain Bacteria; phylum Pseudomonadota; class Alphaproteobacteria; order Rhodospirillales; family Casp-alpha2; genus Casp-alpha2. The sequence goes on along the minus strand of PTLL01000005.1, from coordinate 3,045 downwards.
TTGCGCTTCGCCGCTTCACGGTAATAGCGCCGGAACTGCTTTTCGGTGATGTTGCCGTAATAGCCCTTGAGTTTCTGCTTGGCCATCAACTGCAGGCCGAAATCCGATGGCTTGCGTCCACGCCGCTGGCCATGTTGGCCGGGACCGTAATCGCGGGTGTTGACGGGGCTTTTGGGGCGTCCCCACAGGTTGACGCCGAGGCGGCGGTTAATCTTGTACTTAGCTTGAATGCGTTTCGTCATCGCAATAATTCTCCCGCGTTTTTCCGGGTGTTATTTGAACCCGGTAGGCTGCCTCGGTGTTTTGAGGCGGCGGGGCGGCGCCGCTTATACGCTCGCCCACGTTCCCGGGAATGAAGGCGCGGAATATAGGGGAATTGAAGGGATTGTCAAATGATTCGGACGTTCTAATCAGGCAATTTCGATGCCGAGCAAATCCTTCAAGGCGCGTCTGCCCGCATCAACAACGACAATTTGGCGTGGCACCCGGGTCCGTTTGATCCACCCTTTCTCTATGAAGCCTGCACACAAGGCCGCCCCCAACGCGCCGCCAAGGTGGGGGCGGCGTTCGCTCCAATCCAGGCATTGTCTGGCGAACACGCGGCGTGTCCGTGCCAATGCCGCCAAATCGACACCGAACGCGTCGAAAAAGGCACTGCCGCCGTCGGTCATCCGGTAATCGCGGCCCAACGAATCCAAATAGCCTTTTTGCATCAGCCCGTCAGTCACCTGAACGCCGATGGCGCCAGCAAGATGGTCATAGCAAATTCGGGCCGGGCGCAGATCTTCAGGTGTCCAGGACTTTCGGCGTTCCGGCACCGGGTGATGTTTAACCAGTTCGCCAAGCGGTTCGAGAATATCCGCGATATGGGGCTCAGCCAGCCGGTAGAACCGGTGGCGGCCGTGTTTTTCGGCCAGGATCAACCCCGCGTCCACCAGCTTCGCCAAATGGCTGCTGGTGGTTTGGGGCGAAACGCCCGCAGCGATCGCCAATTCCGTCGCCGTCAACGCCCGGCCGTCGATCAGGGACGCCAGAATATTGGCGCGGGCGGGCACCCCCAGCAAAGCGCCGATGGACGCGAAGGATGGTGTTACATTCATACTTCGATCATAAACGAAACGTTATGACAGGACAATACCACGATGACCAGGCATGGTGGCGGAGATTTTAATCTTTAGGACTGTAGCCATGCCTCACCCCTTACTCAGCCCCTCCTTCTCGGATTCCTCAGAAGCCTTCGGACAATCCTTGCGACGAATGATCGTGCGCGCCCTCGCAAATGGATGGCGCAAGGCTTGGTTTTGGCATTCGCGCACCCGCCAGCGCCGCGCCTTGTCGGCACTGGACGCGCGCCTTCTCAACGACATCGGCATTGATCGCCGATCGGACCGGCGGGAAGCGGCAAAAGGATTCTGGCGGGATTAGACGATTTTCATGGCCCGGCCCTTCGGCCCGATCAGGTGGTTTCCAGCTCGGTATCCCAATACAGGAAATCGCGCCAGCTTTCGTGCAGGAAATTGGGCGGAAAGGCGCGGCCGTTTTCCTGAAGCTCGAAATTGGATGGACGGCCGGGATGACACCTCACCCGCATCCCGGATTGCCTGAGCGAACGGTGGCCCTTTTTCAGGTTACATGGCTCGCACGCGGTGACCACGTTGTCCCAAAGGGTGCGGCCGCCGCGCGACCGGGGGACGATATGGTCGAAGGTCAATTCCTCGGTCCGATAAGCGCCGCCGCAGTATTGGCAGGTAAAGGCGTCGCGCAGGAACACGTTGAACCGGGTGAAGGCGGGCCGCCGGTCCATGTGCACATAATCCTTGAGCGAGATAACGCTGGGCAGCTTGATTTCGGTGCTCGGCGAATGGATGGCGCGGTCGTATTCGGAGACCACATTGACGCGGGAAAGGAACACCGCCTTGATCGAATTCTGCCACGACCACAAGGACAGCGGGAAATAGCTCAACGGGCGGAAGTCCGCGTTGAGGACCAGGGCCGGAAAATTTTCAACCGCCGTGGACATGTGCCTAATCCCTCCCAAAGATAAAGCTGATCAGTTCGGTCGGGAGCATACACCATGTTGTAATTCCTTGACAAATATGCAACTCGCCGGAGAAAATTTATGGAACAGGGGAGAATAACATCATGAAACAACGAAAATTAGGCGCCGACGGCCTAGATGTCCCGGCCATCGGGCTGGGCTGCATGGTTATGCCGGGCTTTTACAACCCCGGCGATGAGGCCCAGTCCATCGCCACGCTGCATCACGCCGCCGACATCGGCGTCACCTTCATTGATACTTCTGACGCCTACGGCCAGGGCAAGAACGAGGACCTAGTCGGCCGTGGAATAAAGGGACGGCGGGACGATTACATCGTCGCGACAAAATTCGGCAACATCCGCGACGCCGACGGCAAACCCGCTGTCGACGGACGGCCCGAATATGTGGCCGAGGCCTGCGATAAAAGCCTGGGGCGGCTCGGCATCGATGTCATCGATCTCTATTACCAGCACCGGGTCGACCCGTCCGTTCCCATCGAAGACACCGTCGGCGCCATGAGCCGCCTCATCGAGGCCGGCAAGGTCCGCCACTTGGGCTTATCCGAGGCCGCGCCCGAAACCGTACGGCGGGCGAACGCCACCCACCCCATTGCGGCGCTGCAGACCGAATATTCCCTGTGGACGCGGATGGCCGAAGACGAGATGCTTGGGCTTTGCAAAGACCTCAATATCGCCTACGTCGCCTATTCGCCATTGGGCCGGGGCATGTTCGGCGGCGATATCACCGGCTCCGACAGCTTGGCCGACGGCGACCGCCGCGCCAATCACCCGCGCTTCAAGGAAGAAAATTTGGACTCCAACCTAAAACTGGTCGAACCGGTCCGCGCCCTAGCCGCGGAAAAGGGCTGCACCCCGGCGCAAGTGGCGCTGGCCTGGGTTCTGGCAAAGGGCGATCACATCATCCCGATCCCCGGCACCCGCACCCAAAAGCACCTGGAGGAAAACGCCGCCGCCGCCGACCTGGACCTTAGCCCCGACGAGGTTGAC
>PTLL01000049.1 GCA_002938315.1 Alphaproteobacteria bacterium MarineAlpha3_Bin2 | reverse complement strand
GGTCGGCGGGGCCGTGGACGACGATCGGTTAACCACACTACCGGCCTACGGCCACTTGCTCCCCGAGCGAACCTCGCCTGGTCGGTCCGGGATATAACCAAGTCGATGGTCCGCACAACTAAGATCCCGCATTCCCCGTCTGAACTAGCCTCGTGAGGGAGTCTCGACTGGGGCAGTAGCCGCGGGACTAACCAATGCGCCAAACGGTCGCAAGCCACGGCTGCTTGTGGCAAGGGAGCCCCGGCGGGCGGAAGTAATACTGCACCTCGAAGAATCTGATCAGCCCCATTTGAGTGGTCCGAAATCGGGTGGGGGGATTCGGCGACGCGAAGCAGCCTCATAGGTCGAGGCGATCCGGAGCAACTTGTCCTCTGTTCCCGGTTCGGATCTGAACACCAGAGAGAACGGTAGGCCCGGTGGGGCCAGTTCGGTCGGCGTGGTAGAAGGTGCGGAAATATACTTCGTTCCATCGTCGTTGAGTTTGAAGACCGGATCAAAGGCCGTCGTCACATAGCCTGCAGGCACCAGCATTTCTGTGAGCCCCGCGTTGGGTCCATAGAGACTTTCAGGTCTCAGGTTATGCAGGATATTGTACTGATGCGGACCCCCTATAATCCCTGGCGGCCAGGGCGTGTGCAAGCGTACAAAGGCGTCGAGCCCGTTTTCGACCAATACCATCATGTCGACGCGACGCAGAAGCTCACGCAGCATGATCCGCTCATTGACACCCTGTCGACCGTCGAGCGGGTTACGCGGATCAGTCGTTTCCTCCCAATTCTTGAACGCGGCGCACTGATCATCGCCCCAAAATTTCGAGCGTATGTTAAGCTGTTCCCAGTTGTCCAGCGCCTCATGGAAACCTGCGGCACGCCAATCTTCCGCGCGACGCATAAGGTACTGGCTGATGTGAAAGCGAAAGGTCTTGGCAAGTTCCTGCTGCTGGATCGTTGCGATATCGAGGTTCGAGGGGCCTTCAATTTTTCCCTCGGCAAGCGCTACGCAGTAGTCGATCGGATCCATGTCGCCATCACCGAAAACCTTCCCCGGCAAAAATTCGGTGGGCCTGATCGCCGCCGCAAACTCCTTGAATAGCGGCGTGCCATCGAGTCCAAGTCGGAACAGGATATCCGGCATAAAAACCGGCAAAAGCCTCGCCAACGCATGGCGAAAATCGGTTTTCATCTGTTCTAGTTCTGGATCCGGGGTCCACAGCGGATCACCGGATTCGACCAGCGCCGAACCGAGATGGACACCGAGCATCTGTTTGATTTCAACCGTTACTAAGTCAACGATCGGCTTCTCGGTCAGAGACCCCTTGGGATAAACCATCGACTCGCGCACTACGCCGAGCCGAACATCCTTAAGCGCCCCGGCGGCACCGTCGAGCACGACGTGGCTGGCGTAAGGCGTGTCGAGTACTGAGGATCGCGGTACCGTTGTGTAGGGATCGCGCGGATCATAATACCCCGCCTCAGGGTCCTTCAGCGCATCGAGGATTTTCGCGCAGTCAGCAAGCAAACGAGCATGGATACCCGCGCGGTCGCAATAGATATCTGCGCCGATGGCGCCGCCATTGAAACCCAGCATCGCCTTGTGGGGCAATATAAGTGAGACCGCATTGTGGTTAGACGGACCGCGGCATGATGCGCGCGTCTCCTCGCCGAGGCTGGCCATCACGAGGTTGGCACTGACCGACAACGCCGAGCCCGAACTCGACCCCAAAGAAGCCGAGCGAGTGGTATCGTATGGGTTGGATGGGTTGCCGCCCCACGTCGCACGTTGATAACCCAGGGTCGAGGGTAAAACCTTGTCCGGCGTATGTCGTCCACCCGGATCACCCGCACGACCGTTGTACTCAGTGTTAACGGCTTTGGCGAAAATGATCGCGCCCTTATTACGAAGCTGCTCAACCAAGACATGATCACGTGCCGGAAAATCAATGTCGTAGGCCGCATCGGCGCCACCTGTCGAACGCATGTCTTTAGTATCGAACGGATCCTTGAAGGAAAATACCACACCATACATCGGCATCGCATCGAGATCCGGATCGGTCCCGTATTCACTATCGAGTTCTGCGGCGCGTTCTAGCGCATCGGGAAACCGGCGAAACATCTCGCAGACCGGTGGGGCTCCTTCCGGCAGTGGCCCATCATCAGGATGGCGGTCATAGTCACCCCAGCAGGTCACCGACCGCTCGCCGCGGATGTTTAGCGTAGACAGCGCGTTAACCTGACCGGCCTTTGGAATGTCTGTAATCATGCCGAATTGCTGCTGGACATCGGGCTTGGAGGCAGTCGCTTCCATCCGGCCAAACTCCAGGGGCGGACCCTTGTATTTGTCGAGATCGGGAAGAATCTCCGCGGCCTTTATTGTCTCCGTCGGGAACTTCAAAGGTGTCCCGGCGCGCACCACGCCTTGGGCCTTGGGCACCGGCATGCCATCTTCGGTGACCAACATACTGGAGACGCCATTGTAGGCTTGTACACGGGTGATGTATTGCTTGACTACTTGGACCAATGTTGTTCGGCCCTCACGGACCGCCTCGTGGAGGTCGTCGATCGACGCTTCTACAAGTTCAAATTTTACATTCAACTCAGTCACTCTTTCCGACCTCGTCCGATAATTGTTTTTCAGATCATGTATGGTTAACGTTGAGAAATCCAGCGCCTTCCCTAACCAGGGCAGTCTGTCCGCTCCAGGTCGAGGCTGTTGAAAAACTCAGCCAATAAACCGTAGTTGATACCCCTTATATTTAAAGCGAACTTTTTGTATTCCGCTTCAGGTTGATGCCGGGGCGGTTTTTGTGTTTTGTCTGTTTAGTTTTCGTTTTTGCTCATGGATTAGGCCCTTACGGGGGTTGGTGGCGGTAATGAGGCGATGTTGGCGAGACATTTCAGGTTCTGGATTGTCGCGGTCAGCAGGAACTCGTCCTTGGCACCGCCCAAGCCTCGAAGTCTCAGCCTGATCAGGGAGTGAATAAGTTTGGCTTCGCCAAACAATCTTTCGATCTTCTTACGTTCGCAGCATGACTGCGCGTGTGCCTTTGTCTCCATCAAAGTGATCCTCCCCCACTGAGTTGGTCCACCCTTATAGTTAGTAAAGGAGGACCAAATAATGGGTATCAAGAGACATCGTCCGGAAGAGATCGTTACAGATGGTTTTTGGCTATTTCAAAAAAAATAAAGGGCAAATTCCAAAAATCCTGAAAATTGAGAATTGGCTACCCCTACATTGACGATACCCGCCTAAGAGGTATCAAATATGGGCATGTCCTAATGCCCGCGTCGCAAGCCGGCTAGGCGTTGGACCGGATCCAAGGATTCTCATTAGGGCTAAACACTTAACAGTAGCCCGGGTTTTATTTACGCCGCCGTTTCCCCGCCCTTTTTTTGATGGGCGTTTTGGGCCACAGTTCCCGAATGGATTTTTCATTAACCGAGGACCAGCGGCTGTTCAGCGATTCCGTTCAGGGTTTCGCTGAACGCTACCTTGCCGAAGGTGCGCTCGCCCGCGCCCACGCAGGCACCTTTCCATGGGATATCGCCAAACTGATGGCTGAGCACGGGCTATTAGGGATCACTATTGCCGAGGCCGACGGCGGCCAGGGTGGCGACCTGATGGACGCCATCATCGCCACCGAACGGATCGCTTCCGTTTGCCCGCGCAGTGCCGACGTGTTGCAGTTCGGCAGTTTTGGGCCGATCCGGGTCTTGGCCGAATACGGTTCGGACGAACAGAAAAGCCGGGTGCTGGCCAAGCTGCTCGCCGGCGAGGCGTTGATTGCCGTCGCCATGACCGAATCCGATGCGGGTTCCGCCGTCACTGATTTGCGCACCACCGCGACCCCGGATGGCGACGGATTTAGGATCAACGGTTCCAAGGTATTCACCTCGCACGGGCCGGAAGCCGATTTTTTTCTGACGTACGTGCGGTTCGGCCCCGGCGTCGGCGGCATCGGCTCGGTGTTGATCGAGAGGGCTGCGGACGGCTTTTCCAACGGTAAACCGACCCGGTACATGTCCGGCGATGAATGGACGCCGTTGTTTTTCGATAACCTGTACGTCGGGCCGGAAAACGTGCTGTTGGGCGAAGGGGGGTTTAAGAAACAGATCGCCGGTTTCAATGTGGAGCGCATGGGTAATGCGGCCCGGTCGCTGGCGTTGGGTCAATTCGCCTTCGACGTGGCGCGGGAACATGCCTTGACGCGTCAACAATTCGGCCGGCCCTTGTGTGAATTTCAGGGCCTGCAATGGAAATTCGCGGACATGAAAATGCAGTTGGATGCTGCCCGGTTATTGCTGTATCGAGCCGCGACAAACGCCGACAAGAGCTTTCCAGACGCCAGTGAAACCGCTATCGCCAAGGCCTACTGCAACCGCGCCGGGTTTGATGCTGCCAACGAGGCGATGCAGATTTTGGGTGGCGCCGGGTACAGTCAGGACTCGCTGATCGAATACTGTTTCCGCCGCACAAGGGGCTGGATGATCGCCGGCGGTTCGGTTGAAATCCTGAAAAACAGGATCGCCGAGGGGATCTTTGATCGGCGCTTTTCCCAACGCCCGCCGAAATCCAGCTAGGCTTTCGCCATGCCTACCGCCGTCCCCGTTTCCAACGTTGCCGAGGCCCTGTTCGCCCCCCAAACCATCGCCCTGATCGGTGCTTCGGGTGATCCTGCCAAGAACACCGCACGGCCGTTGCAATATTTGCGCAAGCACGGCTTCAAGGGCGGCGTATTTCCGATTAATGCCGCACGCGAAGAGGTCTTGGGTGAAAAAGCCTGGCCCGATCTCGCCGCCGCCAGCAAAGCCGCGGGCGGCCCCATCGATCACGCATATATAATGGTGCCCGGCCCGGCCGTGCCGGGGGTGATATCTGACTGCGCCGCCGCCGGAGTCAAGGTCGCCTCCATCTATTCCGATGGATTCGCCGAAACCGGTGAAGACGGATTACGATTTCAAGTCGACATGGTCGCTGCTGCACGGGAGGGGGGGCTGCGCCTGATCGGTCCCAATTCCATGGGCGTCGTCAACCTGCATGCGGCAATGGGGATGACCACCAACGCCGCCTTGGAAGCCCCCGGCCTGATCCCTGGTCCGTTCTCGGTGATTTCGCAAAGCGGTACGGCGTTGGGGGCGTTGCTGTCCCGGGGGCAGGCCCGTGGGTTCGGGTTTTCAAAACTATTATCTATCGGCAATGAATCCGACCTCAGCGTTGGCGAGGTTGTCGACTTTCTGGTTGATGACCCCGACACCGGCGCGATTTTATTGTTCCTGGAAACGCTGCGGCGGGCCGAAGACCTCGCCCTTGCCGCCAGGCGCGCCTATGCCGCGGGTAAACCGGTGATCGCCTACAAGATCGGACGTTCCGATGCCGGCCAACAAATGGCGGTTTCCCATTCCGGCGCCCTGGCCGGACCCGATGCGGCGGCGACGGCCTTTTTCCGTCACCACGGGATCGTCCGCGTCGATACCTTGGAAGCGCTGCTGGAGACGCCGAATTTGGTGTCAGGCCTTAAGCCCGCAACCGGGCGCCGCGCCGCGGTAATGACAACCACCGGGGGCGGCGCCGCCATGGTGGTTGACCCCTTAGGCCTGACGGGGGTGGACTTCGCCGTGCCGCCCGCCAGTGTTGTCACCCGCTTGGAGGGACTAGGGATCCGCGTCGGGGGGTCGCCCGTCATTGATGTGACCATGGCCGGCGCCCGGCCTGACGTATACGGCCCGGTGTTGGCGGATTTGTTGACGGACACCGGCAATGACGTGGTCATCTGCGTCGTCGGCTCGTCGGCGCAATTCCGTCCCGACGTGGCGGTGCAGCCGATTATTGAACAAGGAGGGGGCGATAAGCCACTTGCCGTTTTTTGCGTGCCGGAAGCGGGCGATTCCCTGAAGGCGCTAGCCGAGGCCGGGCTCGCCGGGTTCCGCACTCCGGAAACCTGTGCCGATGCGGTTTCCGCGTATCTCGACTGGACCGGGCCTGTAGAGGCGCCTGTTCCGGTTCTGCTGCCGTCGGTAAAAGCCTTATTAAAAGCCGGCGGCGGGGTTCGCCTCGACGAAGCGGCGTCGCTGAAGGTGTTCGAGGCGTTGGGGATTCCTTGCACGCCGCGGCATGTGCTGGCTGCGGGGGACGCGCCGCCACCGGATCTCATTTATCCGGTCGCGGCCAAGGTGTTGTCCGCCGACATCACCCACAAGACCGAGGCCGGCGGCGTGGTTTTGGATATCCCTGATGCAGCGTCGCTTAAGGATGCCTCGGCGGAGATTTTTAAAAACGTTGAAAAGGCACAACCGAAAGCCGATATCGCGGGCGTCCTGGTGCAGCAGATGCAGTCGGGGCTGGCCGAGGTGTTGGTCGGCTATCGTTTGGATGCCGTCGCCGGGCCGGTTGTGGTTCTGGGCGTGGGTGGGGTGTTGACGGAAATATACAATGATGCCGCGGTGCGCGCCGCGCCGGTGGATATGAAAACGGCGCAGGAAATGATTGCCGAAGTTCGCGGGCTGGCTACAATTTGCGGTTATCGCGGTCAGGCGCAAGGGGATATGACATCCTTGGCCGCCGCCGTTGTCGCGGTCTCGGCACTAGCGCTTGCCGATGGCGTTGTCGAGGCAGAAATCAACCCGCTGATCGTCAAGGCCAAAGGCCAAGGGAAAGATAAGGGCGTTTCCGCCGTTGACGGGTTAGTCTTGATGGCGGAGAAAAGCGAATGAAACGCGCCGTCGTCGTTATTTGTGACGGGCTTCGTGCCGACATGGTTCACCAGGGCACCACCCCCAACCTGTGGGCATTAGCCGCCCAAGGACATTCCTTCACCAACCACCGGAGCGTCTTTCCCGCTACCACGCGGACCACGTCCGCATCGATCGCCACCGGTTGCCTGCCGGGTCGCCACGGGTTGGATGGCAACTGCATGGCCATTGACGAAGGCGAGGGATTGGTCCCGCTTAACGTCGGCCATCCGGATTTCCGCGACCGGCTGCGCAAGGCGACCGGGCGCACCTTGCGGGTGCCGACCCTGGCCGAACGCCTCAAAGACTACGGTGGGGGCATCGTGTTTTCGAATGTTTCGCCCGGCGCCGCCTATTTCCAGGACCCGGACGGCCATGGCCATGTCTATCACCGGGGCGGTTCTTTTGGGCCGGGGTTGACGCCATTGCCGGAATCCGAGGGCTTGTCGGTCAGCCACGATGTTTCGGGCGATGCCGATATGACGGAACGGTTTTGCGATGAGGTGGTCGCCAATCGCCGCCCCGCCTTAGCGCTGATGTGGTTTTGTGAACCAGATCACAGCCAGCACGCGATGCCGTTGGGTTCTCCGGAACATCTGGCGATACTGGCCCTGGCCGATGCCAATGCCGGGCGTGTCATCCAGGCGGTCCGGGAAACGGCGGAGGGCGACGAGGTGCTGCTGATTGTCGCTTCCGACCATGGCCACGAAACGGTGGACCGCATTATTCCCCTGGAATCGATGCTGATTGGCGCAGGTCTTAAGGAAGGCCCCGGCAGCCATGACGTGGTGGTCGCCTCGAACGTCTTCAGCGCCCATGTCTATGTCGCGCCCGAGGCGCAGGGGCGGCTCGGCGATATCGTCGAATTTCTGAAGGACGCCGAAGATGTCGATCAGGTTTTTGCCGGGGATGACCTGATTTCTGTCGGGCACCGTACCGATTCACCGCTCGCCGTTTCGGTGACCCCCAAACGCACCGATGACGCCAACGAATTCGGAATCCCCGGCATGAACGGCGCCTTCGAGGACCCGTTATCATCCGAGACCAGGATCGGCTGCGGTCAACATGGCGGGCTTGGCCCATTCGAGCAGCATCCCTTCCTGATCGTCCAGGGGGGTGGTTTCGGGGTCGGCGTAGGTTCGGAAGATCCGACCTCGGCCATTGATCTGGCACCGACAATTCTCAGCCATCTGGATTTGCCCTGCGACGGCATTGACGGTAAACCTTTAGCCAAAGACTAATCGATGGCCGCCGAAGAAAATCCCTGGACTTCGCGGCTCGGCATTTTGGTGATGACCCATGTCGCCGGAACCATCAGCATCGTCTCGGTGCTAGCCATGGCGCCCGTCATTACCCATGATCTTAGCCTCAGCGCCGCCCAATTCGGTTTTTTCGTTACGACGTATTACGGCGCCCAGTCGGTTATCTCTATCCCGGCCGGCGGTCTGGTGGACCGGGTCGGCGTCGGCAAATCGCTGGTCATCTGCCACGTCATCATGATTGTCGGCGCCCTGTTGTTTAGCCAAGCCGGCAGCTTCGAGGCGGCGCTAGTGGCCTTAGCGGTGATGGGAATGGGCTATTCGATTTCCAACCCGGCGACGGCGCGGGGCGTGTTGGAATGGTTTCCACAGGAACGCCGGGCCACGGCCATGGGAATTAAACAGGTCGGCGTCCCCTTAGGGGGCATGCTGGGCGCCGCCAATGGGGCGCTGGTGACAGCCGTTGCCTGGGGGGACATTATGGCCGGTGTTGCCGTGCTGATTTTTATGAATGGAGTGGTGTGCCTTAAACTCGTCCGGTTGCCGGCAACCGGTGTTCACCAAAAGGGCCAGCGTCTCCTTGCCAATATTCGCGAAGTTATGAAGGACCGGAACATCAACCGGTTAACCTTCATCAACGGGTGTTACAATTTCGGGCAGACAAACTTCTTCGCATTTTTGACACTGTTCCTGCGCGAAGTGGCCCAGGCCAGCCAACCGATGGCCAGTTTGGGCATCGGCATCGCCCAAGCCGCCAGCGCCATCGGCCGCATCGGTTGGGGCGTCGTTAGCGACACCATTTTCAATGGCCGCCGCAAAGGACTGACGGTGGGAATGGGTGCGGCGTCGGTGGTCGGCCTGGTCGCGATGGTGATGGTGGGGCCGGGTCACGGTGTGCTCCTGGGGCTGGGCTTGGCGTTGGTCTTGGGGGTGAGCATTGCCTCCTTCGCGCCGTTGCTGCAAACCTTGTCGGTGGAATCGAGTGAACCGCGCTTGGCCGGGTCAACGCTGGGCTATACCATTTTTGGCACCCAATTCGGCGGCATGATCGGCCCGCCCATTTTCGGCGCCATCGTTGACGCCAGCGGCGGTTACGGCGCCGGCTGGCTGGTGACGGCTGCGGTAATGGTGACCGGCACGCTGATCCTGGCATTCGGGTTCAAGGAACGGAACCGGTGACAATCACAATCGCCATGATATTGCTGCCTTAGCCCTTGAGATTGACGGCGTCCAGGGTGCAGCGCTGGATGTTGCGATCGGCGATCATGGCATCGGAAGCGGCGATGTATTTCTGGTAATGGGGCGTTTCGCGGTGTTTATCCAGGCCAGCGGCGTCGGTATAGACTTCATAGAAGAAGAAGGTGTCCGGGTCGCTTTCATCGTTGAGCACCTGGAATTGCTGGCACACCTCTTCGTCGCGGATGGCGGCCTCGGCGTTTTCCAATATCAGCGCGCGGAAGGCATCGGTGTTTCCGGGTTTCAGCTTGATGGTGACGAATATGGCGAATTGGCTCACGGTGGGTACTCCCTGATGGTTTAATGACGTTTGCCGGACACCATACGGTGTCCTAAAGTGTGCCGCAAATAGCCAAAATACATAAATCCGGAAGGACATCTTCATGGCCCGAGACGGCGACATTATTCGCACCGCGGACATCTGCGACGATCACGAATTCACGGTACTGGTTTGTGAGACAACGTTTTTCGATTATGCCAAGCGCACGCACTTTCACGGCCAAGTGGTGACGTTTTCGACCTTTGAAGACAACAAAGGGGTGCGTGAGGTCATGGCCGAAGGCGGTGCCGGCAAGGTCCTGGTCGTCGATGGCCAGGGTTCCAGACGCCGGGCGTTATGTGGCGGTAATATCGCCGCCTTGGCCCAGGAACACGGCTGGGAAGGGCTGGTTTATAACGGGTGCATCCGTGACCAGCACGAATTCGCCGATCTGGATTTTGGCGTCAAGGCCATCGGCACCACGCCAATGCGGCCGCGCACCGACGGGATCGCTAAAACCGGTGTGCCGCTGTATTTCGGCGGCATCGTCATTAACGACGGCGATTATCTTTATGCCGATGTCGATGGCATCATCGTCGCCCCCAAGCCGCTGCACGATTAATTCCTAAGATAGAGGCACACGGAGGCAATGAGCAAAACGGCCGACGATTTTAAAACCCTGCATCAAATCGTCCTGGCGGCGCAGAAAAACCTGGATGAAAAATCCTGGGATTATCTAATCGGCGGCGCCGATACGGAAACCACCGTTAAGCGAAACCGCCAGGGATTGGATTCCTTGGCGTTCCGGCCCCGGGTGCTGAACAACGTCGTGGGTTTGGATATTTCAGGCTCGTTGTTTGGTCAAAAGCTCCGCATCCCGGCGGTGCTGGCGCCGATCGGATCGTTGCAGGACCTGCATTCCGATGGCGGCGCCGCCCCGGCCAAGGCGGCCGGAGAATTTGGCACCATGTCGATCCTGTCATCGGTGTGTAAGCCGGGGCTGGAGAAAGTCGCCGAAGATGCGCCCGGCAATCACCGGATTTTTCAGCTTTACGTGCGCGGGGATGACGCCTGGGTCGATGATTTCGCGGTCCGCGCCATCGCCTGCGGCTATACGGCGTTTTGCATGACCGTGGACCTGGATTATTACGGCCGTCGGGAACGCGACATCGCCAAGGGGCACATGTCGACCTCGCGCCGGACCATGGCCACGGGCGAGGATTACCAGAAAAGCCTAAGCTGGGATCAGGTCAAGCGGTTCAAGGACACCCACGACATTCCCCTGGCCTTGAAAGGAATCGCCACCGCCGAGGACGCCGGACGTGCGGTCGAATTGGGGGTCGAAGGAATTTATGTGTCCAATCACGGTGGCCGCCAACTGGATCACGGCCGCGGCAGCATCGAGGTCCTGCCCGAAGTCGTCAAAGAGGTTGGCGGCAGGGCGGAGGTCATTGTCGATGGCGGTATTTGCCGCGGCACCGATGTGGTCAAGGCGATGGCGCTTGGCGCTGATGCCGTCGCCTTGGGTCGGCTTCAGGGCTATGCCATGGGGGCGGCGGGGCAAGCCGGGGTTTGCAGGATGCTGGAGCTGCTGGAAACCGAAATTGAGATTTGCCTGGGGCTATTGGGCGTCACCGGTTTCGCCGATCTGGATGAAAGTTACCTGCACCCGGTCGAACCGATGTCCGAGCCGCATGTGTTTAGCGCTTTTCCGCTGTTGGAAGAAGATTACTGATCCGGATCTTTTTCGGTAAGAAATTCATAAATGCGCGTGAAATCGCTGTCCGGCAAGGCCGCGTCGCAGCGCCGCCAAAGGTCGACGACGGTTTCGGCGACCGCCGTCGGGGTGCCGGCGGCCTTGGCATTGTCCAGGAACAGGCCGACGTCCTTGGTCAGAAGCTTGGTCTTGAAGCCGGCGTCATAGCTGCCGGTGAGGACACGATTGGGGAATTTGTCGCTGGTCGCCGTATTCCGACCGGTTGAGACGTTGACCACATCGAGTAGGGATTTCATCTCTATCCCCTGTGACAGCCCAAAGGCAACGGCTTCAGACGTTGCCGCCATGGCGGTGCCGGAAAGGAAATTGTTCAACAGCTTCACGGTTTGACCGTGCCCGGCCTGGTCGCCTACGTGGAACAGATTTTTGGCGATGGCCATGATGACGTCCCGATGAATTTCCAGCACCTCGGCGGGGCCTCCCCACATAACGGTGATGGTGCCGGCGATGGCGCCGGACTGGCCGCCCGATACCGGGGCGTCAATATATTGAATACCGGCGTCGGCGAGGATTTGACCGGCTTCCTTGGCCGCTTCCAGGCCGATGGTGGACAGATCGATCACCACCGAGACGGCGCGATCTTGCAATGCCGCCAGGTCGCGGGCAACGGCCAGTGTCACCGGCCCGTCAGGCAGGCTGAGGAATAGAGTGTCGACCACGGCTGCAAGCGCATCTAGGGACTCCAACGGCTTTGCGCCATCGGGGGCACGATCGGCCGTGCCGGCTTTATCAAACACCGAGAGATCAAACCCCGCCGCAACGATATTGGCGGCCATGGGACCGCCCATCTGGCCGAGACCGGCAAAGCCGAAGCGCATCGCCGACATTATTCGACCCCTTCGGAATCCATATTGGAGACATCGATGCCTTCGGCCTTGAACACTTCCCGGGCGATGCGGAAGGCCTCAACGCCTGCCGGAATGCCGCAA
The DNA here is from genome assembly GCA_002938315.1 of Alphaproteobacteria bacterium MarineAlpha3_Bin2. GTDB lineage: Bacteria > Pseudomonadota > Alphaproteobacteria > Rhodospirillales > Casp-alpha2 > Casp-alpha2. The sequence goes on along the minus strand of PTLL01000049.1, from coordinate 4,014 downwards.
TAAATGGCGATTTGTAACAACACCTCGCGGATTTCCTTAAGGCTGACCCCGTTGGTCAGCGCACCCAGTAGATGCAATTTGAATTCATGCTGCCTATTCAACGCCGCCAGCATGCCGAGATTGAGGATGGAACGCTGTTGCTTGGTCAACACGCCGCGACCCCAGGTACCGCCCCAACAGTGCTCGGTCACCATGTGTTGGAAGTCCCTGTTAAAGTCATCGGACTTGGCCAGCGCCGCGTCCACATACTCCTCGCCCAGCACTTCCTTGCGGATGGCCAGGCCTATATCGAATTGTTCAGATGCCATGGTTTAATAATCCTTTGTTAATTGAATAAAATTTAGAAATTTGCTGCCAAATTCTGCGTTGATCATCTGCTTCACAACCATTCTGATCAACATATTATGGCCCCGAAAACAACATAAAAACGCCCCTGTTTTCGGTAAATGGCAATGGCAATTGACATCCCTTCGCGTGACCCCTAGGTTTTTGACAACAATAATAAAATCCATTCCGGAATAAAAATATCCCAAGGGGTGAACGTGGTAACACTTCTCGAAGTCGAGAATCTGAAGACGCAGTTTTTTACATCGGCCGGAACGGTCAAAGCCGTAGACGGCATTAGTTATACTGTTGATGAAGGCGAGACCGTGGCGTTGGTCGGGGAGTCCGGCTGCGGTAAATCGGTCAGTGCGCTTTCCATTCTCCGGTTGATTCCATGGCCTCCGGGCAAGATCGTCGGTGGTCACATCAAATTCGACGGCATCGATCTGGCGACCCTCAGTGAAGAAGAAATCCGCAAAATCCGCGGCAAAGAAATCGCGATGGTGTTTCAGGAACCGATGACATCGCTCAATCCGGTGCTGTCAATCAATGAACAACTGTCGGAGACCCTGATCACGCATTTCGGCATTTCCAAGGAAGAGGCGCGGACAAAAGCGCTGTCGCTTCTGGAAATGGTCGGCATTTCGGACCCGGAAAGGCGTCTGGATCAATACCCCCATCACCTGTCGGGCGGCATGCGCCAACGGGTGATGATCGCCATGGCGCTGAGCTGTGAGCCGAAACTGATCATCGCCGATGAGCCGACGACGGCCCTGGACGTGACCATTCAGGCGCAGATTCTGGAACTGATGAAGGAACTGACCAAGAACCTCGGCGTGTCGATGATTATTATTACCCATAACCTGGGCGTCGTTGCCCGCTATGCCGACCGGGTCAATGTTATGTACGCAGGCAAAATCATCGAGACGGGAACCGCGCAGGATATCTATCACAACCCCCAACATCCCTATACGCTGGCGCTGTTGAATTCGATCCCGCGCATGGATCAGCCGCGCCAGGATAAGCTCGACCCGGTCGAGGGCCAACCGCCCGACCTGACGCAGCTTGATGACGGTTGTTCGTTCCGGTACCGCTGCCGGTATGCCCTGGATAGCTGCGCCAAGGCATTCCCGGACCTGGAACAGGTCAGTGATGGCCATTCCGCCGCCTGTTTCGAAAAAGGCCGGCTTCAAGAACCGGTAAAGGAGGTTTCATGAGCCCGGAAACCAGCGTTGCTGCGACTGCCAACGGCCAAGCCTCCCCAGCCAAGCTCGGCGAAGTTTTGGTCGATGTCAGAAATCTCAAGATGTATTTCCCGATCACCGAAGGGGTCATGATCAGCCGCGTCGTCGCCCAGGTCAAAGCCGTCGACGGCCTCAGCTTTCATATAAATAAGGGCGAGACCCTTGGTCTGGTCGGTGAATCAGGTTGCGGCAAGACGACCATCGGGCGCTGCATTTTGCAGCTTGAAAATGTGACGGAAGGAGAAATTTTTTACGAAGGCCAGGACCTGACCAAGCTCACCCAAAAGGAAATGAGCCCGGTCCGCGAGAAAATTCAGGTGATTTTCCAGGACCCCTTCAGCTCCCTCAATCCGCGCATGAAAATCGGCGACATTATCGGCGAACCAATCAAAGTCCACGGCATAATTGCCGACAAGGGAGAGCGTGAAAAAAGGGTGCAGGAACTATTATCTTTGTGTGGTCTCAACCCGAAATTCGCCGACCGGTATCCTCATGAAATGAGTGGCGGCCAGCGCCAACGCGTCGGCGTTGCCCGGGCCTTGGCTCTCAATCCTGAATTCATCATCTGCGATGAGGCGGTTTCGGCCCTGGATGTGTCGATTCAGGCGCAGGTTATTAACCTTTTGGAAGAACTTCGCGATGAATTCGAGCTGACGTATCTGTTTATTTCCCACGATCTCAGCGTCATCCGGCATATCTGTCACCGGGTCGCGGTGATGTACCTGGGCCATATGGTCGAACTCGCCGAATGCGACGAGCTTTACGACAATCCACTACACCCCTACACTCGTGCCCTGCTTGCGGCGGTCCCGATTCCGGATCCGACCATTGAGGCCAATAGAGCGCACGAAGTCGTAAAAGGGGAGGTGCCGTCACCAATCAATCCGCCGAGCGGATGTGTGTTTCACCCCAGGTGCTCCCTGGCGGTGGACAGTTGTTCAAAAGACGTTCCCGAATTTAGGGAAATCAAACCGGGCCATTGGGTGGCCTGTTCTGAAGTGTGATTATTCGATTACAATTGAATGACACATAAATGAAGGCAGAAAAGCGTCGGAAATGCTTTTCTATTCAAAGGGAGAGGAGACTTACTAATGAGAAACGTATATTCGAAACTGGCGCTCTCTTTCGCCGTCGGGGCCGGTTTGGTCTTTGGCGCGGGGGGCACCGCAGGCACCGCTCATGCCGTTAAGAAGGGGGGTATTTTAAACTTCGTGGTCGGAAGTAAAATCCCGTCCTACGATCTTCACCGGGAGACCACGTTCGGGGTTATTCACCCGATCCGTCCGTTCTATAGCTTGTTGATCCGGATTAATCCCGACAATCCTTCATCGCCGACCGACTTTATTTGCGATCTTTGCGAAGGCGCCGTGCCGAAGGGTACGGATGGTTATAAGACCTACACCTTCAATATCCGCAAGGGCGTCAAGTTCCATAATGGACAACCACTGACGGCGCACGATATCGTCGCCACCTATCAGAAAATCATCTTCCCGAAGAAGGGTGTCCCCAGTGCGCGGAAGGCGTTCTTCAAGATGGTCGACAGCGTCAGCGCGTCTGGTGATTTTAAGGTGGTGTTCAAGTTGAAGTTCCCGTCGGGCGCCTTCATCCCCGCCGTGGCGACGCCGTTCAACATCGTTTACTCGAAGGCCGATTTGGACAAGAATGGCTTCAGTTGGCACAAAAAGAACATCAACGGTACGGGTGCGTTCTCTTTCGTTCAGCATCAACCGGGTTCCTTCGTCGAAGGCAAGAAATACGCCGGCTACCACCACAAGGGGAAACCCTACCTGGATGGTTACAAGGCCATTGCCGCGCCGAAGATGGCGGTTCGTCTGAATGCCATTCGCGGTGACCGGGCCTCCATCGAGTTCCGCGGTTTCCCGCCGAAAGCCCGTGACGATCTGGTCAAGGCGCTGGGCGACAAGATCACCGTCCAGGAAAGCGACTGGAACTGCGTGCTGATGTTTACGCCGAACCAGGCCCGCATGCGTTTTGCCGATGTGCGCGTGAAAAAGGCGCTGTCTCTCGCGGTTGATCGCTGGGGCGGGTCTAAGTACCTGAGCCGGATCGCCATCGTCAAAACCGTCGGCGGCGTTGTCTTCCCGAAACATCCGTTGGCGGCGACCAAGGCGGAATTGGTCAAGCTCACCGGTTATAGCGAAGACATCAAGGCCAGCCGGGCCCAGGCGACGAAGCTGTTGAGCGAAGCCGGCGCGTCTGGCTTGAAAATCGACTTCCTTAACCGCGGCGTCGACCAGCCCTACAAGGTCGTGGGGACCTGGCTCGTTGATCAGTGGAAGAAAGTCGGCTTGAGCGCCAAGCAAACCGTGAAGCCGTCGGGGCCGTTCTATGATTCGCTTCGCAAGAAGAGCGATTTTGACGTCTCCATCGACTTCAACTGCCAATCGGTGATCAACCCGATCGCCGACGTCACCAAGTTCCTTGG
>PTLL01000048.1 GCA_002938315.1 Alphaproteobacteria bacterium MarineAlpha3_Bin2 | reverse complement strand
AGGCCGCCGCGCCGGGCAATGATATCGATTTCGCCGACGGGGGTGCGGAAACCACGGGCGATAATCCGAAAGCCCTTTATCCTGAGCGACCATGCCGCCAGCGTTTCGGCGAAACGGCCGAATTTTTCCGCCGTCTGTTTTTTGTCCACTAGGCCCCGCCCTTCTTTAGAGCGAGGGCGCGGGCATAGACCTTGCGCCGGGAGTGGCCGCTAATGACGGCGACCGTATCGGCGGCGTCGCGCACCGATCCTTCGCTTAGCGCCTGGGTGAGAAGCCGGTCCAATTCGGCATCATTCATGGCCACAGTTTTGTCAGGGGGGGCGATGACGATGGTCACCTCACCCTTGGGCGCACCCGCAGCCTGATAATATTCGGCCAATTTGCTTAAAGGCGCGCGCCGGACTTCTTCGAACATTTTGGTCAATTCGCGGGTCATGGCGGCGTCCCGGTGGCCCAGGATCTGGGCCATGTCGCTTAAGGAGGCGGCCAGGCGCTTTGCCGATTCCATGAACACCAACGTCCCCGGAATGTCGGCGAGTCCCTTGAGGGCGCGTTGCCGTGCGGATGATTTTTGCGGCAGGAAACCGGCGAAAAAGAAACGGTCCGTGGGCAGCCCCGAGACGACCAGGGCGCACATCACCGATGACGCACCAGGCAACGGCGTGACGGCAATGCCTTCGTCTATGCAGGCGCGAACCAGTTTGTACCCAGGGTCGGAAACCAGCGGTGTACCGGCGTCAGATACCAACGCCACGTTTTCGCCACCTTTAAGCCGTTTGATCAGCCCCGGCCGCGCCCGTTCTGCGTTGTGTTCATGATAAGCCACCAGGGGCCTGGAAATGCCATAGATCGCTAACAGCTTGGCCGTGACCCGTGTGTCCTCGCAGGCGATGGCGTCGGCTTGTTCTAGAATATCAAGCGCGCGAAGGGTAATGTCGCGGGCATGGCCGATGGGGGTAGCGACGACTGCCAGCCCCTCAAACGTCTGAACCGCGGCGGGACGTTTCCGTGAACCCGCAGGAGAAGGAGAGGGTGCTACCTCCGATGAACGGTTTGTTGATTTGTTTTTCGCGTCCCTACGCGGTGGCATGGCTGTTCGCCGTGATGTTGTTGCTGGGGGGCTGCCAGTCTTCCCAATTACCGCCCTGGTTGCAAGGTGCGAACAGCCCTGAGGCCACCCAGCCGCCATCGCAAGCGACCCGGACACCGGCCCAAGGGTTGCCGGCGTCAATGCCCGCCGTTGTCGGGCCCGGCGAAAAACCAGAGATCCTATTCCCGTTTGAACCGCCACCGTCACCCCCGGTGACGGGGATCCCGCCCGTTGCAAAAGGCCCGACTGTAGCCCCGAATGCTTCCGCATCAGTTCCACCACCTGTTCCCTCAACTGCCGCCCCATCTGCACCCGGGGGGGCGAAGAAAAATGGCCAGCAATGGCCTTCGTTCACGCCGTACCTGATCCAGCCTTCGAACCCAGACGCAATGGCGTTGGCGCCGCTGTCTCGCTCCACGGTGCCGCCGGCGTCCGGGGAAACCGTTCGGGTGGCCTTGTTGTTGCCCTTGAGCGGCCCCAACGCCGGACTCGGCCAAGCGATGCTGAATGCGGCGCAGTTGGCGGTTTTCAATTTCGCCGATAAAAGTTTTGAGTTATTGGTGCATGACACCAAAGGCGCTCCCGGGGCCGCCACTGCGGCCGCCAGCGCCGCTATCGGCGATGGCGCGGCGATGATTCTGGGACCCTTGTTGTCTGCATCGACGCGGGCGGCGGGGGCGATTGCCCGCGCCGCCAACGTGCCTGTGGTCGCCTTTTCGTCGGATCGGTCCGTGGCCGGCGGAGGCACCTACACCATGGGCTTCCTGCCGAGCGCAGAAATCAGCCGGATCGTCGCCTATGCCCGGGCCAAGGGGGTGCGGCGATTTGCCGCCCTGGCGCCCGATAATATCTATGGAGAGACCGTGGTCAGTGCTCTGGAAGCCGCCGTTGCCGCCAACGCCGCCACCATTTCCAGAGTCCAGTATTATGATCCTCATGCCACCGATTTTAGCCCCGCCGTTCGCGCTTTGGCCAATTACGACGCCCGCCGCCACGCCCTTCTGGCGCAGCGTAAGGAATTGGAAGGCAACGAGGACGAGGTATCCAGGCGCGCCCTAAAGCGGCTGGAAAAACTGCAGACCATCGGCGATTTGCCGTTTGACGCGCTGTTGCTGGCTGACGGCGGCAAACGGCTGCAAGCCATTGCCGCGCTTCTACCGTTTTATGATATCGATCCTGCCAAGGTGCGGATGCTGGGCACCGGGCAATGGGACATACCTGGTCTTGGCGCCGAACCGGCCCTGGTAGGGGGCTGGTTCGCGGCGCCTTCGCCGGCGGCTCGGATGGATTTTGAAACCGCCTATAAGGAAGCCTATGGCCGCGCCCCGCCCCGGCTGGCGACGTTGGCCTATGACGCGACGGCGTTGGCGATGGTCCTGGCGCAGGCCGACAAGGGCGCCAATTTTTCCGCCGCCGCGATTACCGTTCCCAGCGGATTTTGGGGCCGGGATGGCATTTTCCGGTTCCTGCCCGGCGGTCTTGCCGAGCGGGGGTTGGCGGTGATGAAGGTCGGCCGGCGTGGTCCCGAGATCATCAGCCGGGCGCAGGAAATGTTCCAGGTGACGATCAATTAAGCCACCAGCAACTGCCGCAAAACCTCGTTTAGGCACAGACGCCCGGTAGTGGTGACGCGGACCCCGACGTCGTCGGAGACCAGAAATCCGCCTTCAACCATCTTCTCAAGCCCGCCGGGATCGAGCCGGTCTCCAAGTTCTAGGCCGGTGAGGGCCCTAAATTGGTCTTGGTTGACGCCTTCGGTCAGCCTCAGGCCCGTCATCAGGATTTCCTCGGCGCGTTCATCGGGGGTTAGGGCCTGGCGCTTGGCGGTGCCGTGTTTCTTAGCCTCGACGGCGGCGAGCCAGCGCTCGGGCTGGTGGATCTGATAAATCGAATCGGTTCCGGCATTCCCGGTCACATGGCCATGGGCGCCGGGGCCGACGCCGACGTAATCGCCGCCGCGCCAAATCTCCAAGTTATGGCGGCATTCCTTTCCGGGCCCGGCGTGATTGGAAACTTCATAGGCCGGCATCCCGGCCACCGTGAGGCGTTGCTGGCACATTTCGTACATTTCCGCCCCGGTGTCCTCATTGGCGGCGACGACGGCGTCGCGGTGAAAGGCCGTGCCCGGCTCGATGGTGAGCTGATACACCGATAGATGCCCCCTCGCCAATTGAAGCGCCTGATCCAGGTCCTGGCCGAAGTCGTCTGCCGTTTGGCCCGGCAATCCATAGATCAGATCGAAAGAAAAACGGGAAAAGGTCGCCGCTGCCAGGCGAATGGCGTCCATGGCCTCGGCGGCGGAGTGACCGCGTCCTAAAAAGCCAAGGTAGGAGTCCCGAAACGATTGTACGCCCAGCGACAGGCGGTTGACACCGGCGTCCCGGAAGGCCTGGAATCGTTTTGTTTCGGCTGTGGAAGGATTGGCTTCCAGGGTGATTTCAAGGCCGTCCACAGGCTGCCAATGGGTCTTGGCGGCTTCTATCAGCGCCGCCGTTGTTTCCGGCTCCATCAACGAAGGCGTACCGCCGCCGAAAAAGATGCTGGTTAATTGCCGGCCTTTTGTTTCATTTGCGAAATAACCGAGCTCCGCTAACAACCCGCGCCGCCAGCGGTGATGATCGACGCTATCGGCGACATGGCTGTTGAAATCACAATAAGGGCATTTCGACGCGCAAAACGGCCAATGGATATAAAGGCTAATTCCTGAAGCAGGCATCGACCAGCTTCCTAAAAGCGTCCGCGCGATGGCTGATTTGGTGTTTTTTATCTTGGTCCATCTCGCCGAAGGTGATGGTGTCGCCGTCGGCCATGAATACCGGATCATAGCCGAACCCCTTGTCGCCACGCGGCGGCCATACCAGCACCCCGTGCACGTTCCCCTCGAAGGTTTCCAAATGGACCCTCTGGCCATCATCGGGCCAGCACAGGCTCAAGGCGCAGGCGAAATGGGCGGTCCTATCCTCTTTGCCCTGAAGCCCGTCTTCGACCTTTTGCATGGCGAGCCCGAAATCTTTGTCCGGCCCGGCCCAGCGGGCCGAATAAATCCCGGGGTCACCGCCCAAGGCAGTCACCACCAACCCGGAATCGTCGGCCAGCGCCGGCAGCCCCGAGGCTTCCGCCGTCGCCCGGGCTTTGAGTTCCGCATTGGCAATAAAAGTGGTGCCGGTTTCCTCGGGCTCTTCCAGGTTTAGCTCCCCCGCCGACACCACCTTGGCGCCGAAAGGGGCCAACAGGGCGGCAATCTCCCGCACCTTGCCGGGGTTGTGGCTGGCGATCACCAGGGTGGGGTCATCGAAGTGGCGTGACATCTGTCGGAGGCCTTAAGAAGCCTCGAAGACTTTTTTCTGGTGCGCCACCAATTCGGCGTTGCCCTTGGCCGCCAGATCCATCAATTCGTCGAAGGCCGCCCTGGAAAACGGCCCGGCCTCCGCCGTGCCCTGAACCTCGACGATATCGCCGCTGCCGGTAAAGACGAAGTTGGCGTCTGCGTCGGCGTTGCTGTCTTCGGCGTAGTCCAGGTCCAGCACCGCCACGCCATTATAAATTCCACAAGAAACGGCGGCGACATGATCCTTTAGCGGCACGGTGTCGAGAATACCGAGCGTGACGCAGCGCTCTAAAGCGCGGCGCAGCGCCACATAGGCGCCGGTGATGGAGGCCGTACGGGTGCCGCCGTCGGCCTGGAGGACGTCACAATCGAGGCGCACCGACATTTCCCCCATCGCCTTCAGGTCGGTGACGGCGCGCAGGCTGCGGCCGATCAGGCGTTGGATTTCCTGGCTGCGCCCGGATTGCTGGCCCGACTTGGCCTCGCGGTTGGTGCGCGTGTTGGTGGCCCGGGGCAACATGCCGTATTCGGCGGTCACCCAGCCGTGGCCGGAATCCCGGAGCCAGCCGGGCACCCGTTCCTCAACGGTGGCGGTGATCATCACCTTGGTGTCGCCGAAACTGGTCAGGCACGAGCCTTCGGCGTGTTTGGCGACGTCCGGCTCCAGGGTGACGGCGCGAAGCGCGTCGGCGGCCCGCCCGGAGGGCCTTTCCGTAAATTTGGTATTCATGTCGGGATTACTACCCCGCCCACCCCGTGAGGTAAAGAATTAGGCTGTTTTTACGCTGCTGCGTTGACGCTCGGGTGCTGCGAACCTAAGTTCCCCCCAAATCCCTGCTATCGCTAACGGGCCGATGATTACAGAACTGAACCAACGCTCCCGAGAGATCTTGCGCCGGATCATCGAATCCTATGTGGAAACCGGTGAGCCAGTCGGCTCGCGGACATTGTCAAAACGGTTTTCCATGAACCTGTCGCCGGCAACGATCCGCAACGTCATGGCCGACCTGGAGGATTCCGGGCTGTTGTTCGCGCCGCACACCTCGGCGGGACGGATGCCGACGGAAGCCGGCCTGCGCCTGTTTGTCGACGGCATCCTGGAAGTCGGCAACCTCACCGAAAAAGAACGCAACGCCATCGATGTGCAGTGCGCCGGCACCCAGAACAATTTGGAAGGCCTGCTGGAGGATGCGACGCAGGCGCTTTCGGGGTTATCGCGCTGCGCGTCTCTGGTGCTGGCGCCGAAAGCCAAAAGCCCGCTTCGCCATATCGAATTCGTCAACCTTAGCCCAGGCCGCACCCTGGTGGTGCTAGTGTCGGAAAACGGCATCGTTGAAAACAGGGTCATCCAAACGCCCCGCGCCCTGCCGGCATCAGCCCTGGTGGAAGCGACCAATTTCCTCAGTGCGCGCCTGGTCGGCCGCACCCTGGGCGAGGCCTATGACGAAATCATGGCGGAACTGGATGCTCACCAGGCCGAATTGGATGAATTGACCACCCGGGTGGTGGAAAGCGGCCTGGCGACCTGGGCCGGTGACAGCCAGGAAGGCTCGTTGATCGTTCGCGGCCAGGCTCATTTGCTGGAAGACGTCACCGCCGCCTCCGACCTGGAACAGATCCGCACCCTGTTCAATGCTTTGGAGACCAAAGGCGAGATGTTGAAGCTGCTGTCGCTCACCGATACCGCCGAAGGGGTGCAGATTTTTATCGGCGCCGATAATAGCTTGTTCAATCTGGCCGGTTGCTCGATGATCGTCGGCCCTTATAAAAACTCGTCGGAAACCATTGTCGGCGCCATCGGCGTAATCGGCCCGACCCGTATTAATTACGCGCACATCATTCCGATGGTTGATTACACCTCGAAATTGATAAGCCGCCTGCTAGTGGACAAAGTCTAGCTTATGGACACCATAAGCTAGACTTTATCCACCCAGACAACAGAGCTGAGTACAATGAACCCTGAAGACAACGATAACGAAATCGAACCGGGCGCCGAAGCCACTAAGACCCCGGACACCAATCTTGATCAGGAACCCGACGCCGAAAAATTGCCGGAAGGCGAGGCGGACGAAACAGCGGAAGAAGGCGCAGTCGAGGCGGAGTCGAACGAAGAGACGAGCCCCGGGGACGTCCCGGAAGAGGTGCCCGAGGAGGAAGAAGAAGACCTGGAAGCCACGGTCGCCGACCTTAATGACAAGCTGCTCCGCGCCCTTGCCGAAACCGAAAACATCCGCCGCCGCGCCGTACGGGACAAAGAAGATGCCTCTAAATACGCGATTTCCAACTTTGCCCGCGACATGCTGGCGCTCAGCGACAACCTGCATCGGGCCATGGACAGCGTCGATCCCGAAACCCGCCAGAAAGACGCCGCCGTCGAGCAGATCATGGTCGGCTTGGAGATGACCGCCCGGGAGGTCAACAATGCGTTTGAGCGGTACGGTATTAAAGTCATCGAGGCCATGGGCGAGAAATTCGACCATAACCTGCACGAAGCCCTGTTCGAAATGGACGATGCCTCTAAACCCCCCGGCACCGTGGTTCAGGTCGTTGAAACCGGCTATGTGCTTAAGGATCGGCTGTTGCGCCCGGCCAAGGTCGGCGTTTCCAAAGGCGGCGCCAAAGAAACTGCCGCCAACGCTGAAGAACCGGAAACCGTGGCGAGCAAAGAAGGCCAGACCGCCTACGAAGACAAGGGCGAAGAGCCAGGCACACAGCTTGACGAGGAACTTTGACGCTTTCGCCTGGCTTTCCGGCGTTTCCCAATAACAATATTTTTATGGAAAATATCACTACGGCGGTTGCGCACCCCCCGGCTGAAACATATATATCGCCGGACTGTTCGCAACGCGAAACGAACCCAATGGATTAATGTAAGGACCTTGCAAACGGTGCCCAAGCCGGCCGGGGTCAAGGGGTCAACAATAAAGAGGATCAGATGAGTAAAGTTATCGGTATCGATTTAGGAACAACCAATTCCTGCGTCGCCGTCATGGACGGTAAGGACGCCAAGGTCATAGAAAATGCCGAAGGCACGCGGACGACGCCATCCATGGTCGCCTTTGCCGAAGGCGGCGAGCGGCTCGTCGGCCAGTCGGCCAAGCGCCAGGCGGTGACCAATCCCAGCAACACGCTGTCCGCCATCAAGCGGCTGATCGGGCGGCGCTACGACGATCCGATCACCGAAAAGGACAAGAAGCTGGTGTCCTATGACATCGTCGAGGGCGAAAACGGTGATGCCTGGGTCGAAATCGAAGGCAAAAAATATTCCCCCAGCCAGGTCAGCGGCTTCATCCTTCAGAAAATGAAGGAAACCGCCGGTAAGTTCCTGGGCGAGGAACCGACCCAGGCGGTGATCACGGTGCCCGCCTATTTCAACGATTCCCAACGCCAAGCGACCAAGGATGCCGGCAAGATCGCCGGCCTTGAGGTGCTGCGCATAATTAATGAGCCGACGGCGGCCGCCCTCGCCTATGGGCTTGAGAAAAACGAATCCGGCATCATCGCCGTTTATGATCTCGGCGGCGGCACCTTTGACGTCTCCATCCTTGAAATCGGCGACGGCGTGTTCGAAGTTAAATCCACCAACGGCGACACCTTCTTAGGCGGCGAGGATTTCGACATTCGCATCGTCGATTACCTGGCCGTTGAGTTCAAGAAAGACACCGGCATCGACCTGCGCGAAGACAAACTGGCGCTGCAACGGCTCAAGGAATCGGCGGAAAAGGCCAAGATCGAACTGTCGTCGACCATGCAGACCGAGGTCAACCTGCCGTTCATCACCGCCGATCAAAGCGGCCCCCAGCATCTCAACATCAAACTGACGCGGGCCAAGCTGGAAAGCCTGGTCGATGACCTGATCCAGCGCACCGTGGAGCCTTGTAAAAAGGCCCTCAAGGATGCCGGCTTGAAGGCGTCGGAAATCGAAGAAGTGATCATGGTCGGCGGCATGACCCGCATGCCCAAGGTCACCGAAACGGTGAAGGACTTTTTCGGCCGCGAGCCGCATAAGGGCGTCAACCCGGATGAGGTCGTCGCCATCGGTGCCGCCATCCAGGGCGGCGTCCTGCAAGGCGACGTCAAGGATGTGTTGCTGTTGGACGTCACCCCCTTGAGCCTCGGCATCGAAACGCTGGGCGGTGTCTTCACCCGCCTGATCGATCGCAACACCACCATCCCGACCCGCAAAAGCCAAGTTTTTTCCACCGCCGAGGACAATCAGACCGCGGTCACCATCCGGGTCTTCCAGGGCGAACGGGAAATGGCCGCCGACAACAAGGTGCTGGGTCAGTTTGATCTGGTTGATCTACCCCGGGCGCCCCGCGGCATGCCGCAGGTCGATGTCACCTTTGACATCGACGCCAACGGCATCGTCAACGTTTCGGCCAAGGACAAGGCGACCGGAAAGGAACAGCAAATCCGCATCCAGGCGTCTGGCGGGCTTTCAGACAGCGATATCGACGACATGGTCAAGGATGCCGAAAGCCACGCCGAAGAGGACAAAAAGCGCCGCGAAGGCGTTGAGGTCCGCAACTCCGCCGATGCCCTTGTCCACGGCTCTGAGAAAAACCTCAAGGAATACGGCGACAAGGTTCCCGATGAAGACCGCCAGGCCATCGAGGACGCCGTCAAGGACCTGAAAGACGCCCTTGAAGACGAAGACGCCGATCCCGAGGCCCTGCAGGCCAAGACCGAAGCCTTGTCGGAAGTCTCCATGAAGCTGGGCGAAGCCATGTACAAGGCCAGCCAGGAAGAAGCCGCCGCGGCGGAAGCCGGCGATGGCGGTGATGGTGGTGACGGCGACGCTTCCGGCGACGCGGATGAAGACGATGGCTCGGTGGTCGATGCCGAATTCGAAGAGGTCGATCCGGAAGAAGACGCAAAAGACGCCCCGGAAGAGGATTCTAAAGACGCCAAGGCGGAAGAGTCCGGCGACGCCTCTTTCGAAGAAGCCGATCAGGACGACGGCGATGACAAAAAGAAGGCCAATTAGGCAGGCTGTCCCGTTAACCGCGCAGGCGTTCGTCTCAAGGTCAACCCCCTAAAGGTGCTTCGCGATGGCTAAAGATGACTTTTACGCGACACTTGGGGTTGCCCGGGACGCCAGCGCCGACGACCTGAAGAAATCCTATCGTAAACTGGCGATGCAATATCATCCGGACCGCAACCCGGATGACAAGAAGGCCGAAAAGAAGTTCAAGGACGTCTCCGAGGCCTATGATGTCCTCAAGGACGACCAAAAGCGCGCCGCCTATGACCGTTTCGGCCATGACGCCTTTGAACAGGCCGGCGCCGGGGGCCACGGTGGTGGCGGCGGCTTCGCCTCCGGGTTCGCCGATGTCTTCGATGAAATGTTCGGCGACTTCGGCGGCCGCCAGGCCGGACAGGGCGGCGCCGGCAAGGGTTCCGACCTTCGCTTCAACATGGAAATCTCCCTGGAACAGGCCTTCAACGGCAACAAGACCGATATCCGGGTGCCGACGTCGGCGGCCTGCGATGAATGCAGCGGCACCGGTGCTGCCGGTGGGGCCGCGCCGGTCACCTGCGATACCTGTCACGGTCACGGCCGGGTTAGGGCGCAATCGGGCTTTTTCACCGTCGAACGCGCCTGTCCCGCGTGCGGCGGCCAAGGCACGGTCATCAAAACCCCGTGTTCCAACTGTGGCGGCCAGGGCCGGGTTCACCATGAAAAGCGGCTTTCCGTCAATATCCCGCAAGGGGTGGAGGACGGTACCCGCATCCGCCTCGCCGGCGAGGGCGAAGCCGGCCTTCGCGGTGCGCCGCCGGGGGATCTTTATATTTTCCTCAGCCTCAAGCCGCACCGCCTGTTCCAGCGCGACGGCGCCGACATCTATTGCCGGGTGCCGATCTCGATGGCGACGGCATCTCTCGGCGGCACCTTGGAGGTGCCGACCCTGGAAGGCAAGATGGTCCGCGTCACCATCCCCGAAGGCACCCCCACCGGCCACCAGTTCCGGCTCAAGAACAAGGGCATGCCGATCTTGAGGTCATCGGCCAGGGGCGACATGTTCATCCAGGCGATGGTGGAGACGCCGGTCAACCTGACCGAAAAGCAAAAGGAACTGTTGAAGGAATTCGAAGAAGAAAGCAGTACCGAGCACCACTCCCCGCAAGCCCATGGCTTCTTCAACAAGGTCAAGGAGCTGTGGGAGGACTTGAAGGAATAGGCACTCGGCTTTAGGGCCGGGACAACCGAAAAGGACAATTACCATGGGGCTTCTGCAAAACGGAAAATGGGTCGACCAGTGGTATGAGACCAAGGCGGCCAAAGGCCGCTTTGTGCGCAAGGAATCCAGTTTCCGCAATTGGATCACGCCGGACGGCGCGCCGGGGCCGAGCGGCGACGGCGGCTTCAAGGCCGAGGCCGGGCGCTATCACCTGTATGTTTCCTACGCCTGTCCGTGGGCCCACCGCACGCTGATCTTTCGCGTCCTCAAGGGGCTGGAAGAAATGATCTCGTTATCGGTAGTGAACTTGCACATGGGCGCCGACGGCTGGACGTTCGATCCCGGCGACGGCGTTATCCCCGACCCCGTCAACAACGCCAACTTCTTTCACCAGATCTATACCGCAGCGGATCCGGACTACAGCGGGCGTGTCTCCGTACCGACGCTTTGGGACAAAAAAACCGCCACCATCGTTTCTAATGAATCGTCGGAAATCATCCGCATGTTCAATTCGGCCTTCGACAATATCGGCGCCACGCCGGGCGATTATTATCCGGAAGCCCTGCGCCCCGAAATCGACCCGATCAACGAACGCATCTACGAAACCCTCAACAACGGCGTCTATAGGACCGGGTTCTCGACCAGCCAGGAAGCCTATGAAGAGGCCGTGGTGCCGCTGTTCGACACCCTCGACTGGTTGGAAGAGCATTTATCGGACCGCCGCTACCTGGCGGGCGATACGCTGACCGAGGCCGACTGGCGGCTGTTCACCACGTTGGTGCGTTTCGATCCGGTCTATGTCGGCCATTTCAAATGCAACCTGAAGCGCCTGATCGATTATCCGAACCTTGCCGCCTATGTCCGCGACCTCTACCAGCATCCCGGCGTCGCGGAAACGGTGTTCATAGACCACATCAAATTGCACTATTACGGCAGCCATGAATCCGTTAATCCGACCGGCATCGTGCCGCTCGGCCCGACCATTGACCTCACCGAACCCCACCACCGGGCGCCCTAATCCCTGCAAAACCCTCCCACCGCCGGCGCGCAATACACCGTTTCTGGGTCGGAATCTGAATGCGGCATGGTCCTCAGACGCCGTCCAGGTAATCCATGGCGGCTTCGACGCCGCCTTGGGCGCTGTTGATGCCGGAAAGCCGCAGCCCTTTTTCGATCCCGAACAGGGTGCCGGCCAGCATCAGTTCGTTGAAATCGCCGAGATGGCCAATCCGGAACACCTTGCCGGCGAGCCGGCCGAGGCCGTTGCCCAAGGACATGTCGAAACGCTCCAACACCAGTTTACGAAACGCGTCGGCGTCCTGGCCGTCGGGCATCAGCACCGCGGTCAAGGCGCTGGAATGTTCCCCAGGGTTTTGGCACAACACCTCCAGCCCCCAGGCCTGGACGGCGCGCCGGGTCGCTTCCGCCAGCCGGTCGTGGCGGGCGAAGACGTTATCCAACCCCTCTTCGTTCAGCATGGCGATCGATTCTTTGAGGCCGTACAAAAGATTGGTCGCCGGCGTGTAGGGAAAGAACCCGGTTTCGTTGGCGGCCAGCATATCGTCCCAGCGCCAATAGGATACCGGAAATCCAGAGGTTTCATTTGCGGCGCGCGCCTTTTCGCTGACCGCGTTAAACGATAACCCCGGGGGCAGCATCAGGCCCTTTTGCGATCCGGCGACGGTGACGTCGACCCCCCATTCATCGTGGCGGTAATCGATGGACGCCAACGAGGAAATGGTGTCGACCAACAACAGGGCCGGGTGCCCGGCCTGATCCATGGCCTTACGGATGGCGGCAATGCCGCTGGTGACACCGGTCGACGTTTCATTGTGGACGGCGCAAACGGCCTTGATGGTGTGGTCCTTGTCGTCCTTGAGCCGGGCCTCGACGGCGGCGGCATCGACGCCCGAACGCCAATCGCCGGAAACCAGTTCCGCATCCAGCCCCAGGCGCTCAGCGACCCGCAGCCACAGGGTCGCGAACTGCCCGGTTTCGAACATCAATACCTTGTCGCCGGGCGACAGCGTGTTGACCAGGGCGGCTTCCCAGGCGCCGGTGCCGGACGCCGGGTAGATGATCACCGGTTGTTCGGTTTTGAACACGCCCTTGACCCCGGACAGCACTTCCAGCGCCAGGTCGGCGAAGGTCGGCCCCCGGTGATCGATGGTCGGTCGGTCCATGGCCCGTAAAATGCGGTCCGGCACATTGGTGGGTCCCGGTATTTGCAGAAAATGGCGGCCGCTTTTGTAGGTCATAATCTCTCCCTTGAAATCGTCGTGCGGTTCAAATCACATAATCTTGTTTGATTATTTATCTACAAACCCTGGAAATTAAAAGAGATACCATTCATATTGCAGCCTGAAACAATTCTAAATTGAAAAAGTTCTAAAATTGGGAGGAACATCTACGATGAAGAAGACATTATTGACCCTGGCGGCTGCCTTGATTGGCCTGTCTATGGGAACGGTCGCGGCGCCCGCCTCGTCCTAGAACGTGAAAATCACGCCCTTGGGGGGCCAGGACGGTGAATTCTGCCGCCTCGACCGGGCGATGATCTTTGAAGATCCCGATGACCCCCGTTTCGGCAAGATCGATGCGATTCTGGTCAGCCATATGCATGGCGATTATATCGGTGACCGGCACACGTCTGCGCCCAACACCAACACCGTCAACATCGCGCTGGCCAAGAACGCCAAGATCGTCGTCGGCAGTAAAATGCGGGCGTTTTTTCGGGAAAAACTGAGAACCCTTGGTGGAAATCCGAAGAACTCCGTCCTGGTCCGCTTCGGCGCCACCAAAATGGTCGGCGGCGTCGAGATTCCCACCGTGCCGGCGCTGCACTCCAACGGCGTAAACCCGGCTTTCATCGGCGGTGAAATGGGCAAAGCCATGAAGGCCGCCGGGATCGCCGGTTATGCCGGCCAGGCCACCGGTTATATCTTGCAGTTCACCAATGGGCTGGTCGTTTACCTGTCCGGTGATACCAGCATGACGGCCGAACAGGACGCGGTGGTGCGCGGGTATTATCATGCCGAAGTGGTGGTCATGAATATTGGCGATACCTTTACCACCGGGCCGAAGGAAGCCGCCTTTGTGATCAATACGATGTTCCGGCCGAAATCCGTGATTGTCTCCCATGCCAATGAACCGGCGACCAAGGGCGGCAAGATTATCGCCGGAACCCGCACCGCGACCTTTAAGAAAGCGGTCAGGGCCCCGGTCCATCTTCCGCTCAGCGGCAAGACCATGGAGTTTGACGGAAGCGGCAAATGCGTCGCGGTGTGCACGCCTCCGCTGTAGGCCTACACTCCAGCTAACATTATCAATTATGACGCCTTTGAGGGCGATGCGGTCAAACGCATCGCCCTCTGGGCGTTTTTTATTTCGGAAAATTCTGGCAATCCGGCCCGGGGTCGCCTAAAAAACTGAAGGTTTTGGGCATACCAAGGACGGGATAGAAGTGATGAAGATCGGAATTGTCGGTTGCGCCGGGCGCATGGGACATATGCTGGTCCGTGAAATTCTGGCCACCGACGGATGCGCACTGGCCGGCGGCACCGAAGCCCTGGGCAGTGACATGATCGGCCGGGACGTCGCCGAAATCGCCGGCGCCGAGGCGGCGGGACTAGCGGTCGGTGAAGACGCGGCGGCGTTGTTTCAGGTCTCCGACACAGTGATTGATTTCACCATTCCGGTGGCCACCGCCAGGCACGCGGTGTTGGCCGCGGATATGGGCCGGTCGTTGATTGTCGGCACCACCGGGCTTGATGCTGATCACCTAGACGCCTTGGCCAGCGCGTCTGACAAAGCCGTGATCGTCCAAGCCGCCAATATGAGCGTCGGCGTTAATGTGTTGTTGGGGCTGACCGAACAGGTCGCTGGCGTGCTGGGCGATGATTACGATATCGAAATTGTCGAAATGCATCACCGTCACAAGGTCGATGCGCCGTCGGGAACGGCGCTGGCTTTGGGTGCGGCGGCGGCGGAGGGCCGCGGCGTCGACCTGGACAAGGTCGCTCAACGGGTGCGCGACGGCCACACCGGCCCCCGCACCACCGGTAATATTGGATTTGCGACGCTTAGGGGCGGCGACATCGCTGGCGACCACACGGTTATCTTCGCCGGTGACGGGGAGCGCATTGAACTGACCCATAAGGCCGGGGACCGCTCGGTCTTTGCCCGTGGCGCAGTTCGTGCGGCGCTGTGGACCCAAGGCAAGGCGCCGGGGCTGTATTCCATGCGTGACGTGTTGGGCCTCAATTAGAGTCAGCACCCGAGAATGAAAAAAGCCGATATCGATGAATTCTACCGTCGCCTGGCAAAGGTCAACCCCAAGCCCGAGACCGAGCTTCTTTGGAAAACCCCGTATACCCTGGTGGTCGCCGTGGTGCTGTCGGCGCAGGCCACCGATGTCGGCGTCAATAAGGCTACCGGCCCTTTGTTCAAGGTCGCCGATACGCCGAAAAAAATGATCGCCTTGGGTGAAGCCAAGGTCCGAAATTACATCAAGACCATCGGGTTGTTCAACACCAAGGCCAAAAACGTTATCGGTCTATCGCACCGCCTGATGGACGAATTTAAAGGCGAGGTGCCCCGTGATCGTGAAGCCTTGGAATCCCTGCCCGGCGTTGGCCGCAAGACCGCCAACGTGGTGTTGAACGTTGCCTTCGGTGAGCCGACCATTGCGGTGGACACCCACATTTTCCGAGTTTCCAACCGCACCGGTCTGGCGCCGGGGAAAACGCCGTTGGAGGTGGAAAAAGGGTTGCTGAAACGCACGCCTGATAAATGGAAAGCCCATGCTCATCATTGGTTGATCCTGCACGGACGTTATGTCTGCAAGGCTCGAAAACCGCTTTGCGCAGAATGCAGGGTTAATGAAATTTGCCGCTACAAGGCGAAGGAAATTTAATATATCTAATTGAAAAATAATAATTTTTATTCAAGATTTTATGGTATACGGCAAAATATACGGTATATGCGCCCTTGTGGCGGCCCCTTTTACAGGGAGGGTAAAAACCGAGCCATCATCGCCCCTAAACGCGCTCCAACGGGCCTTAAAACGGCCCACAATGCGAATAAAACGAACTCGGACCTACGAATGTCCGCTTTTGGGGGTAAAGCAGACATGATTCAGGATGTGGCAAAGAGTCCGTTAATAGCCAATAGCGGACATCCGAGCGACGGCGAAACGCTTGGAACTAGTGCTTGATGCCGAGAGCCTCTAACGCTTCGTGCAGGACCTTGATCGACTCCCCATGTTTGCCGGCCTTGTGGAGTGCTAGCCCCTTGGCGGCTGCATCCTTAGCCATGGACATTTTGCTCTTGTCGAGTTTCGACATGGCTGCTTGTATCTTCTTGACGTCCTTGGGGCAGTGCGAGGCCAAGGCGGGCGGGGTGAACGCGCCCAAGGCGAAAACGGTAAAGACGGCGATAATAATGGTATTTCTGATCATAGTTACCTCCCTGTTCTTATAACGGCTTTAAGTTTAATCCAAATGGTGAAAATGACATCCCTTTTATTCACGCATCGCACAACGATAAGGTCGCCGATGGCGGCAACGGAAGGTCCGCTTTGGGTCATTAACGGACTCTTTTCGACTACCTAAAAGATGTCCGCTTTTGGGGGTAAAGCGGACATTACTGAAACAACGTGCCCCGCTCCAGCGGGGCTTTTCTTGGCCTGAACCCGGTGTACCGATGGCTTATCGCCTAATCCTCATCCTTCTTGTGGCGCATCTGGCGTCCCTGTCGTATTAACGACGGAACAAGATAGAACCCTATGCCGAACCCGAACAAAATCAGGAACAGCGACGGCATTACGATCCATCCCGAATAG